>JAZSFC010000049.1:0-8586 GCA_045531955.1 Lachnospiraceae bacterium | reverse complement strand
TAAGCCTTTTATTTTAGGATTCCCTGACAATTCCGGATCATGAAACATTCCCATTGCAATCATGCTGCGATTAGTATGGATAATCGCCTTCGGATATCCTATCTTTGTCGAACCACTGGTATATGTAATCAGAAATTCTCTGTCCAAGTCATTTTCATCTACAATTTCCGAACCATAGTCACTTCCATACCATAAAAAATCCGAAAACGATTTTATTGCTGAATTTTCTTTTTTCAAGGAATATACTTTATTTTCAAATCTATAATAATCAGATAATTCTTCTTCATATTCCTCTGTCTGTTTCGGAATCTCAGGCAATGAGTCTGCAAGTGAAATCACGACAACATGCTCATATTTCACTTTATTTACAAGTCCTTTAATTTTCTCAAATGTATCATCTGTTCCAATAAATATTCTTTTACTACATTCCTGTAAAATGCCTTCTACGTACTCCTGCGCATAATGTGCACCAAACGAATTCATTTTTGCACCAAGCTTGTTCAAAGCAAGCATGATATATACCGTTTCTGGCACATTAGAAAGACAAACCGGAATCTCATCGCCACACCGAACACCTGCTTTAGCAAAACTCTTCGCTAATTCATCCGCCTTCTTGAACATATCTCTAAAACTGATTTTTGTTCCGCGATAAAATAACGCCAGCGCACCTAAATCAGCCTCTGCCCTATTTCGTAATTCACAATACCATGAATGATTATGTAAACTTTCAATATCGGCAAGTGCTTTTAATACTTTAGCTCTATTCTTTTGATACAATATTCTTGTAGATGGCTTGTTCTTAGGAAGTTTCTTTAATGTCTCTAATTCTCCCTTTAAAGAAAATGTTGGAATATATCCTGTTTTCTTTAGTTCTTCTTGCATTTTCATTTATATAGTCCTCCTCCACACAAACGCATTCTCTTTTCTTGGCACCACATTTTCCAAATGCTTCCGCACCGCCTCCAGTTCCAGCATCTCCTCGGTACGAAACCGTGTTGCCAAAACATCCTCATAGGTATATGTTGCCGCATCGCAGTGCATAACGTCATGAAAAAACCATTCAGAGTAGCCTTGGGGAATATCTTTTCTATGCTGCAGTCCTTCATGCTCCCATATCTGCCACTTTAAATCTACCTGCTCATCCCGTAAGCGATTCGTCAGCTCGTATTTGTCCGAAACATCCAGATTCTCTGTGGATATATTTTCTCCAATTGCCACCATGTAACGTTCTCCATACCGTTCAATCGCCATTGGCACAATTTCTGCATCACTTTTTATTGCCATTTCTGCGGTTCCGGCATAAAGCGGCATTACAATTTCATTCTCCGTAATATTCCAGGCACCTTCGGGATAAATCAGCAGACTGCCGCCGGATTTCAACAGAGAAATACTTCGTTCCTTGGCTATATATCTGTCCTGCTTATCTTCTGTGTCGAAGAATATAACCCCATTCAGCCAAAGCATAATATCGTCTGCCGTTCTGTAAATTTCTCTGGCATCTCCCATAAACAAATAGCACGGTACTCTGATAGCTTCAAAGGTAGACTCCACGTCATGCGCTCCGATGTGTGTACAGGCATAAATTACCGGCTTTTTTGTTTTCTTTCGCTTGTCTGATATTACAATTACTTTTCTCTTGGCAAATATACGAATTAAAATCAACACACCTATCAGTACATAGTGGATAGGTGCTCGCCACCATGGAATTTTAGTTGATGTTATATTCTGATATCTCTCTGCTCGCTGTTCACGAAGAAACAGTTCTAAATCACTTTGATTTAATGAGAAATAGTTTTTTAGGAAATATAGTTTTGTTTTTACCATCGTCCACTTATCCTTTTATCAAACAGAAACGCATTATCCCTTTTTACCGCAAGTGCTCGTATTTGTGCAAATACTTCCTCGGCATCATACACACCCTTAGGCTGAAATACATACTTCATTTCTTCCTCCAAATCTGCAATTGGCCATTCCGAAATTCTATCATACATATAATCCAACCAATAATTTTCTTTCAACTCACTTCTCACAATAAAGCCATCTTCCCGTGCTTCCTTTATGTATTCAAAAACATCCCACTTTAATGTTGCCAGAACATCCTTTAAATCTAAAATTGCTTCGGCATAATCTTGCTCTGCACTAACCTTGACCGGTTCCCCAAACTTTACATAAAATTCTTTCCCAGACTGATTCAATCCAATTGGAACGATAGTTGCATTACATTGTCCCGCAACCTTAACAGATGCCCAACTAACAGGATAAAGTAATCTGTTTTCAGAAAGATTCCACGTTCCCTCAATAAACCACAACAAATCAAATCCATGCTCTAAATCTTTCTGCATCTTTATCACGGAATTTGCTCTGTCCTTTTTGTTTGCTCGATCCACATAGTTTACACCACACTTGCCTAAAAACCAACCATCCATTGTGCCGTGCATTCTATCTTCTGTTCCACTCAGCAAAAGTGCATGTGTTTTAATGCAGGCATACACAACCTCTATATCAAACTTTCCAATGTGCGTGGGCACAAAAATAACCGGTCCTTCAATAATTTTCCTATCAAAAGTATTAAGCAAGCGTATCTTTACTCCGCATAATGCAAGACGGCATTTCATAAGAAATAAGAGAACCGGAAACAAATTTCTTCCTCTTCGCATTTGTTTTAAAGGGTACTCTTTGTTTAACTCCGCCTCTCTTCTTTCTATACTTTTCTTACAATACTCTTCTGTTTTCTTCTGCTTCCTGTATCTTCTCTGTTTAGATTTATCTAAAAGATTCTGTAACTTATGATTCTTTTTGATATTTTCCTTAACAGTGCGCATACTATTTCCTCCACAAAAACGCATTCTCCCTCTTTACCGCAAGTGCCCGTATCGGTGCAAATACTTCCTCTGCACTATACACACCCTTCTCCTGAAAATGTGCATTCTCCTCTACTGCCCGGTCATAGCATTGCACCTCAGAAATCAGTCCCTCAATATAATCATGCCAGTATGCTTCCGGTGATTTTTCCTGCAACAGTTCCTCTCTGGTGCAGGTGCAATACTGCTCCATAATTTCATACCGCAGGGTACACATTCTGTCCCGCAGTTCTGCCAGTCCCTCTCCCCTGTCATAAGCTGCAATATCAAAGGGTTCTCCCATGGAGGAATATACCTTGTCGTTTTCCAATACCGTTGCCAGTGGTACAACTAAAGCTCCGGTCTCCTTTGCCACATCATAGATTCCGGGAAATAATTTCTGTACCAGTAAATTCTCTGTTTTGTTCCACACACCTTCCGGGAAAATAATTAAATTTGCTCCCAGATGGATAGCATGCAACATCTTCTCCTTGGCCGCCTTTCTGCTTTCTTTGTCTGTGCGGTCCACCATTACCACCCCATTCAACCAGGAAGTAATTCCATCAAAAGTATGAAAAAACTGAGGTAAACTGCCAAACAAGATGTACGCATTCTTCGGAACAGATGCCACAGAACACAGCACATCATCTTTAAATCCATGGGTCGGTGCAAAAATCATCGGTTGCCCCTTTGGCAATTTTGTTTTCTTCACAAACTCCAGCTTATATTTGCAGGTAAGCGGTGCTACCGTACGGATAATCGGATTAATCCATCTCCGAAGCACTACTCCTGTTTTGGATAACACCTTTTCCGGTTCATTCTGTTTCAAATATTCAAAGTACCAGTTATACATATATTTCACCCGAATTACATATTTTATAGTTACTATTTATATAGTAACCTTTAATACCGGATTCGTCAAGAAATTACTTTTTATATAGTATAGTTTTAAAGGTGGTGTTTGATTATGGAACATGAGTTATTTACAATTAATGAATATGGAACTGTTGAACTAAAACTAAAAGAAATTATGGATGCCCGTGGCATTACCCGCAACGCCCTTGCCCGTGCCATAGATACCCGTTTTGAAGTGATTGATAAATGGTATCACGGTCATGTAGAGAAAATAGATTCTGATATCCTTGCCCGCATCTGCTTTGTGCTTGATTGTACACCGGGCGATATTATTCAGCATGTAATAAATATTTCGAAATAAAAAGCTTACAAGCGCAAAAAAGGTTCAGACCCGTCTGCACAACTTATCACATACCGATTCTGAACCTTTTTATTTACTCTTCAAACGCAACCTTAACACGCTTTTTATAAAAAGCTACACCAATTTTCATAACCCTTGTGATGCCTTCCTGTTTCAGTTCCGCTGCATATTGCTTTGCTTCCATTTGAGCAATTGCCTGTTTACAAAGCTTTTCTAAACATTCCTCCATCCGGTTTTCATCCAGCTTCTCCTGTGGAACCTTAAGTTCCATAAGAATGCCCGGAAGCCGCTTATCTAACGGTTTCATCTGAATATCATATCTTCCCGCTCCGCTTTCCCGGTTAGAGGTTATTCGATAAATATTATTCATTACCGCATACATTCCCAGCATCAGACCATGATAAAAATTCTCATGGGCATAGTCGAAGGAACTGATGCTCTGCACTAAGAAATCTTCTAAATGCTTTTGGAATTCCGGCATATTCTGCTTCAGCAATGCCTGCTTCACAGAAATTGCTGTCGCCTGTTTGAAGTATCCGGAAAAAGCAGAAATAATTTCTTTCTCGTATACATAAAAAATTTCTTTGTTCGGAATTGCAATATCACAAATATTATTGCCATCAAAACAGGATTCCGTCTGCACCGCCTTTAAATAACCGGCCGACAACAGGAAGCTGTATACCGATGCCGGATTATTCTCAATTTCCGGATAAATCACCGAGGTGTCCACATAGGAAGAAATTGTTTTTCCCTGCATCAGCAGCTGCAGATTTTCATATATTTCCTCCGTACCCCCGCTGATAATCTGACGGATGATGCTGTTATCACCGGTAGACTGCCAAAACGCCTTTGGTGAACAGGACTCATCCAGATAGTTAAGCACAGACCATGGATTAAAGATTTCTGTATTGCCAAAACGATAACCGTCGTACCAATCGCAAACCTCAGCAAACTTATCCCGATAACCATAATATGTCAAAAGTTCCTTTACTTCCTCTGCCGTAAAACCGAAGTACTCGCTGAAACGCTCCTCCATAATGGAATTTACTTTCAGGTTATTCATCCCGCTAAAAATGCTTTCTTTAGCCACCCGCAGAATACCTGTCATAAATCCAAAGGACAAATGCGGATTATCCTTAAAACCGCCGGAAAATAAACTCCGCATAAAGCCAACCACTTTATCATAATACCCCATCACATAGCCCTGCTGTATCGGAGTGTCATATTCATCAATGATAATTACCGGAGCCATTCCATGATGCACGTGAAGCATTCTTGACAAATTTAAGAATGCCATGGCAATGTCTGTTTCTCCAGCTTCTCCCGATAGTACTTCTGTTAAGTATTTTTTCTCGAAGGAACTAAGCACCTTGCTGTCCAGCAGTTCTTTATGTCGCTCAAATTCATTCCGCAAAATTCCGTAAATATATTCATAGGTTGCTTCCCACGTCTCGCATTTTACATCCTTAAAGGTAACAGAAATCACCGGATATTTTCCCTGATACGCCTGATATTTTGGTCCGCAAGCCCAAATTTTTTTATCTCTAAAATACACAGAGGTATCCTCTTCGCTTATTTCAAAAAAAGTACGAAGCATATCCATAGTCAGGGTTTTACCAAATCTGCGCGGTCTGGTAAATAAGGACACCTGTGGAATAGCATCCAGAAAATCTCGGAGCAGTAAGGTTTTGTCCACATAATAATAGCTTGTTACCGCTTTTTTATAATCGGAAATTCCTATTGGCAAAGGCTTTAAGTGACCACGCACTGAAGCAGCCACCACTTTTCGCCCGTCCTCCGGTCGCTTGGCTGTTTCCGGAATCATCCAGTACTTACCCTCCTTTTTAGCGCCACCGATTTTTCCATCACGACACAGCATCGTAACCCGCCGCTCTGTCATTCCCCATTTTTCTGCCACAACAGCCGCTTTCAAATATCGCATAATAACACCTTTCCTTCATCCTTTTATTGTTATTATGTCATGTTTATTCCGATATGTCAAGATATTCGGAAATATACACTCATCATATGTCAAGTTATTCAGAAATATACATCCAACATTCCCCAGCTTTCCCTCCTTTAACTCTCTTAGGAAGATTTGGAGATTCATAACCTCAAGTCACTACTTACATTCCGTTTTGGAATTGGCCCTTCAAAATATAAAAATCCCCAGCACATAAGTTTATCGGACACAGACCCTGGAGCGACGTTCTCACTTGGTGAGGTGATGCAACCGAAGGTTGCACGAACCTAGTGAGACTACGTCGCGATGAGAGTGCAAACGTGTCTGTGGTAGATAAACTTATGTGCTGGGGATATTAAATTAAAATCTTAATTCCAAAACGGAATCTAAATAGTTCTTACTTCTTCTCCAAATCTTCCTCAGAGAATACTTCGTCATTGCCGCCGCCCGGAGCAATCATCGGCCAAACCTTGTCATCGCTTTCAATCTGGAAGTCGATAACTACAGGAATGTTAAGTGCAATTGCTTCCTTAAGTACAGGCTCTACCTCTTCCTTCTTTGTAACACGGTAAGCCTTTGCTCCCATTGCTTCAGCCAGCTTTACAAAGTCTACACAGTCATTTAAGGTGGTGTAGGAATATCTCTGGCCGTAGAACAGGTTCTGCCACTGACGAACCATACCTAAAACATGGTTATTGAATACCATCTGGATGATTGGAATATTGTATCTGGTTGCAGTTGCAATTTCGTTCATATTCATACGGAAGCATCCGTCACCGGCAATATTTACAACAGTCTTATCCGGACAACCAACCTTGGCACCGATACATGCACCAAGACCGTAACCCATGGTACCAAGACCACCGGAGGTGATGAAAGTTCTAGGATTTGTGTACTTATAGTACTGGGCAGCCCACATCTGATGCTGGCCAACCTCGGTTGTTACCACTGCATCACCCTTTGTTACCTTGTACAGGGTTTCCATGATGTATGGACCGGTGAGCTTGCTTTCATCATACTTTGGAGGGAACTTTGCCTTCATATCAGCGATGGTTTCCATCCATTCTTTATGCTCTGTCTTGTTAATCATTGGATTTAAACGGGTTAAAACTTCTTTAACATCACCGATAACAGACTTATAAACAGCAACATTCTTATTGATTTCCGCCGGATCTACATCGATATGTACAATCTTTGCCTTTGGCGCAAACTTCTTTGCATTACCTGCTACACGGTCACTGAAACGTACACCGATGGCAATGAGAAGGTCACACTGGGTAACACCTAAGTTGGAAGTCTTTGTACCGTGCATACCGAGCATGCCGGTGTAGTGCTCATCGGTACCGTCCATGGCGCCCTTACCCATTAAGGAATCACAGATTGGTGCATCCAGCTTCTCTACTAACTCTTTTACTTCTGCCGCTGCTTCGGAAATAACGGCACCACCACCAACGAAAATCATTGGCTTCTTTGCCTTGTTAATTAACTCAGCTGCTTCCTTTAATGCACACTCACAGATAGTATCAGAAATACGTGCAACTTCCTCCGGAGTTTTTGGCTCATACTCGGTTTCTGTTGCAGTTACATTCTTTGTAATATCAACCAGTACAGGACCCGGTCTGCCGGTCTTTGCAATTACAAACGCACGGCGGATGGTATCAGCAAGCTGCGTTACATCCTTTACGATGAAATTATGCTTGGTAATCGGCATGGTTACGCCGGCAATATCAATTTCCTGGAAGGAATCTCTGCCGAGCAGTGCTGCGCCTACGTTACCGGTAATAGCTACCATCGGAACGGAATCCATATAAGCAGTTGCGATACCGGTTACTAAATTGGTTGCACCCGGACCGCTGGTTGCCAAACATACACCAACCTTACCGGTGGCTCTTGCATAGCCGTCGGCTGCATGGGCAGCCCCCTGCTCGTGGGAAGTCAGAATATGTCTGATTTCGTCGGAGTGTTTATATAATGCATCGTAGATGTTTAAAACAGCGCCACCCGGATAACCGAAGATGGTATCTACTCCCTGCTCTTTTAAGCATTCTACTAAAATTTCAGATCCGTTTAATAACATATGATGTCAATCCTTTCTAACCTACTTAATTTCTAAAATGGCACCTCTGTTGCCGGAGGTAACCATGGAAGCATATCTTGCCAGATAACCGGTAGTTACCTTTGGTTCACGAGGCTTCCACTCTTTTCTTCTTGCTTCCATGTCTTCATCACTGATTAACACATCCAGTGTGTTTGCATCAATATCAATCTTAATGATGTCGCCTTCCTTAACAAGGGCGATTGGTCCACCCACTACTACTTCCAAAAAAACATATCCAATAAAAACTTGTTACGACACTGTCAATATCAAGCAACTTATAAAGCAGTGCAAACACAACAGTTATTGCCGTTGAAAGCACCAGTTTATACATAAGTGGTTGAAATGGTTTTTTGATAAGGTTCCACACAACTTTTCTGTAGACCACAATCACAGCCAAAAGCGTCGCCATATGCAAAAATAAATTGATAAACAGTAGGTTGTCGGTTATTCCAAACAACTGTTCAAAAAA
>JAZSFC010000048.1:0-155106 GCA_045531955.1 Lachnospiraceae bacterium | reverse complement strand
TTTCTCTTGCAAGTTCCACCGGTCATAGAGTAGAATAAAAGAAAGAACAGGAGAAGAGAGGAACGCCATGGACATTCAGATCGGAGATATTGTAACCTTGAAAAAACAGCATCCTTGCGGAAGTAAGGAGTGGGAAGTATTACGTGTGGGTATGGACTTCCGCTTAAAGTGCATGGGATGTGAACATCAGGTCATGATTCCCCGCAAACAGGTAGAAAAAAATATCCGCCAGATTGTAAAAGCGGAAGTAAAGAAAGAAGCGGAATAAGAGAGAGTATATGCAACGAGAAGACTGGAGATTTTGTAAAAAGTGTCTGGTGCGGGACTTTGACGAAGGAGATCTGTTTCGTACCATGCAGGAATACATTGCCCGTATTGATGAAGATATAAAAACCCCGGCGGAAGAATACGAAGAACGCTTGCGTATTTGCATGTCATGCGACAGCCTTATGAACGGCATGTGCGGAAAATGCGGTTGCTATGTGGAAATGCGGGCAGCAGTAAAAACACATTACTGTCCGGCGGTACAAAAGAAGTGGTAAATGAAAAGCGGTGTTTTTGCATCGCTTTTTCGCATCATTTAAAGCTTCGTTTGGAGCTTAAAAAAATGGGACAGGAGAATCTGACATGAGAAAACATATAAGTATAGTGATATTTTTGCTATGCATGATAGGAATGTTTTGTGGCTGCAACCAGCCTTTGACTAAAAAGGGGGGAGCTCTTTTGACACCGGCGGCCACGGCCACGCCGGAACCGGCGCCGACAGTGACAAATACGCCAACCCCAACAAGCACGCCTACGCCAACCAATACGCCGACCCCAACAAGTACGTCGACACCAACGAGTACGCCAACCCCAACAAGTACACCTACGCCAACCCCTAAGCCGTCCGTCACCTTGACGATGGTGGGGGATATTTTATTGCATGACCGGATTCATAATTACTGCGTGCAGGAGGACGGAAGCTACAATTACGATGCTATCTTTGCCAACCTGAGGGAAGAAATTTCCGGGGTGGATCTGGCGCTGGTAAATCAGGAGGTTGTGCTGGGAGGAGCAGAGCTTGGGATTTCCGGCTACCCGTCATTTAATGCCCCTACAGAAGTGGGAGATGCGCTGGCAAGCGCCGGCTTTGATGTGGTGCTTCATGCTACCAATCATGCGCTGGACAAAAGAAAACAGGGTGTACTGAACACTCTGACGTTTTGGGAGGAGAACTATCCGGACATTGGAGTGCTGGGCATTCATGACAGCACCGAAGATAAGGAAGAACTATACATTGCAGAGGTGGAGGGCATCCGCATTGCCATTTTAAATTATACATACGGAACCAACGGAGTAGCCATGCCTGAGGATATGCCATATGCAGTGGATATGTTGGAGGAACAGGCGGTTCTGAAAGATTT
This sequence comes from Lachnospiraceae bacterium, assembly GCA_045531955.1. GTDB lineage: Bacteria > Bacillota > Clostridia > Lachnospirales > Lachnospiraceae > SIG299. The sequence goes on along the minus strand of JAZSFC010000048.1, from coordinate 153,700 downwards.
GAAGCTTGCCCGGGAACAGGCGGATTTTATCATCGTCTGTCCGCATTGGGGAACGGAATATTCCCTGGAGCCGGATTGGCGCCAGAAACAATGGACCGGGATTTTTCTGGAGAACGGAGTGGACCTGGTGTTGGGAACCCATCCCCATGTGATTGAGCCGGTGGAGTGGCACACAAATAAAGAAACCGGTGAGCAGATGTTAGTGTATTACTCCATTGGAAACTTTGTTAACTGGACTTCCGGCGAAGGAAAAGGAACGGCAAACCGGATGGTGGGAGGCATGGCCAATGTGACTATTGAACCGGATGAAAACGGAGTGATTCATATTGCGGATTATGGTGTGGAAGCCATTGTCTGCCATGTGGAAAAGAAAAGGAACGGCATTACTGTATACCCTCTGTCAGAATATACAAAGGAGCTGGCAGAGCAGAACGCCATCCGGAACCAGGACAAAAACTTCTCCCTGGAGTATTGCATCGACTTGTGCGACGAGGTGTGGGGAGAATTATGGCGATAATTTGATGAAAAAGTGGTTGACAAGCGGAATTCTTTATGGTAAAATTTTGTTTCGTGACGAGTAAATTTTTCCTTGCTCTTTTCCACGGAAAAGGGCCAGAGACCAAAAGGAGGTGCAACACAACTATGAACCAGTATGAATTAGCGTTAGTTGTAAGTGCAAAAGTTGAGGATGACGTAAAGGCAGCCACTGTAGAAAAGGCTCAGAAGTACATTACCAGATTCGGCGGCGTTGTAACAAACGTTGAAGATTGCGGTAAGAAGAGACTTGCTTACGAAATTCAGAAGATGAAAGAAGGATACTACTTCTTCATTCAGTTCGATGCTGATGCTACAGTTCCAGCGGAAGTTGAGAAGAGAGTTCGCATTATGGACAATGTCATCAGATTCTTATGCGTTAGACGGGATGCAGAATAATAGGAGGGATTCCTAATGAACAGAGTTATCTTAATGGGTAGACTCACTCGTGACCCTAACATCAGTTACTCCCAAAGCGGAGATAACATGGCAATTGCAAGATTCACTCTTGCGGTTGACAGACGCGGTCGCCGTCAGGATGGCGCAGACCAGCAGACAGCAGATTTCATCGGCTGTGTATGCTTCGGCAGACAGGCAGAATTTGCTGAAAAGTATTTAAGACAGGGCACGAAGGTTGCTGTAACCGGCAGAATCCAAACAGGAAGCTACACAAACAAGGACGGTCAGAAGGTTTACACAACAGACGTTGTGTTAGACGACATCGAATTTGCTGAGAGCAAAAATGCACAGGGTGGTGGCGATAGCAACTATTCCTATCAGGCTCCTCAGAGACCGGCACCAAGTGCAGCAGGTGATGGATTCATGAATATTCCGGACGGAATAGACGAAGAATTACCATTTAATTAAAATGGAACAGTCGATTGGATAAGGAGGTAATAACCATGGCTATGACAAAGACAGATAAGCCTGAAAGAACAGACGCTCCTATGAAGAGACGCGTTGTTCGTAGAAGAAAGAAAGTTTGCGTTTTCTGTGCAGATAAGACAAACGCAGGTATCGATTATAAGGATGTTAACAAGTTAAAGAGATACGTATCCGAGAGAGGTAAGATCCTTCCTCGCAGAATCACAGGCAACTGCGCAAAGCATCAGAGAGCTTTAACAGTAGCAGTAAAGAGAGCACGTCACGTTGCTTTAATGCCATACTCTCTTGACTAATTTGTAAGAGGTACAAAAAATCCCCGCAGCTTAAAGCTGCGGGGTTATTTTTTTGTTGTTTACCACTCCGGATAATAAACGGAGAAGGTAACATTATAGTAGTTACTGCCATATTCGGAACCATCATAACCGGAGAAAGAAAAGTTATTGGTAAACGTATAATTTTCCACAATATCCGCGGTTATGGTATAGTTTGTTCCAAGTAAGATTAATATATCATTGGCAATACGCAGAGCGGTTTCTTTATTCTGATGGTAAATACTGGCGGAAGTAAATTCACCGGAAACTGCGTCAAATTCTAATGTGATACTGTTATCCTCCGGGTTATCCGTATCAGTAAAAGAATAAACCTTGGTGTAGTAGCTCTGCACATCGTCAAATTCGGTGCTGCCCCATACCCAGTAAAAGGTTTCGGTACCGGTTTTGCAGTTGCCGAACGTATTTTTTGCATAATCAAGCATGGAATTTTTTTGATCTTCCGTTACTTTCATTGTATCTAAACCGGTGGATGGAATGCCAAGGGCAAGAACCTCGGACTCCTTAGGATTAAAATCCACGTATCCGTCAGCATCGACATAATATCCCATAAGAGTTGTAAAATCAACAGCAACATCAGATGGAGTCTCGGTTGGCTCCTTAGTAGTGTCATCCGGGGTATTTCCCATATAGCCGCCTAACAAATCTAACAGGAAAGGATATTCCATCATTAATGTCATAAGATCTGTCATTAAGGCAGTCTGGTCTAAACCGTCTGCCCATTCTTCCGTGGAAACGAAATTCTGAGGAACAGGAATTTCCACATAATCTCTGGTAGTAGTGGTCATAGACATGGTAAGGAATTCCATGCCGTAGGAAGCCAGTGTGCAGGAAAGATCCGTACGCTTTGGAACAGTGGTGGCATCCATAACTAAGGACATACCGTCGACTACAATGGTGGCATTATAGTGGATTGCCTCATTGACCTTAGAGGCATCCAGGGTGAGCACGATGTCATCCATCATGGCATGCATGGTAAAGGAATTTTCACCTGTTTCGTAATTGATGGTATCTTCCGCTTCCTCCTCAGAATCTGACGGAAGAGTAATGACTCCGGCAGTGTCGGAGGTCTTTTCGGAATACATAACGATATCGGTTGTTCCGTCTTCCTGAATACTGTACAGACAGAAGCCGGCCTTTATGTTAATAAATACCAGTGGTTCAGCCGCGCGGTTATCCGGGTATGCAGCCCAGGCATAATCTCCGTTGCTGCCGCTATAGTACTCCAGAACAAATGAGGTTGCACCTTCGATAAGTAAATCTTCCAGCGGAAGGTCAATTTCTGCATAGTTTTGTAACTCAGTTTCCAAGCTTGTTAAAACCGCATATAAATCATTAATATTTGCAGTGGCTGTGTGTTTTTCTCCGGACAGGACATAGTCACCTGTGCCGATGGAAACATTCGGGGTAATACCGGCTACAGCTGTGAAACAAGCGGAAAAGTCGCTTAAATGCTTGCGGAAAAGTGTTTCCAGGTCTTTGGATGTAGGAAGCGTTTTATCAACTGTGTTAATGGTGCGGATGATTTCGCCACTATTACCGGTAAGGGAATTGTCGATGGTTCCGCCTTCTTCTAACGTGCCGAGAAGTTCGTCCCAGGAAATTCCTGCATAATCAGAAGAATATTTCGGGAGAGTAAACAACAGGTTTGCAGAATCAGCAAAAAGATGGGAAGTTACGACTTCTTTTCCGTTTAAATACAGGCTGAGGTTAGCAGCCAGGGAGTCCTTGGCATCTACAATTCCGGTGATATTAATATCATTTAAGCCGGTTAAGCCAAGAAGTTCGGAAATTTGATCTCCGACAGCAAGTTTCATGCTGATGTCGCAGCCAATACCGTTGCTGTAATCGACGTCTTCCTTTGGAAGATAGGACATCAGTTTGTCAAACTGCTCCGGGAGTTTGTCTATGCTTTCTTTTGCAAGATTGATCGGTGTCGGTGTTGCGGTTGGAGTTGCTGCAACGGTTGGTGTTGCGTCCGGGGTTGTTTTTTTATCTTCTTTGTTGCATCCTACAGCAAAAACGAATGCAAGCAAAAAGAGAATGACATATATTTTTCTTTTCATGTGTTACCTCCTGTTTTTTCCTTTTTCGTAGTAAAGCTCAAAAGTATTTTATCGTTCCAAGGTTAAATTGTCAATACGGGGATGTTTATGAACGTTTGTTGACAGATGAAATAATCTACGGTAAAATAAAAAATAGGAAAGTAGCACTATTTTCTGTTAGGAGAGCGTTATTATGGAGAGAGATTATTTAACAAATTTACCGAATCGCAGAAGCTTATATCAATATTATCTGAACCTGCCGCAGGACATGAGAATCCATGCCATGTTTTTGGATGTGGATAATTTTAAAAAAGCTAACGATATTCATGGACATAATATGGGCGACCAGCTTTTGGTTTGTATCGCCAATTTCCTGCAGGCAGAGGATTTAGGTTTTGTTGCCCGCCTGGGTGGTGACGAATTTGTTATTCTGTTGGACGGAATTATGCCTGCAGACCAGGTTCCGGCCTTGGCAGAGCAGTTGCTTTTGAACTTTAAAGAAATGGACTTCAGAAAAGACGTGCTTTCTTTGGTTTCTTTAAGCGTGGGAGTCATCCGTGACCAGGAAGTAACGCAGCCGTTAGACGATATTTTGGAAAAGTGTGACAATGCCATGTATCAGGCAAAAATGAGCGGAAAAAACCGTTATGCGTTATACAGTGAGCTGGATTCCATTCTTGAAGTAAACCGGAAGCTGGAGAAGGAAATGGAAGAAGCGATGCAAAACGGCGATTTCCAAATTTATCTTCAGCCGAAAATTAATATGGTTACCTCCGAACTTTACGGCGTGGAAGCATTATCCCGCTGGGTACATCCGGTAGAAGGCATACGTCCGCCAAAGGTTTATATTGATTTGTTTGAGAAAAACGGTTTTATTACCAAACTGGATTTACATATTTATGAAGAGGTTTGTAAATTAAAGGCTTCCTGGAAAGGCACCAAGTATGAGCATATTCCGATATCGGTAAATATGTCTCGTCTGCATTTATATGACAGAGTGTTTCCGGAGCGTTTGGAAGCTATCGCAAAACGGTATGAGGTAGACCTTCCGGAGCTAGAAATGGAGATTACGGAGAGCACCTTCGTTAAAGACAGCGATGAACTGATTGCAGTCGTATCCAGGTTAAAGGAAAAGGGCTTTTTGGTATCTATTGATGACTTTGGTTCCGGATTCTCTGCGCTTTATTTGTTAAAGGATTTGCCGGTAGACACCATAAAAATTGACCGTGGATTTTTACAGTCTTCCACCAATGATGCCAGAGGTAAGACCGTACTTCGTAACATCATTACCATGTGTAAAGATTTAAAAATGGATGTAGTTACCGAGGGTATCGAAACAAAAGAGCAGGTGAATTTTGTTATCAGTTGCGGCTGTCAGATTGCCCAGGGCTTTTTCTATGCGAAACCGATGCCGGTCAGTGAATTTTATGAATTTGCGGAAGGCTATATCGGTAATGCAAAGGATAATCATACCTTCCGCCTAAACGGAAGTCTGGCAACAGAAGACGGAAGCATGGAAGGGGAAATTTCCGGACAGGGGCTTTACTTTGCCCAAGGTATTTTTTCCGACAGCAGTTCCCTGTATTTTCCGGGAGGCGGCCAGGAAGAAAATCTGGTTATTCTGCCAAATGATGTTATTGTAAGCGACAGCTTTACCATTTCCATGTGGATACGTCCAAAGTCGGTAACTGCCTGGACATCTGCCCTGTTTGTTAAATTTGAGAGTGGCTTTTGCAGTATTGTGCCGTATGCATGGGAAGGAAATTCCTGCTGTCGTCTCCGTGATGCTACCGTAGTAAACGGCTGGTATGATATTCCGTCTTGCCAATTCCGTGAAAACACATGGTATCATTATGTAATTACCTATAATGCAAAAACAGAAGTAGCGGTGGGCTTTATTAATGGAGAAGCGGTGGGCCGTTTGGAAAATGTGCCGACCAACCGATTTGTAAACCTTGCCTATATTGGCGGTGACATGTACCAACCATCCTTCCACGGAAATATCTGTGAGCTTATCTTCTATAACGAAGCAAAGGATTATGATTTTGTAAAGAAGCTGCATCAGTCCTATACACAAAACGAGAAGTTTATAGCTTTTGATAAATAGCTTTTATTGGGAGAAAACACAATGGCGACAATGGAATTGGATTACTTAACCGATTTGCCAAACAGAAAAAGTTTATACCAGCACTATTTGGAACTGCCGCAGGATAGCACGGTTCACGCTATGTTTTTGGATGTCGATAACTTCAAAAAGGTAAATGACATTTACGGACACAACATGGGAGACCAGCTGCTTGTAGGTATTGCGGATTTCCTGCAGGAAGTACTGGAGGGTTGTTTTATTGCGCGCATTGGCGGTGATGAGTTTGCGGTTATTCTTCCTGCTGAAATTATGGCAGAGGATGTGCCGGCAATTGCAGAACTGCTGCTTTCCCGGTTTAAAGAAATGGACTTCAGGCAGGATGTCATGTCGCTGGTGTCTTTGAGCATCGGCGTGTTGTTGAATAGCAGTGTAACAGAGCCATTGGATGATATCCTGGCTAAGTGCGATGCTGCCATGTATCATGCTAAAAATAACGGAAAAAACCGTTATACCATGTATGATCAGCTGGAATCTGTTTATGAGAGAAACCGCCGTTTAGAGACAGAAATGGAAGATGCCATTAAAAACGGAGAATTTCAGGTGTTCTTTCAGCCAAAGATGAACATGGTAACCTCCCAAATGTACGGCGCGGAGGCGCTGTCCCGCTGGGTTCATCCCGAAGAAGGTATCCTGGTACCTAAAATGTACATGGATTTATTTGAAAAAAACGGTTTTGTAGTGAAGCTGGATTATTATATATTTGAAGAAGTGTGCCGGTTAAAACAATCCTGGCAGGGGAAGCGGTATGCCAATATTCCGGTGTCTGTCAACATGTCAAGGCTTCACTTATATGACAGGGAATTCCCAGAGCATTTAGAAGAAATTGTGAAGAAATACAAGGTGAATATTTCCGAATTAGAGTTGGAATTTGCGGAACGTGCATTTGCTAAAGACAGTGAAGAACTGATTGAAATGATGGAACGGTTAAAGGAAAAAGGATTTCAGGTTTCCATTGATGATTTCGGATCCGGATTTTCGGCACTTTATCTGTTAAAGGATTTGCCGGTAAACACCATAAAAATTGACCGGGATTTCGTCCGATCTTCTGCAACTGACGCCCGGGGTAAAAAAGTACTTCGCAGCGTCATTACCATGTGTAAGGAATTAAAGATGGACGTGGTTGTGGAAGGTGTGGAAACCAAGGACCAGGTAAAATTTATGATAAGCTGCGGCTGCCAGGTGGCCCAAGGTCTCTTTTATGCCCGTCCGCTGCCGGAAAGAGAATTCTATTATTTTGCAGAAGAAAATATCGGAAAGACAAGCGGAACTTATACCTTCCGTTTTAACGGAAACCTGCAGGCAGAAGAAGGTGAGGCGGAGGGCAGCATAAACGGCGAAGGCTTTGCGTATGAACAGGGCATTTTTACCGACAGCAAAGCCCTGTATTTTCCGGGAGGCGAAAGAGAGGAAAATACGGTTCTTTTGCCAAACAATGTGCTGGTAAATGACAGCTATTCCGTTTCCATGTGGATTCATACCAAAATAAGTAATCCGTGGAGTTCTGCACTGTATGTGAAGTTTGAAAGCGGCTTTATGGGCATTGTACCGTTGGCCTTTGAAGGAAATTCGGTATGCAGAATCCGTGATTCCAGACATGTCAACGGCTGGTATGATGTGGCGGCCTGCCCGTTAACGGAGCGGGCATGGTTTCATTATGTCATGACTTATAATGCAAAAACCGAATCTGCTATGGTGTTTGTAAACGGCGAACCGGTAGGACATTTGGAAAACGTACCGGCGAACCGGTTTGTTAACCGTGTGGTAGTGGGTGGCGATGTATTCCAGCCATCCTTCAACGGGCATATTTGTGAATTGATTTTTTATAACGAAGTAAAGGACTACGACTTTATTAAACAGTTGCATTGGTCCTATACACAAAATGAAAAGTTTGTTGGGTTTTAATTATGGGGAATTTAAGAATAACGCTATGTGAGGATGAAGAACTGTTTGCAAAGGCTCTGGAAAAAGAAATCAGGGCCTTTTTAGCGTGTAAGGAAATAGAAGCGGATATAAACTGGTGCGGCAGCAGACAGAAGTTTCAGGCGGCCCTTGCAAAAGGACAGCAACCGGATTTATTATTCATGGATATTGAACTGGGCGACGGAGACGGCGTGGAACTGGTGCGGGAGCTGAGAGAGAAGAACCGGGAGCTGCCGGTAATTTTTCTTAGCGCATTGGAAGAGCGGGTGCTGGACGGTTATGATGTCAAGGCATTCTATTTTCTGTTTAAGAAGGACTATACAACCAGACTGCCGGGCATTTTAGAAAAATATCTGAAGGAATATTTTTATGCCTCCCGCATTATGGTAAAGGAAAAAGAAGGTGTGCGGGTGCTTTCCAGGCAGGAAATCTGCTATGTGGAGGCGGAGGACCGCAGCACAAAGATACATACGCAGAATGGTGTGTTTTACGACGGCGACAGTTTTCATGCCTTTGTAAAGCAGCTTCCGGCGGATGTGTTTATTGAGGTGTATCATTGTTTGTATGTAAATGTGGACCATATCAGCCGTGTAGATGCGGATTCTCTTTTGCTGGATACCGGGGAAGAGGTTCCGGTAAGCCGCAGAAAGCGTAAGAGTGTGGTAGAAGCGGTGATGAAAAGGCTGGTGGCAGTATGAAAACAAAACGAGGATTTATGTCGTTGCAGGTGGTAATACTGGCGGCGGTCATTCTATTAAACTGTCTCGTGTTTTATATGATGCACTGCTCGGGTGAGTATTTGCAGAGCACCGATGTATGGGGAAATACCCAGACGGTTTCGCACAGCGGATTTCAAAGCAGACAGCGGATGTTGAAAGCAGTTCCTGCGGATATTTCCCTGGCGCTTGCACAGACAGAGCAGACCATAGAGCGCATTGAAGCGGCAGAAGAGAAGGTAAGTCAGAGCCGGAATAAAGTAGAGAGGGTGCAAAAAGAGTCTCAGGCGGAACTGGATGCGTTGTTGTCTTCTGTGGGAAATAAAGAAGATTACGAAGCGCTGACAGAGATTTTGTCCGGTGTGCTTTCCTATGAATCGGAGATTGTGCAACTGGGGGAAAAGGCCCACGGCATGTCCCAGACGGCGCTGTACAGTGACGGCTGGTACTTGGGCAACATTGCAAAAACCGGGCGGGATTACTACGGTCTGGAATATGTTACCGTTTCTCCGGTGCAGGATAATGCCTGGAATGCGGTTATCAATTTTGCGGTGTCCGATGTGCTGTCAGCAGGCTTGTCGGTTATCATGGCAGCGCTGTTGCTTTACTTTTTAAAGAATCGGGAGGAGCAGATGCTTTCCGGTATTTCCGGGGTGCTGATTAAAACCGGAATTATCACAGTCCTTGGAGTGCTTGGCATTTACGGCAGCTCCCTTTTGATGAAGGAGCTTCTGCTGGAGGCAAATCAGTTTTCCGTCAGTATCCAGTCGCTGGCGTCCTTCCGGAACTGTCAGTATGTGCTGACCATAGGCGGTTTTACCGTCATTTGGATGATACTAAAGCTGTCCTTTTTTGTGTTTCTGTTTTGCGGAGCACTTGCTTTGCTTACCATGGAGCAAAAAAAGCGCCGGATATGGGTTGTGCTTTTGCCGGTGATATTGTTGGCAGAGTTTTTACTGGCCCGCTATCCGGGAGACGCACCTGTTTTGGTATTTTTCCGGGAAATCAACGTGTTTTCGGCATTGAATCCGGAGCGTTTCTTTAATCGGTATCTGAACTTGAATATTGCAGGCGGGGCCTACTCCAGACTTCCTTTGTTTTTGATATTCTGGGTAATCCTGCTTGTCGTGACCGTAGTCTTTTGCGTGCGCCGTATGGGAAGCTTCCACCGCTATGCCCTGGCAGTCCTGCAGCAAAATTACGATGCAGAAATCAGCAGACAGTACACCGAAATGCGGCAAATCTGGCACGATTTCCAGAATCATCTGTTGACCATTCAGGCATTAAACGAAAGCGGCGACAGAGAGGGTGCCGACCATTACATCAAGGATTTAAACGAGAGCATTTTAAAGAATCAGCTGGCGGCAAAGACCGGATGCACGCCGGTGGATTTGCTGTTATATAAAAAGCAGCAGCTGGCAAGAGAGCTGGAAACAAGCTTACGGCTTACCATTCAGTGCCGCCTTGGCGACATGAAGTTTGCGGCTTACGACTTGTGCAGTGTGTTAGGTAATCTGTTGGATAATGCCCTGGAGGCCTGTGCAGAGCTTCCGCTGGACGGGCGCAGCGTGGAACTGGAATTAAAACAGCAGCAGGGCATGTTGCTTATTTCCTGTAAAAATCCTTATGCCGGAGAACGCAAGGGTGACAACGGTAAGTTTGCTTCCACCAAGGAAGAAAAATCCGGCCACGGCATCGGTTTATCCTCGGTGCGGCAGGTGTGCAAAAAGTATCAAGGCACCATGGAAATCAGCGCAGAGAATCAGGAATTTCAGGTGCATCTGCTCTTAATGGAAAAACAATAACGATTACAGGGTGACCACCTGTGCGGAAAAAACAACCACTTATGCAAAAGCGGTTGTTTTTTTGTTTTCACTTTTTTATAATCGGGACAAAGAGATGGGGGAGATTATGAAAACAGGAGGAGATTTGGTATGAGAAAAAAGTCGATATTAGGAATGTTACTGTTAACAGTACTGGTGCTTCTTTCCGGCTGCGGCAAGAAAGAAATCCCGATAGAGGATTATGTGCGGAGTAATCCTGCTACAAACGGCATGACCGCCATCTTGAAATCGGATACGGGGTATTATTACTGTACCACGGAGTATGGGGATATGGCATTGCATTATTATGATGTGGCCAGTGGCCAGAACATTTATCTTTGCAGTAAGCCGGAATGCCGCCACGATGGGGATGCCTTTTGCACTGCCACCAGTGAGAAATATGATGTAAACAGTGTTTGCTTTTACGGCGGTGATTTGTATCTGTCGGTGTTGGAAACCACGGAATCGGAGTTCCTGTTTAAGCTGCTCCGGGTAGCGGAAGATGGTTCTGAGCTTAGTGAAGTGGTCACTTATCTGACCTTAAATAAAGCCTCCTTAAGAGCGGTTGTCGGTGGGGAAGAAATGATTATCCACCGGGGGGTTGTGGTGCTACCGTATACGTTAATAAGCATGGAGGGCACTACAATTACAGGGGAAATAGCAGGAGTTACCGGCACCTGTTTGTATGATTTGGTATCCGGGGAACTGACGGAACTTCCGGAATTGGAATATGGGATGAGGAGTAACGGTCGGGAGCGTTTTACCGGTTATGGTGATTATATATATTTCAATACCCAGCAGAACCGCAAAAATACTTTGTGCAGATATAGTCTTACCGATGGAACCATGGAGGAACTGGAACTTCTCCGTACCTATAACGGTCTGTATGAAGTGATGGACGAGGATACCATTTACTATTACTATTCGGGAAACCGGTTGTTCGAGTATAAGATTACTACAAAGGAAAATACAACCCATGAGGCGGTATTTGTCAGTACAGAGAAGCATTGGAATCCGGTGCTGAATGTAGAGATGGAGACTGCGGAGGATTATACCTGCGATGATATGATGACGGACGGTACCTATTTGTATGCAGGACACGGCGTTTATTTCCGTAAAACAGGCAAGGGCAGTCTGGGTTCTATTGTATACTCCGATGGGACAGAAGAGAAAATCAAAGCCTATGTCCACGTTTATGACAGGGAGTTAAATGAGGTGGTTAAGGTAGAGCTCTCTACGGAACCATACCTGGGATATCAGGAGTATTTTTCAGTAGCAATTCTGGATGGTATGGTATATCTGCAGACGAGGCCAATGGTGCTTGCCTGCACCCTGGAGGAGTTCTTAAAGGGCGGACAGCCACCGTTTGAACCGTTATATGAGCATGAGGACGTGGAATATATGAAGTATATACAATAACAATGGGGAGAAGGAATCATGAAGGAGAAAACAAAATTTTATATGGTATTATTTACCCTGCTTTTTCTATTGGCGGGCTGCAGTAAGAAAGAAATCCCGATAGAGGATTATGTGCGGAGTAATCCTGCCACATCGGGTATGAGCATGATTATGAAATCCGATACGGGATACTATTACGGCACCGTATCCGGACGGGAGATGGAGCTGCATTATTATGACGTGGAAAGCGGTCAGAATATTTATCTTTGCAGTAAGCCGGAGTGCCGCCATGACGGGGATTCCTTTTGTACCGCCACCAATGAAAAGTATCATGTAAACAGTGCGTATCTTTACGGTGACAATCTGTATCTGGCTGCGGTGGAGGAAACGGAGGAGGAATATCTGTATAAGGTTATCCGGGTGTCTGCGGACGGTTCGGAGCTGTCCGAAGTAATCACCTACATGACCGTAAATAAAAGCTCCATGGTTGCGTTATACGGCGGTGAACCGGCAATTATCCACCGGGGTGTCATGGTGCTGCCGTACCGGTTGTGCGGTACAGCCGACGTAGAAAACGGAGTGACCGGCACCTATCTTTATAATTTAATAACCGAAGAACTTACCCAGCTTCCGGAAATAGAATATACAAAGCTGACAACCGGAAGAGAGCGTTTTACAGGCTTCGGGGACTACATTTATTTTAATACGAGAATCGACCGTACCAATACGTTGTCACGGTATTGTATCACCGACGGCACGGTGGAGGATATGGAATTGTCCCGTACCTACGCCGGTATTTATGAGGTAATGGATGAGGATACCATTTTCTATACCTGGACCCAGTACCGGTTGTACGAGTATAAGATTTCCACGAAGACGAATACACAGTACGATAATGTGTTGCTTGAAGTAGCAGAGAGATTTCCTGACGGTAGACCCAAAACGACCAAATATATTAACATGTCAGATATGATAACCGACGGCACCTATCTTTATGTGGGCGAGTTTCTGGAGTTTAGGGATAGCGTAGACGAGCTTGTCGGTTCTTATGTGGGAGAGGATGGGGTTAAGGAGTACCACCTTTTGCCTACCGTTTATGTGTTTGACCGGGAACGGAACCTGGTGGCCAGTGTGGAAATTTTCATACAGGACCTGAATGCTCTGGAGTATTTTTCGCTGGCAATTTTGGATGAAACAGTTTACGTTAAGACCACATCAGCGGTATTTACCTGTCCGTTGGAAGAGTTTTTAAAGGGCGGCAGACCAGCCTTTGAATTGTTGTATACTCACGAAAATGTGGAGTACGAGAAGTTTAATTGATAAAGACCGGGAGAAGATGGAATGAAGGAGAAAACAAAAATCAGTATAGTCTTTCTTGCCTTGTTTTTCATGCTGGCAGGCTGCGGCAAGGAAGAAATCCCGATAGAGGATTTTGTGCAGACCAATCCTGCTACGGCAGCAATAAATAACATTATGAAATCCGATACGGGATATTACTACAGTGCGGCTTACGGGAAAACCCTGTCCCTGCATTACTATGATGTGGAGAGCGGCCAGAATATTTATCTTTGCAGCAAGCCGGAATGCCGACACGACGGGGATGTGTTCTGCACCGCCACCAGCAGTAAATACGAGATAAACAGTACATATTTTTACGGCGGCAGTCTGTATCTGGATGTAGTAGAAGCTACGGAAACGGAGTATTTATACAAGCTTCTTCGGGTATCGGCGGATGGTTCGGAGCTGACCGAGCTGGTTACTTACATGACGTTAAATAACGAGGCGGTGGTAATTGCAGGCCAGCCCATGATGATTCACCGTGGCGTGGCAGTGCTTCCGTACAGGCTTGGCAGCATAGGAAATGCAGATGAGGGAGTTACCGGTACATATATTTATAATCTGGTAACCGGAGAACTGACGGCGCTTCCGGAATTGGAATATGGAACAAAGAGTAACGGTAGGGAGCGTTTTATCGGTTACGGGGACTACATTTATTTTAACACCCAGATGAACCGGAAAAATACCTTGTCCCGGTATTGTCTGACGGACGGCACCGTGGAGGAGCTGGAGCTTCTGAATACCTACGTTGGAATTTATGAGGTAATGGACGAGGATACAATCTACTATTATTATTCCGGTGAAACGTTGTTTGAGTATAAGATTTCCACGAAAGAAACCATCCGGCATGAGGAAGTTTTTTTAAAACGGAAAATGACGTATTATAGTGCGGACGACTTGGAACTCCTATTTCCTGATTCGGAAATAACGGATGGTCTTACATATGGAATGGAGACAATTGACAGATATAAATGTCAGGATATGATGACGGACGGCACCTACCTTTATGTAGCTGAAACCGTGGACTTCCATAATATTAATATGCTGTTACCGGGAATGGTAGTGGATGCTGAGGAAATGATAGCAGGCTATGTGCATGTACTTGACCGGGAGCTTACAGAGATTGCCAAGGTACCAATCAACATAAAGGGTCTGGCGGATTACTATGAGAATTTTTCCATCAAAATCCTTGATAATACGGTGTATCTGCAAACTGCCAATACAGTGTACGGGTGTCCGCTTCAGGATTTTTTGGCAGGAGAGCCGGTGTTTACGACCGTATACGACCATGTGATAGAAATTAATCCGGGCACTGTTTGGCAGTGGCAGTAATAAGTAAAGGAAGTGTTACGATGTTAGATATTAAAAATTTAACCAAACAGTACGGTGCCTTTACGGCGCTGGACGGTTTGACGGTGTCCTTTGACAAGGGCGTATACGGGCTGCTTGGCCCAAACGGTGCGGGAAAATCTACGTTCCTGAACTTGATTACGGATAATATCAAACGTACGGATGGCAGCATTTTATATGACGGTAAGGAAATTCTGGACATGGGGGCTGCGTACCGCAAAAAGCTGGGTTACACGCCTCAGGTCAAGGGTATGTACGAGGACTTTACCGCCAGAGATTTTCTGCATTACATAGGTTCTTTAAAGGGCATGAAGCGGTCGGATTGTAAGCGCCAAACCGAAGAGTTTTTGGAAATCGTCAATCTGAGTAAGGCGGCCCATCAGAAAATCGGGTCCTTTTCCGGGGGTATGAAGCAGCGAACCCTGCTGGCAGCAGCTATGCTCGGGGAACCGGAAATTTTAATCCTGGACGAGCCGACGGTGGGTCTTGACCCGGAGGAACGGCACCGCCTCAGGGAATATATCGCCTCCATCGGTAAAGAACGTACTGTGCTCCTCGCAACCCATATTGTAGGGGATATCGAGAGCATTGCGGAAAAGGTGCTTTTACTGGTAAAGGGGAAGCTGTGCCGGTTTGACAGTCCGGCGACACTGATTTCGGAGCTTCCGGAATGTAATAATTTAGAGGATGTGTATTTGCACTATGCGGGAATTTTTAAGAGTCATTTGGAATAAAAAAACCATATTGTTTGCATTGATTCTACTGCTGATAAACGTGACCTTCTGTCTGTTCCAGTGTAACGACAGTAAGGAAATCACCTTAACCGGGGATGCCCTGACCGAATATCTGAATGGGTATGATGACTTTTTGGCGGAAACCATGGACAATGTGTCCGGAATGCTTGGAAATTCGCTGTTTGCGAAACAAGACTCCTTCGCCAGAAAGAACATTGAGAAGTCCGCAGTTGACTATGGTGCTCTCTCCGGACTGGTGCCGGAGGAAGGGGAAAACCGGGGTATTGTCATTTATACCAGGTTCCAGTTGACCCATTTTCTGGTGTTAGGCTTTGTCATTTATCTGGTACTGCGTTTTTTGGAGGAAGAAAAAAAGGGACTGCAGCTTTTGGTGCGTTCCACGGCGCGGGGAAGAATACCCCTGTTTCTTTGGAGGGTCGTAATCCTGCTTTTCGGAGCAGCAGCCATTTCATTTTTGTTATACGGAAGCACCCTTTTGGTGGTGCAGCTTCGATATCCCGGTGCGGACCTTGACCGGGCAATTCAGTCCGTGCCGGAATTTTTGAAAAGCACCTACCAAATCAGCATCCGGGAGTATTTGTTTTATGACATGCTTTGCAAGGCACTGGCGGCGTCTGTAACGGGGCTTTTGTTGTATGCGTTGTCGGTGTTTACTACCCCGATGGTTGCCCTGGTGGCGTTTTCTGTGGCCGTAGGCCTGGAATATTTGTGCTATCTTACCATTGTGCCGACCTCGGTGCTGGCAGGAGTGAAGTATGTTAACCTGTGCGCCATGCTGGTAGGCCGGGACGGATTTATTAATTACCTGAACTTGAATTTCTTCGGAAAACCAATTTTGATTTTAGAGCTGCAGCTTTGGTTTGCCTTGTTGTTATTGATTGTCCTTCCGTTATTAAGTCTGATTGCCTGTGCCGGAAACCGGGCAAAAACCGTGGGAGCACTGGCATCCAGACTGGATAAAATCCTGGCGTGGTTTAGCAGACACCGTCGTCCGGTGAGCGGTTTTACCTGGGAAGCAAGAAAGCTTCTGGGAAAGCAGATGGGCTTTGTAATTCTTTTGCTGGCGGCATATCTGGCG
The DNA here is from genome assembly GCA_045531955.1 of Lachnospiraceae bacterium. Taxonomy (GTDB): domain Bacteria; phylum Bacillota; class Clostridia; order Lachnospirales; family Lachnospiraceae; genus SIG299. The sequence continues at coordinate 137,383 of JAZSFC010000048.1, read as the reverse complement.
TATTCCGCCTCCCTGGAATCCCGGTATGCCGACCTGCGAAACCCTTACGAAATGATGTGGTATGAGGAATTTGCGGGCCCAATTACCGAAGACAGCGTGGCAGCCATGGAGCAGACTATGGCGGACATGGAGGAAGATAAGCTGAAGCTGGAGGCCTCCATTGCAAGGCTCAAGGAACGTCTGACAAAGCTTATGATGGAAAAACCGGGTGACCCGGCCATCAGTTACGTTAGTCAGGAACTGGAGAAAAGAGAAGAGCAGCTGATGGAGATTCTGAAGAAAATGGCCGGCCTGAATATTGTTCTTCCAAGGGCTTATTCCGGGTTGGAATATACGCTGGAAACCGGCAGGGAGCTTTGGCTTTTGGAACCGTATACCTATCATTTATTGCTGGAAAACGATAGTAAAACCTATGAAAGAAACCGCTTGTATATATTGCTTGCGGTGGTTGCGGCCTTTTCCGGTTGCATGGCCTACGAGTATAAAGCCAAGATGGAGCCGGTGCTGCGTACCTCCTTCCGGGGTAAACGCACCGTAGTGTACAAGGTTGTAATCGTGGTGATGTTTTCTGCCTTGACGGCCCTTGGTATTCACATGATTCAGTTTGTGCAGATTGGTAAGGTCTTCCCGTATCACAGCATGGATTGTCCGGTGCAGAGTATCGAATGTATGCGGGACTTTCCGTTTTCTGTATCCATTACCGTATATTTGTGTTTGCTGTACGGCTGGCGGTGTTTGTATGCGGCGGCCATGGGACTTTTTACCATGTTGGTCAGCCGACTGGTAAAGGACAGGGTGGCCTGCATCGCTTTGTGTGCGGCAGGGCTGTTGGTGCCGGTATTTTTATCAGCGGTTTTTGGAGGATAACAAATGTGACACTGTTCTAAGAGAAAATTTAGGACAGTGTCTTTTTTTGATTAATGTGATTGCAATTTGCGGAAGATGGCGGTATAATAAGAACAAAAGTTCGGGAACAAAGGTTTGCTGAAAGGAGGGTGGTTTCATGGATAATATAAACTTTGATGATATGTATTATGAAATTGAATATGATTCCAGTCCCTTTCCGGGAGCCGGCAAATTTGTGTTAAAGAGTCAAAAGGTGGAGTTAAAGGAAAAGGACCCGGTTCGGGAGCGGTTTGATAAAATGCGGGATATTGCCCGCAATTCCCGCGCTTTCCAGTATGGCAGCAACCGCTTTTTCGACCCTCGTGTCCGTTGGGAAACTGCCCGTATGTTTTACAAGCAGGGTATGTTTATGCAGGATTTTACGGACGATTACAAGGACGCAGCAGAGTACTCCTCATATTTTCCCAATTATCAGATGATGGGCTATGAGCAATTGCGTACCTACTTTACCTGGCGCACCAAGCTTCGGCAGGGTGTGGTGGAAAAAACATCCCTGTCCTACGCGTATCTTTATTTGTATGAGTTAATTACCAACATCGGCGTTGCAGACCCCCTGGAGGGCTTAGAGCAGCTGATGTGGTTTTGGCAGGAGTATCGTGAACTGGACGTAGCGTTAGATAATCACGTGCCTGTCTGGATTAAAGACTATCACATTTATTACGACCTGCCCCATACCTTTGCGGAATTTGTAGAGGGTGTGGGTTTGCAGCAGTACTACCCGGAGCTTGCCGGGCAGGAAAACCGCTTTGATTTATTTTGCAGTGTTTCCTCTTACGATATCCGCAAGTCTTCCTTTGTATCGGAAGAAAACCTGCCATGGTTTCAGGAGAGTGTCGGACAGGTGTTAGAGCAATTGTCCGTGCTTATGACAGAGAACGGCATGTCCTTGGAAGACTCCATCTTTCAGCCAATGAAGAGCATGGCAATCTGGCAGCCCTTTAAGGATTCCCTATTCTTTCCGTGGAACAGCCAGCTGGATAAAACGGTTATGATTTCTCCAAAAGAGATTTATGTGTGCAGTCACAACAGCTGGGGTGTCAGCAAGGTAATTACCACCGAGCGGGGCAAAAAGCTGTTAGGATATATTTTTAAGCAGACCGAGGCGGTACTGCGCCGATTAACGGGTTATAAGCATAAATTAAAGGCAGATGCAGAAATTCTCACCCATGAGGCGGTGCAGATGTTATTAAACGCAGGAAGTTCCATAGAAAAGCTGGTAACCGGTACGGTAACGGCGGTTTACCGGGAGGCTACCAAAACCGTGGTAAAGGTGGACGTGGGCAACCTGCAAAAAATCAGGGAAGAGGCCTATATTACCCAGGAAAAGCTCACTGTGCCGGAGGAAGAGGAGTGGAGTTTTGCGGTAAAGAAGCCGATGCGGGAAGCACCGGCGGAAGAAGATTTGTTAGAAGAGATTGTAGAGCAAAAGCCAAAAGAAGAATCTGTACCGAAAGCAGAAACGGAAGAATGCGTGCTTATATCAGTGCATTCACCGGAAATGCCATCCGGTCCGTGGGCAGAGTTAAAACAAGCGCTGAACTCCGTAGAACTGCAAGCGCTTGGCATATTGCTGGAAGGCGCAGATTTTAAATCCTTTGCCGATTCACAAGGCGTTATGGTTGAGGTGTTAGCCGACGGCATTAACGAAAAGGCTATGGACGCCATTGGCGACGGCCTGCTGGACGAAGAATTTGTATTATATGAAGACTATATCGAAGAAGTAAGAAAGCTGGTGGAACAATGAATCAGGTACCTACAAGAATTGCAAATGTGTTGATGAATGCGTTAAAGGGCGGTGTGGTGCCCCGTACGGGCTTAGAATATATTACCGTGGGCCGCACCCAGGAAATCAACGCCATTTTACATGATATCGAAATGATTGAAGAAGGCAGTGCCTCCTTTCGTTTCATTGTGGGCAAATACGGCAGCGGTAAAAGCTTTTTACTGCAGACCATCCGCAACTATGCCACTGCCAAGGGCTTTGCGGTGGTGGATGCGGACCTTTCTCCGGAGCGCCGTTTTGCCGGCACTAAGGGTCAGGGTCTGGCCACTTACAAGGAACTGATTCAGAATCTTTCCACCAAATCCAAGCCGGACGGCGGCGCACTGCCGTTAGTGTTGGAGAAGTGGATTTCCGGCATCCAGATGGAAATTAAAGCAGAATCCGATGTGTCCGATGAAGAATTTGACAAACTGGTGGAGCGCCGTATCTACGCCGTGGCAGGTTCCCTGGAGGGCATGGTAAACGGCTTCGAATTTGCCAAGGCGGTGGTGCTTTACTGGAAGGCCTACAAAGAAGATGACAGTGCCTTAAAATCCAACGTACTGAAGTGGTTCCGCGGAGAGTACGCCACCCGCAAAGAGGCAAAAGAAGACTTAGGTATCAATTTTATCGTTACAGATGAAACCTGGTACGATTTCTTAAAGCTGTTTGCCGCATTTTTAGTAGGTGCCGGCTACAAGGGCATGCTGGTGGTTATCGATGAGCTGGTGAATATTTTTAAGATTCCGAATTCCATCACCCGTGCCAACAATTATGAAAAAATCTTAACCATGTACAATGACGTACTGCAGGGCAAGGCCAAGCACATCGGCTTCCTTATGGGCGGCACACCGCAGTGCATCGAAGATAAATATAAGGGCGTGTTCAGCTACGAGGCGCTTCGTTCCCGTCTGGCAGAGGGGCATTTTGCCACTGCCGATGTCAAGGACTTATCTGCACCAATCATCCGCCTGCAGATGCTTTCCCAGGAGGAAATGTACATTTTAATTGAAAAGCTCCTGCATATTCATGCGGGACTTTATCGTTACGAGCCGAAAATGACCCAGGAGGATTTAGTGTATTTCCTGACGGTGGAGTACAACCGTGTGGGGGCAGAAACCCACATTACACCGCGAGAAATTATCCGCGACTTTATTGAACTGCTTAATATTCTGCACCAGAATCCGCAAAAGACCATTGCCGAAATTCTCGGCAGTAACAGCTTTGCCATGGCAAAGGGCGGCCTGTCAGAAGAAGAGATACATGATGAATTTGTGGACTTTGAGGTTTAAAACAGGAGGATACCATGAACGTATTTGAACGACTGGCCCCGTTTATTCAGGATTATATTTACCGCAACGAGTGGGAAGAACTTCGGGCGAACCAGGTGGCAGCCTGTGAAGTGATTTTTGATACTGATGATAATTTGCTGCTTTCTTCCGGCACGGCATCCGGTAAAACCGAGGCGGCTTTTCTTCCTGTGCTCACCGAGCTGTATGAGCATCTGTCGGCATCCGTGGGAGTACTTTATATTTCTCCGTTAAAGGCGCTGATTAACGACCAGTTTAAGCGTCTGGACCAGTTATTGATAGATTCCAACATTCCGGTAACCAAGTGGCATGGTGACGCATCCCAGAGCCAGAAGCAGAAGTTAATTAAACATCCGGAAGGAATTTTGCAGATTACACCGGAGTCATTGGAAAGTCTCATTACCAATAAACGTGGCGCCTGCATGTCTTTGTTTTCTGATCTGCGTTTTGTCATTATAGATGAGGTGCATTATTTTATGCGGGATGTCCGGGGCGTGCAGTTACTTTGCGTGTTGGAGCGGCTGCAGGAGCTCACTGGGGTAATTCCCCGCCGTATCGGGCTGTCTGCCACCTTGGGTGATTTATCCCTGGCAGAAGACTGGCTAAACACCGGTACCGGAAGAATCTGTGCATCCCCTGTTACCGATGAAGGAAAAAAGCGCATCCGTCTGCACATTGAGCGGTTTGTAAACTACGCCGACAAACGTGATGTGGACGAATATGACGGCAGGGAAACCGGCAATAATTCTTCCTTTGACACCAGCGGCGACAGAGAGCACTATGAGTATTTATTTCAGCAGACCTTAGATAAAAAGACCATCATTTTTACCAACAGCCGGGAAGAAACCGAGTTTGTCATGGCCCATTTAAAAAATCTTGCTCTGGAGAAAAAAGCACCGGATGTATACCGGGTGCACCATGGCAATGTGTCGGCTTTAATTCGTGAAAACACCGAAGATGAAATGAAAAACGACGACGAAAAAATCGTCACCGGAGCTACAGTTACCTTAGAGCTTGGCATCGATATCGGTTCTTTGGATCAGGCGGTACAGATTGGAGCGCCGCTTTCTGTGTCCAGCTTTGCCCAGCGTCTTGGACGATGCGGCAGACGTGGTCAGGTGCCGCAGCTATTGTTTACCTTTGTGGAGAGTATCAAAATCAATTCCGGTGATGTGCTGGGCCCTATCAACTGGGACTTCATCCGCACCATTGCCATTATAGAAATTTACCTCAGAGAGCACTGGATAGAACCGATTCCGCCGTTAAATCACGCCTATAATTTGCTGTATCATCAGACCATGAGCGTACTGAAAAGTAACGGTGAGATGTCGACAGCAGCTCTGGCACAGCAGATTCTGTCACTGGGCAGTTTCCGGTATATTTCAAAAGAAGACTATAAGTTACTGCTTACGCATATGTTAGAAGAAGACCAGCTGCAGCGTACCGAAAACGGCGGTCTGATTATCGGCAGAGAGGGCGAAAAAATCGTGAACAGCCATAAGTTTTTAACGGTTTTTCTTGCTCCGGAATATTTGTTGGTAAAGGATGAAAACCGTACCATCGGCACTGTGGATAAGGTGTATCCGGTGGGTACCAGGTTTGCTTTGGCGGGTCTTTCCTGGGAAACAGTGGAGGTCAACGCCAAGTCAAAGGTTATCTTTGTAAAGAGGGTGCCGGGCATTTCCGTGGTGGACTGGGACGTGGATTTTAATGCCGACTTGCACACGATGCTGGTGCGCAAAATCCGCAATGTATTAAAGGACGACGGAACATATCCGTATCTTAGTAATCGCTGCAAGGAGCGTCTGGCTGAAATTCAGTATATCACCCGGAACAGCGGTATATTAGATCATTTGGTTACCAGATTATCCGGCAAAAAGTTTGCGATATTTCCATGGGTGGGCACCAGACAGTTGGTGACACTTCATTATGCATTGTTAAAACGCGGTATCAAGAATCAGCTTCCGTGGAGCCGGGCGGTGTATCTGGAAGTGATTTTCTCCGGAGAAAAAGAGGAACTGGAGCAAATCATTAAAGATGTGCTGGCTTCCGAGTTGGATTTATACGCTCTGCCGCTACCGGACGAAGTGCAGATTGACGGAAAGTATAATGAATTTGTGCCAAAACAGCTGCTTCGCAAGCAGTTTATCGAAGATTATTTGGACTTTGAAGGTCTGAAACAAGATATCCGGGTGGGAGAATAAAGAAAAACTGTAAAATTCTCTTGCTATTTGATAAAAAAACTGATACACTTATGAAATAAGTTTAGTGGATTAAAGTGTAAAATTTGCAGGCATTTTGCACTGCATTTCTAGGAGGATATATGGAGCAGTTTTACATCCCGGAAGGATACAAATCAGAACTTGATATCAGAGAAACCCAAAGAGCCATTAAAAGCGTAAAGGACCACTTCGAACGTCAGCTGGCAAAGAAGCTGAACTTAACCCGTGTGTCTGCACCGTTGTTTGTTAAGCCGGAATCCGGTCTTAATGATAATTTAAATGGTGTAGAGCGTCCGGTTGCCTTTGGTATTAAGGAGCAGAATGATGCAGAGGTAGAAATTGTTCATTCTCTGGCTAAGTGGAAGCGCCAGGCATTAAAGGCTTACGGCTTCTCCTACGGCGAGGGTCTGTACACCGACATGAACGCTATCCGCCGTGATGAAGACACTGATAACATCCACTCCATTTTCGTAGACCAGTGGGACTGGGAAAAAATCATTCTGCAGGATGAGCGAAATCTAGAAACCTTAAAGCACGTGGTGCGCAAGGTATATGCGGCACTTCGCGAAACCGAGCATTACATGGCTGATAAGTACGACTATATCGAAGAAGTGCTTCCGGAGGAAATCGCATTTGTGACGACTCAGGAACTTGAAAATATGTATCCAAACTGCACTCCAAAGGACAGAGAGTACAATATTGCTAAGCTGAAGGGCGCCGTGTTTATCATGCAGATTGGCGACAAGCTTGCTTCCGGCGAAAAGCACGACGGCAGAGCACCGGACTATGATGACTGGAAGTTAAACGGCGACATCATGGTTTACTATCCAACTCTGGACATTGCTTTAGAGCTTTCTTCCATGGGTATCCGTGTGGATGAAACATCCCTGGCAGAGCAGTTAAAGAAGGCAAATTGTGAAGACAGAGCCGAGCTTCCGTTCCAGAAGGCAATTTTAAACCGTGAGCTTCCGTACACCGTTGGCGGTGGTATCGGCCAGTCCAGAATTTGTATGTTCTTCTTACATAAGGCACACATCGCAGAGGTGCAGGCATCCATCTGGCCGGATGAAGTGCTTAAGAAGGCAAAAGAAAATGGAATTCAGTTTTTATAAGAAATAAAAATTTCCCCTTGCACAACGGAATGTGCAAGGGGTTTTTGTTTTGATAAATCTGTTTGAAATTACGGAATGAAGAAATAAGCAACAATAAAAAATATGCCAATGCAGAAAACACCAACACTTTTAATACGGATATGGACCTTATAAGCATCGGAAGGTTCACCGGAAGTATCGGATTTCCAAAGTTCCGTAATGCTGTATACTACATTAGGGAAGCAGAACATCAACATTCCGATAATTACTAACAAAATTCCACCAAATATAAACATATATGCAAACTCCTTTGTTAAGTTATACAGCCTCTTCTAAAATCTTTTTTTCATCTAACACGGTGCCGTACATTTCCCTTAATTCTCCGTCCAGTTCGGTATCATCATCTTCCTCCTCGCCGGAGTAGTGCTTGATTTCTTCGTTGATGGCCAGCATTTTCTGGTCCAGGAAGGCAACCAAATCGGCACATTCCTTTAATTCCCGACGGATGCTTTCCGGTGCATTTCCTTCAAACTTGTAATACATTTTGTGCTCTAAGCTTGCCCAGAAGTCCATGGCAATGGTGCGGATTTGGATTTCCACCTTTGTATTTACAATGGTGTCCGCTAAAAAGATTGGCACGGATACAATCATGTGATAGCTCTTGTAACCGTTTGGCTTTGGGTCTTTTATGTAGTCTTTTACCTTTAAAACTGTGACATCGGACTGCTTTGCAATCAGCTTGGCGATGCGGTAAATGTCAGAGGTGAAGGAGCAGATAACGCGGATGCCCGCCACGTCGTTGATGTAGCGGACGATATTTTCCACCGTCAGTTCCCGGTTGTTATGCTGCATCTTTTTTGCAATACTCTCCGGAGACTTGATTCGGGAGGTCATGTGCTCAATCGGGTTATATTGGTGTTTAATTTTGAATTCGTTATTTAAGGTTTCCAGCTTAGTGTTGACCTCACGCAGGGCTGCATCGTAAATTAACTGCATACGCTCCCATTCCATGGAAGTACTGCGGAGTTCTCCATACACATCCGGAAGAAATACATCATCATACATGATTAGTTTTTGTTCCTTTCTTGCGGCAGGCAGGTCCTGCTCTTTTGTTTAAGTCTATAATAACACATAATTGTGACTAAATTTTTAACAAACCGAATTCTTAATCAAACTTTAATCTTTCTTTTAGTTTTCGGATATGATAAATTTTAATTATGCTAAAACTTTTGTACTTATTTTGCGTCTGATAAGTAGAAGGAGTGTGATTGTATGAAACGATGGATGACAGCAGTTTTTTTATTGGTATTTGTGCTTGGAATGACGGCATGTAAACAGAAGAATACATATAAAGTTGAAATTGCGGATAATCGCCGTATTGAAAATGAGCTGAAAGCTGCCTATGAAGCAGGCGAAAAAGTGACGATTCAGTTGGGTACCGTTACTGAGCATTATTACCGGCTTTATGTAAATGGTGTGGAGCAGAAGATGGACAGGGACGCTTCGGATATGACGTACACTTATTATACATTTCATATGCCAAGTGAGGACGTTACTATTAAGATTGAAGATTGCTATGTTGATATACCGGATGCTCCGGTGCAGAACCAGGGAACAACATCCGACACAGATGCCTACGTAGTGAAAACGTATGAGGTGACAGACCCGGAAGATGCTACAGAGACCGATGAATTGGTTGTTTTCGTGAAGCATTATGAAATGAGCGATGGTACCTGGAAAACAGAAAATCATACCTATAAGTACAGGCTGGAAAAAACGGGAAGAGTACATAACGCAGCAAGTGATACTACTTTTGTGTTTCTGAGTAACATCGAGAACATCACCTTTGAACAGATGTGGAAGGCAGCGGGACTTAGCAGTAATCTGAATGACTATTTTGATGCAGATGTGGCAAGATTCGTGGGAATGAAGTAAATATATTAACAAGTGAGAGCCATCCGGTTAAATGACCGGGTGGTTTTTTTGTTGTTTAGTGGTTGGAAAAAGTTTTTATAAGTTTGATAATATATGCTTGACCTTGTCCTAAGGGCAAGGTTTATAATAAAATCAGATTAATCAACATGCTACTTTAAAACATATTCCCGGGAGCCTTATTTACGAAAGGAAATACCATGAATAATTTATACACCATCGGTCAGCTGGCAAAGCTTGCCGGAATTTCTACAAAAACATTACGTGTATACGAGCGAAAGGGCCTGCTTGTTCCGGAGCGTAACGCAGACAACAGCTACCGGCTGTATGGCGAAGAAGCAGTACGTACTTTGGAAAAAATCCAGTTAATGAAATGGCTGGACTTTTCTTTGGACCAGATTGCGGAGTTTTTGCAGCTTTACGAAAACGTCAGTAGGGAGAAGATGTTATTAGAGCAGAAACGTCTGCTTGAAAAAAAGAGAGCACAGTTAAATACCGTTATTGCCCATGTGGACCGGGCGGTGCAGGAGTGCCGCTTAGGCGAGCAGGACAGCAATACATTCTTAAAATCTCTTGGTAGTATTGTGAGAAACCAACGGGCGGATGAACTGGTGGGACACCTGGCTCGTCACTCCAATAATGAGCCGTGGGGGTGGTCCCGGTTTGTTGTGGATACGGTAGGATTTGAAACGGATATGCGTGTGCTGGATGCCGGTGCAGGCTGGGGCAACTTGTGGCGTTGTAACGAGGAGCGTTTGCCGGACGGTTTATCGGTTACCTGTGTGGACAGGCATAACACCCACATGGATACGTTTTGTGCTTTTCTGGAGGAGCAAAGAAAAGAAGGAAAATTTGCAAACAGCGAGTTTGCTTTTGTGTGGGATGATTTAGAAACCATGTCCTTTGAAGAAAATTATGACCGCATTTTCTTTAATCATACGATATCCCACATCGCAGACAGAACGGCGTTGTATCATAAGTTTTACGACGCTCTTGCAGCAAAAGGAATTCTCACCTGCACCTGGGGCGGATATCTCTTTTATGACAACATGCAACCTTATTTCAGGGAATTCTTCGGAAGTTGTCCGGAATTGGATAAAGGTCTTGTAAAACACAAAGAAAGAGCGGATGCCTGGGAGCAGGAGCTGCGTGATGTCTTCCCGTTGGTAGAAAAGCATGCGTACATAATCACCCTGACCTTTACTACCGCAGAGGAATTTCTGGATTACATTGTGCAGGTGTGCAAGCCGGTACGGGAAGTTCTTGAAGTCAGAAGAGAAGAGTTCTTAAGCTACTTGCGGGGCAAAGAAGAGTTGAAAAACGAGCAGGGTATTTATGAAGTCACCAGGGATACTGCTTTGTTTACATGCAAAAAAGAGGAATACAAGGAGGATTGACATGCCATCCAGAATGATTCATTACCTGGTTGCAGAACAAGTGGCGGAGCAGGTAGAAATAAAGAATAAGAACCGTTTTAAAATCGGTTCCCTATGTCCGGATATGTCCCTGCATACGGACGGTTCCAAAAATCAAACCCATTATTTTGAAATTCACGGGGACAAAAAAGGTGGTAACTGGCTGCGTTTTGTAGAAGAGTATAGCGACCGGATGAAACAGGACGAGTTATATCTTGGCATATTGTGTCATCTGATTACTGACATGATATGGTTTCACGAAATTATGGAAACGCAGATTCGCAGCAAAGTAAAATCCAAGGAAGAACGACAGGAGAAATACCAGGCAGGATATACAGACTTCCATAAATTAAACTACCTTCTCCGGGAAGAATTCGACCTGCGGTATGAGCTTACGGAAGATCGGAATATTGAGTTTGCAGGGCTTCATCCGGAACTGTATGATGAGGTGTTTGACGGGCTGTTTCAGGACTTCTTTTTGGAACCGCGGGCAAAGAAAGAAGAGCTTGCCATATATACTTACGATATTACCATAGACTGTATTCGACTTTGTATCAAGGAATGCGTCGGTGCTATTAGAGCTTTTCAAAATGGTGAAGGGATGGTAAATCCCGAAACTTATTTTGTGCCGGTGAGGTAGGGCGTAAGGATATGAATATGCAGGAATTATTGCAAAAACTAAATGTGCGAATAAATATTATTGGAGACAGCATTGCAGCCGGTGCAGGAAGTACAGGTAGTTACAAAACAGAACAACTGATTTTTGAAGATACCAAACAGTTTTTTAGACGTGTTGCTCCAAACAGCTGGTGGGGATTACTTGAAGCATATTTAAAAAAGAAAAATTCCACATTGACAGTTATAAATAATGGTTGTGGAGGAGCATATTCCTATCAGATAAAGAATCACTTGAATGAAATAATTTCAGAAGAGGATGATGTCGTTTTTATCCTCATGGGATTAAATGACCGAAAAAGAAAAGACGGAATGACTGAGCTGAAGGAGAATAGTGAAAAAATTCTTGATGAACTTATTTCTCGAGGGAAAATAGTTGTAGTGCTTACTCCAAATCCATCGGTACATAGCAATGAGTATTATGAGAATCGATTATATCATACTGACGAGGTAGTCGAGATTTTGAAAGGGATAGCAAAGGACAGGTGTGTACAGTGCATTGATTTGTATCAATACATTTTTAATTATCTCAAAGACCACAATCAAAAAATCGAAGATATAATATTTGATCCGGATGGAGTTGGAGATGGTCTTCACCCCGGGGATTTTGTGCAGAAACTGATGTGTGAAAAAGTTATAGAAGAGATAGGCATGTTTAGTTAAGGAGGTTTTTATTATGGCATTTCCAACACATATCGTTGCAGCAGCAGGCTATGTTTTTGACAAAGAAGGTAATATGTTGATTATTAAAACGCTCAATCGTGGTTACGATGCTACCGGCGGTCAGATTGAAGAAGGCGAAGATTTAGAGGCGGGCGTCTTACGGGAAATCATGGAGGAAAGCGGTATTACTGCTAAAGTAAAACGCTTATGCGCGGTGTACTCTAATGTTGGTAAATACACATACTATGATGGGGTTACCACAGTTCCCACCAAGGTGATATTAGATTTTATTTGTGAGTACGAAAGCGGGGAATGCCGCACATCGGAAGAATCCAGTGAGGTTCTTTGGGTGCCAAAAGAAAAAGTATTAGATTACATTACTTCGCCGGTTCTGCGTTACCGTTTTGAAAAAGTATTAAACTTTGATGGAAAAGTTACTTATGCTTCTTATGTTACCAGACCGGAATTCAAGGTAGTGACGGAGAGATTCATTTAGTTATCTGTAAAGAACTAAATATAGGTTGTGAAAATCAAAGAGAAAAGGTATAATATAATTAATTACAACAAAGGGAGAAAGGAGGCACGGCTATGCCACAGGCAATACATGGATTGTTGGAACAATATGTTGCGGAAATTAAAAAAATATATGGTTCTCATGTAAAGGAAGTTATTCTGTATGGGTCCTATGCAAGGGGAGATTTTGGTGCAGATTCAGATGTAGACATTATGATATTGTTGGATATATCTGATTTGGAATTAAAGTCATATAGCCGGGCTCTTTCGTATATGACCTATGACTTCAATATGGATAATAATCTTGATATAAAACCAATTGCTAAGAATCAGGCTCATTTTGAAAAGTGGGTGGACAATTATCCGTTTTACGCTAATGTTCAGAAAGAAGGTGTGGTTTTATATGGAGCAGCATAATGGGGATGTGGGAACTAAAAAAGACCTGATGGTATATCGGCTTGAAAATGCCAAATCGGATTTGAAGTCTGCAAAAATACTTTTTGCTGCAGAAGAATATAAAGCAGCAAATAACAGCGCATATTATGCGATTTTTCATTCACTTAATGCGGTTCATGCATTGAGTGGGGCGGCATATAAACGTCACAAAGATGCTATTGGCAATTTTAACAAAGAATATGTTAAAACAGGTGTTTTCCCGAGGGAAATCGGCAGAAAGATTGGTGAGGCAGAGGAAATCCGCCATGCCAGTGATTATGACGATTTTTATATTGCCAGTAAGGAAGAAACAGAGCGGCAGATAATAGTAGCAGAAGAATTTATTCAGTTAATTGAAGAATATTGCATGATGCAAGTTGAAAAAGAAGGTACCCAATGAGAATCATATTCGTCCGCCATGGACATCCAAACTATGTGAATGACTGTTTAACGGAGCTTGGCCGTAAGCATGCTGCCGCTGCTGCGGAGCGCTTAAAAGACGAAGGGATTTCCGAGATTTATTCCTCCACTTGCGGACGCGCTTATGAAACCGCAGGTTATGTGGCGAAAAAGTATGGACTGCCTATCGTAAAATGTGAGTTTATGCGGGAAATTTCCTGGGGGTCTGTGGATAACGAGCCAATTCCTTTTGATGGGCATCCTTGGTCTGCGGTAGATGACATGGTAGCCAAGGGCGAGAGCTTGTTAAACCCGAACTGGGCAAAAGAGGAACCTTTTGTACGGAACAAAATGGTGGATTATGTGGAAAACATTGCCACGGCTTTGGATGAGTGGTTAAAGACTCTTGGCTACACCAGAGAAGGATTGTATTACCGTGTGGCAGATATGGAATCAGTGAATGCGGATGGCAGCAGAAGTAACACTGCCAAAACCATCGCAGCATTCGGCCATGGCGGTGCCGGTTCTGCTATTTTCAGTCACCTGTTTAACCTGCCGTACCCGTTTGTGTGTATTACCCTGAACCAGGATTACACGGGTATTACCATTGTGGAACTGCCGGATACACCGGGAGCGCTGGTAAAACCGCGGTTTGAAATCATGAACGATGCAAGACATATCAAAGACTTACGGATAGAAAACGTGTATGAAAATTGAATTTTCCGAAGATCAATATAAGAGAACCCGAAAATATATCGGAGGAGAACAGTGGTTTACCACGTTCCCGGAGATATATTTTCGGGTTCCTTTTATTTAGTCAGAAAACTCAATTTTTTTACTTCTTCAGCTGGAACTGAGCCACCAGATTATGCATGGTTGCTGCCTGTGCAGATAACTCTTCGCTGGTTGCGTAGGATTCTTCTGCGGCGGCGGAGTTGCTCTGTACAACTTCGGAGATACGGGCGATACCCTGGTCTGCCTGTTCTACTGCCTCGGCCTGTACCTGAGTGTTTTCGGATAAGGTCTTGGAGGTTTCTGCAATCTTCTGAATGGCATCTACCACACCGAACAATACGTCGGCTGTACGGTTGGCAACACGGCTGCCTTCTTCAATTTCGCGGAGCGTGTTGTTAACCAGTTCGCGGGTATCCACTGCGGACTTGGCACTCTGGTCTGCCAGGTCACGGATTTCATCGGCAACTACGGCAAAGCCGCGGCCTGCATCACCGGCTCTGGCTGCTTCGATGGAAGCATTTAAGGAGAGCAGGTTGGTCTGGCTTGCGATATTTTCGATTTCTGCAATGATATTTTCAATCTTCTTGGAAGTTTCGCTGATACGGTTCATGGTTTCAACCATGTTGTTCATTTCCTTGTGGCTGTTCTGTGCGTCGTTAGCACAGGCAAGTGCCTGTACATAAGCTTCGTCTACGCTTTGTGCGGTGTACTTTAAGCCGTCGGATACGGTGTTCATGGTTGCTAACATTTCTTCTACGGAAGCTGCCTGGTCTGTTGCGCCTTCCGCAAGGCTGGAAGCTGCTTCTGCTAAGTTGGAAGCACCGCCGTTTACCTGGTTGGAAACTTCTTCTACTTCGCTTAAAGCGTTGCTGACATTGATATTCATGTTCTTGATGGAAACGTATAATTCGGCAAGGTCGCCTACATAAGCGTCTGCACAATCGGATTCTACGTTGAAGTTGCCGTTGCTCATTTCGGCACACATTCTTTCTACGTCGAGAATGATCATCTTTAAGCGCTCTGCCATGTCGTGGGAGGAATTCATAAGTCCAGCAATTTCATCCTGGGCAGTGGAGGTTGGGAATTCGGACTTGATGTCGCCTTCTGCGAAGGTTTCGAAACGTTCCTCTAACTGTGCCAGCGGCTTGGAAATACCCTTGGAAATAATGGAGGCAATTCTCTTTGCGATAATGCCGGCAGTGATAATAAGAATTACCATGAGGACAACAGAACCCCATTCGATAATAGCGCAGTGTAATTCCATCTGGTGCTCTTTTTCAATGTTAATATTCATAAGCTCCAGAGTGGCGGTATCTAATGCTTCGTATAACGGAGTTAATTCATTGATGGCCATATCCTGGGCAATACGGCACTGCTCCTGGTCGGTAGTGGCACCGATTTGAATAATTTCGTCTTCTTTTTCAAAATAGGCGTCTAAGGCTGTTTTAATGTTAGCATAGGCGTCTTTGCCTTCTTTGGTTACGATGTGGTCTTTCAACGCATCATAACGTTCCATGGTTTTTTTCTGGCGGTCGTCATGCTTACCTACCAGCTGGTCAATTAAGTTCTGGTCTTCATAACCGATAATACCGCGGGTATTGGAACGGCACTCTGCGTACTCATTCATGAACAAGGCAATGTCACCCTGCGGCAGTGCATAATTGTTCATGGCGTTTTTGAAGTTAGCTACTACAAGCAACAAACATGCAATGCCTACAACAGATGCAACGGAAGCAATCAGTATAATAATGTTAAATGCTTTGCGTAACCGTTCTTCGATACGCATCCCCTTAAAGTTTAAAAATTTTCCCTTCTTTTTTGTCTTACTCATAAGTACTCCTTCCCCTCTTAGCAACTATATGGAATCAGTCATCAATTAGGTGGCTTTATGGAGTTGTGCTAAGAGAAACAGTTTAAATCTTTTGTACCAAGTATTATACCTCAAAAAAGCAAATGTTTCAAGTAATTGTAACCGTTTTCACGCAAAATTGAGCAAATAGTCCCATAATTTTTTATGAACAAATTCTATTGTCTATTTCTTTGCGCAGCTTCTGCATTTCTTCCACGTTTACCTTACATACCTTGCGGTCGTAGGTGTAGAAGCCGTTGATTTCGTCTTCTACGTCGGAGAGCTGGGTATAAACCGCACCGCAGCAGCCCTTTTCGATAACAGGAAGAATGGTTTTGTTATAAGCATCCCAAACCTTTTCGGAAACTTCGTCCGCATTTTTGCAGTTGCCGTAGCCGTAAGAGGCGTATTTTGCATAAATATGATTTTCCACAGGATATGCACAACCGCCGAACTCGGAAATAAACATCGGACGGGTGGCAGGCTGTGGTTCTAAGTTGCCAAAGTAAACATGCAGGCTGTCAAAGTCGTTCTTTTTTCTTGTAAACCAGCCGGAGGTGGAGTCGTACAGACGGGATGGGTCCATCTTCTTTGCGATGGTATACATGCGGTCACTGTCAAACTGTCCCCAGCCTTCGTTGAACAGGGTATAAACCACAATAGATGGGTGGTTATATAAGTGGGACAGGGTTTCTTTCATATGCTGCTCCCAGAATTTTTTCTGTTTCGCAGGGAAGAAACGTAAGGTATCCACCAGTTTTTTCATGCCGATGGTTGGCAGTGCGGTGTCCCTGAGGAAAGAATAGCTTCCGCTGTTGACCATATCCTGGACTACCAGCATTCCGTGAAGGTCACAATAGTAGTAAAAGGCTTCCGGCTCAATTTTGATATGCTTCCGGAGCATGTTAAAGCCCAGCTCCTTCATGCGGAGAATGTCACGTTCAAATTCTTCTTCTTCCGCCGGAAGGAAGATGCCGTCACAGAAATATCCCTGGTCCAGAACACCATGGAGGAAGATTGGTTTGCCGTTTAAGCAGACACGGTTCACGCCGTCCTTATTAATAATTTCAATAGTACGCAGGGCAAAGTAGGTTTCCAACTCGTCCTGGTCTACGGAAAGAGTCATGCGGTACAAATACGGATTTTCCGTGGTCCAGAGCTCCGGAACATATGGAGTGGCGTCTGCGGTAATGATGTCACGGAGCTTTAAGTAACCGGAGTTGCCGGACATGGAAAATTCCATTTGTTCGCCGGTGTGAAGCGTGACAAGTGCTTTTGCATGGACTGCACGTTCCGGATGGTTGGTGGCAAAGGAAATATGTACACCGTCTAAATCCGGTGTAAGCTTCAGGTCTTTGACATAAGTATCGGACACCTGTTCCAACCAGACGCTCTTCCAGATGCCGCTGACCGGGGTGTACCACATGCCGCCTCGCTTTTTCGTCTGTTTGCCGTACGGATAGCGGGTGGATAATTTATCCGTAACCTTTACGGTCAGAGTATTTTCTTTGTCAGGATACATCACATTGGAAATATCAAAGGAAAACGGTAAATATCCGCCGGCATGCCTGCCCAAAAGAACACCGTTTAAATAAACTTCTGCCAGCTGGTCCACCGCTTCAAAACGGAGCAGGGTGCGGATACCGGCTTCCGGCTTCGGAACAATAAATTTCTTTTCATAAATCAGCTTGCTGCCGACGTGTTTTTTGTAGCCGGACAGTTCGGATTGCGGAGGAAACGGAACAAGACAGGTGCCGTTGTTTAATTTCCACTTACCGTTTAAACTGTACCAGTTGTTTCTCTTTAATTGCGGTCTTGGATATTCCTGCCAAACTTCGGCGGAATCGCGGAGCTGTTCTCCGGCTTCACTCATAAGAGGGTAGTGTCCGTTACGTACAAATCGGAAAATGCCTGCCAGAACAAGTAAGACCCCAACCGCAACCAGAAAAGCTGCAAGGAAAATGTTTTCATTAGGAATAAAGGAAGTGGTACCGTCATTATTGGTGATGGTTTCAGCGTTTTTTAATACCGCCGCACCGATGGACGGACCGATGATGCCCGGAATCAGAACCTGTCCGATAATACGGATGCCCTGGAACTGTCCTGCCCTGCTTTCCGGAATCAGGCTCCGGATCATGGCACCAAAGACGGACATGCCGGTAAGATAGCCGGTCATCATAAGAAGGGAGCCGGTAAATACAACCGGGGTGGTACGTCCAAAGAAAAGCAGGACATACCCTGCCATCAGCAGTAACAGGGTTGGCATGACGGAGGTTTTAAAGCCGGTCATATCAAATAATTTACCGTAAAATGCGGTGATGATTGCCGCAACAATAATGGCAGGAGCCATAATAAGCACGTAATCGGTCATACCGAGACTTTTTTCATAGTATAAAATCAAGTACGGCATATAGGTCTGAATAGAAATATTAAAGGCTGCAAAGGCCAGCACAATCAGATAGAGAAGGGGATTTTCTTTCATAATTCCCGGGCGGAAGCTGTAAACTAAGGTTGCCCAGTAATTTTTTTTCACTTCGGAAGCTTGTTCCTCTTCACGCTTGATTGCCAGCTCCGGTGCCTCTTCCACAATAAAGAGACCTAAAACACCAATCAGCAGGGTGGCAATACCGATAATCAGGAAAATCAGGGTCCAGCTGGAATCCTTTTCTAAATCAAAGAACATAAATCCGCCGAATACCACCAAAATGGATACCAGCGGCATCATGGAATTGATTCCTTCGATTTTACCGCGGGAGGAATCGTCGCCCCAGTCGGTCATCCAGGCGTTAAAGCCGGCATCGTTGGCGGAGGAACCGAAGAAGGTCATAACGCAGTCCATGATAATGACTAAAGTAACGCCCAAAGATGCCGCAGCAGCAGTGCTTCCGGCAATCGGGGTTAAAATATCCATGCGGATGAGACAGAAGGATAAAATGGAAACACCCCATAAGATGTAACCGCCGCTCATCAGAAGTTTTCTGCGGTTGATGTGGTCGGACAGTGCTCCGATTAACAATGTAGTAACGGTGGCTGCTACGGAACTTAAACTGACCATTAAGGAAATTTCTGCGGCAGACGCATGAAACATTTTGTAAATAAATACATTAAAATACATGTTTTCCACTACCCAGGCTACCTGTCCCATAAGACCGAAAACAGCCAGAACGGCCCAGAATTTTTTGTTGAGACGCTTCATAAGTGTAATCCTCCTTTTTCATTCCGGTGATGCTTTTTCTTGCTTTCAGCATACCAAAAAAAGGTGTCTTTCGCAACAAAAAGGGTTTCTTTTTTTAGGGAATGGAATAAATTACATAAATCCGGCAAGAATGTAAAAAAATCTATTTGAAATCGTGAAATATTGTGGTATCATAGATTATGTATAAGTATAATTTGAATTAATTGCAGATTTGACGGAATGAAAGAAGGAACAGCATGGTAAATATGCGTAAGGTCCGGCTGATGACAAAGCTGGCAATATATGAAAAAACAGAAGGAAAAGAAGATATTAAGCTGGGAAAATATTTCCGGCGTGATTATGTGCGGTTAAAAATCCTGCATAATATTGTGGCAGTTACCATTGGCTATTTATTGGTACTTGCCATGGTGATTGCCTACCAAATGGAGTACTTAATCCGTGAGGCGGTAAATTTGGACTATATCGGCATGGGTAAAACAATTCTCGGTGCTTATGTTATTGTGGTTACCGTTTATGTTATGGCGGCTTTGGTAGGTTACGGTATTTATTACGACTATTCACGTAAAAAGCTGGCGAAGTATTTCAGAATGCTCCGTTTGCTCCGTAGTATGTATCAGGAAGAAGGACAGCTTGGATTGGAAGAGGAGAAGAAATAAGGATGAAAATTATTACTAAATTATTGGAATTCAGAGGAATGGCCAGACGTTTTTTCCAGAAGTACCAGTTGATTATTGAGCCGGTCTTCCGGTTTGTTATTTCGTACCTGGCATTTCATACAATTAATACAGCATTGGCATATAATACAACCGTAGCAAAACCTGTGATTGAACTTGGTCTGGCGGCTGTAGGTGCTTTCCTGCCACCGGTTGTTTTAATTCTGCTGTGTGCGATGCTGGCAATTTTGCAGGTGTACAGTGCTTCACCAATTTTAGCGGCGTTAGTGGTTGTTATCTTTGCCGTATTATATTGTTTTATTGCACGTTTTTCCGGCCAGTATGGCTACGCGGTAGTGGCTGTGCCGATTCTGTTTATGTTTAAAATGCCGTATCTGGTTCCGCTTTTACTTGGTATGATTGCCACTCCGATGGCAATTTTTCCGACGGTCAGCGGTGTTATTATATACTTTGTTTTCAAGGTCATTCAGGAAGCGGCCGTCCGGCAGGATATTTCCAGTCTGGATGCCACATTGGCATTGTACATTGACGTAGTCAACAGCCTGTTTAAGCATAAAGAAATGTTTATCACTGCTGCAATTTTTGCTGTCGTAATTCTCGTTATGTGGCTGGTAAGAAGAATGCGCTTTGAATTTGTTTTTGAAATTACGATTGTGCTTGGTGCAATTATCAATATTTTAGGCTTTTTACTTGCAAACCTGCAGATGGATATCAATGTGGGAACCGGCTCCATGATTCTCGGAACCATCGTTTCCATGTTGCTGGTATTTGTAGCCCAGTTTTTCCGTGTGGTATTAGACTATACTTCTGTGGAGCACGTCCAGTTTGAGGATGATGACTATTATTATTACGTAAAGGCAGTGCCTAAGATTGATGTGGCAATGCTTCAGAAAAATGTTACCACCTTTTCCAATGAAGAAGAGGAGCCGGAGGAAGAATTAACGGCATCTGATCAGGAAGAAGAGGATTTTGACTTTGAAGAACATTCCGACGAAGCCTCCGGTACAAAAGGCTTTACGGAAGACGAGGAATAAAAAAGATAAGGAACGGTTAATGCTATGAATAACATCGTAAATATGTTAGACAAATTAGTAAGATGGCTTTCGTTGCCGCAAATGCGCCCGATGGATTTTGTGGAAATTATTCTGATTGCGGTGCTGTTTTACTATGTCATTAAGTGGATTAAAACAACAAGAGCCTGGGTTATTGTAAAGGGCATGATTGTTCTTCTGCTTGTTTGGATTCTTGCAACAGTATTAAAATTTGATGTTATTCTTTGGTTGTTTACCAATACCATCGGTGTCGGTATTACTGCAGTACTGATTTTATTCCAGCCGGAACTTAGAAAGGTTTTAGAAACCCTGGGTCAAAGAAAGATTCTGTCTTTGGATATGTTTATGGATGGCAAAGACAGAAAGAATGAGAAATTCTCCCAGGACACCTTAAACGAACTGGTACGAGGTACCTTTGAACTGGCAAAAACCAAAACCGGTGCACTTATTGTTTTGGAACAGGATATTTCCCTGGAGGAATATTCCCAAACCGGTATTATGATAGACGGTCTGATTACCAGCCAGCTTCTGATTAACATTTTTGAGCATAATACACCGCTGCATGACGGCGCGGTAATTGTGCGGGGAGACAGAGTAGTATCCGCTACCTGCTACCTTCCGTTGTCCGGAAATATGAGGTTAAGCAAAGACCTTGGTACCAGACACCGAGCCGGTGTCGGTATCAGTGAAGTGTCCGACAGCTTTACCATTATTGTTTCGGAAGAAACCGGAAAGGTTTCCATTGCACGGGGAGGTAACCTGATTTTTAATGTAGACGGTGATTTCCTACGGGCAAAGCTTATGGAATTGCAGAAGGGTAAAGAACAGGAAACAAAGACAACCAGATTCCCAAGATGGAGAGGAAAGCGGGAAAAATGAAAGAGAAAGTAACTCATAATTTTGGATTAAAGCTGTTATCGGTAGCTCTTGCGGCACTGCTGTGGCTGGTGGTTATCAACTCCCAGGACCCGGTGGAAACCGCAACCTTTGAAGATATCCCGGTAACTATAATTAACGAGGCATCCCTGGTTGCAAGGGATAAAATTCCGGAGGTAGTGGAAGGCGATACGATTTCTGTTGTAGTAGAGGCAAGGCGTTCTGTCTGCGAAAAACTTACCAGGAATGATATTATTGCAGTGGCAGACTTTGAAAAAATTTCCGTAACGGATGCGGTACCGATTGAAGTTTCCGTTACTTCTTCCTACGCAAGAGATGTGGAAATTGTACGTGGTTTAAACCAGGTAATGAAGCTTCGCCTGGAAGATTCCATTACGAAGGACTTCCGTGTGAAGATTTCTACAACAGGTCAGACAAAAGACGGATATGTTATCGGTGATATGGTGGCAAGCCCTAATATGATCAGTATTACCGGATCCAGTACCCAGATCAGTAAGATAAAAGAAGTGGTGCTGATGGTAGATGTAGACGGAATTTCAAGGGATTCCCTGTCAACGGGTGTTCCGGTTATCTATGACATGAACGGTGATGTGGTGAATTCTTCCAAGGTTTCCGTGAGTACTGCGGAAGTGCAGGTAACAATTCCTGTATTAAAAACAAAAACTGTGCGGATTGTTGTAACAACCACAGGAGAACCGGCAGTGGGCTATGAAGTTGGAAGTATTTCTTATCAGCCGGATATGGTTACGGTGGCAGGTACATTGACGGATTTGGTTTTACTCGGTTCGACAATAAATGCCCGGTGCGATATTACGGACCAGAGTGGTGTAGTAGAAGAAAATATTGATATCGCATCATTGTGGGATGAAAATTTGGAGAGCCTTCGTTTGGTAGACGAGGACAAGCTGGCGGTTACCATTACAATGAAGCCTTATGAGGAAAAGGTATTTGAAATTACGCCGGGAGCAATAGAACTCCGTGGCCTTTCCGAAGAATTTTTGGGTAGAATCCTGTCCTTGTCGGTTAGTCAGGTACATGTGTCAGGTAAGGAAGCAAGTATAAAGGATATGAATCTGCAAAAACTTGCTCCGTACATAGATTTGAGCAATATTACAACGGAAGGAGTTCATCTTCTGCCGATTTATTTGGAAAATCAGGGAGACCTGCTGTTGGATGATATTTTACAGGCAAATGTACATGTGGAATTGAGACCGCGGGCAAATGAAGAGCCGGATACATCTGCTGCACCTTTTAACGGCAGCGGAGTGGGAACTGCGGAAACAGAATAAATGATAGGAAACAGATACGTTGAAGAATTTATTTTTGACATTTAAGAAATATCAGTACCTGCTGTTTCAGTTGGTAAAGAAAGACATAAAATTAAAATACAGAAGCTCCTATATGGGAGTGCTTTGGACCTTACTGGAGCCATTATTAACCATGATGGTTCTGGTTTTGGTATTCTCAAAGTTATATCATAATACAAAAGACTTTCCGGTTTATATTTTGACCGGACGTCTTTTGTATTCCTTTTTTGCAAATACCACAAGGAGCTCGTTAAAATCTGTCCGGGCGAATGCCGGTATGATAAAAAAGGTATATGTGCCAAAGTACATGTATCCCTTTGCCAGTGTACTGTCCGGATATATCCAGTTTCTAATTTCCCTGGTCGTACTGGCTGGTGTGGCTGTGTTTTGTGATATTCAGCCGACCTGGCATTTGGCAGAAGCACTGATTCCTTTAAGTATTGTTTTGGTGCTTACCATGGGAGCCGGTTTGTGGTTATCGACACTGGCGGTTTTTTTCCGTGATTTGGAATATTTATGGGGAGTGGCACTGACCTTGATTATGTATGCTTGTGCTATCTTCTATAAAGTAGAAACGGTAATCGGAGAAAATAATGAATGGTTATTCCGCTTAAACCCATTGTACTCCGTAATTGAAAACTTTCGTGATGCAATATACGGCCGTGCTATGAATGTTCCGGTAATGCTGTATTCTTTGGGATTTTCCCTGGTACTTTTCTTAAGCGGGTTGATTGTTTTCTACAAAAATCAGGATAAATTTATTTTACATCTGTAAAAAGACAGAATAGGGGTTACTATGTCAGAAACAGTTTTAACAGTAGATAATGTCAGCGTAAAATATCGTCTGACGGAACAAAAGGTGGATGATCTGAAGGATTATCTGATTAAGCTTTTTAAAAGAGAATTGAGGTATAAGGAATTCCTGGCATTGCAGGAGGTATCCTTTTCCTTGAAAAGGGGAGACCGTTTGGCGGTCATGGGTTTAAACGGTGCAGGAAAATCTACATTACTTAAAGTGATTGCAGGTGTGCTTAAGGCATCGGAAGGAAAGGTAACAAAGTACGGAAAAGTAGTTCCGCTCTTAGAACTGGGAGCCGGTTTTGATATGCAGTATACCGGCTCTGAAAATATTTATTTATATGGTGCCATGCTTGGTTACTCAAAAGCATTTTTGGACGAAAAGTATGATGAAATTGTAGAGTTCGCCGAACTGGGTGAGTTTATCAATGTGCCGGTGAAGAACTATTCCTCCGGTATGAAGGCACGTCTCGGTTTTTCCATTGCTACGATTGTGGAACCGGATATTTTAATTTTGGATGAGGTCCTTTCTGTAGGAGACGCCAAGTTTAAGAAAAAGAGTGAGAAAAAAATTATGGACATGTTCGACAAGGGAATTACGGTGCTGTTTGTATCTCACAACGAGCAGCAGGTTAAAAATATTTGTACCAAGGGAATTCTTTTAGAGCATGGTAAACTTACCGCTTCAGGTACGGTAGATGAAGTATTGGAAAAATATAAAAAACTGACGGAATAAAAAAACGCCGAATCCGTATAAGATTCGGCGTTTTATAATTATTCCTTTTTTGGTCTTCCCGAACCTCCGCGGGAATCTTCGGAAGGCTTAGTATCCTGATTTTTGTCTGAGGAATTGTTTGCGGCTTCTGCAGCAGCTTCTACTTCTGATTTTTTCGCAAGGGTAACGGAGATAGTAATTTCTTCGTATTTACCGTTTGACATACGCTGTACGGTTAATTCTACGGTGCTGCCGTGACGGTAAGAGGAAATGGCTGCTACCAGCTGGTCTGCGGTGGAAATTTTTACGCCATTGACACTGGTTACAATATCACCAACATACAGGTTTGCAGCCTCTGCCGGACTGCCTTCCAATATTTCAACAATGTAGGCACCGACTGGCCAGCCGTAGAAGTCGGCCAGAGTATCGGTGACGCTTCGGCTGCTGACGCCTAAGAAACCTTTATCTTCTTCTGCTAATGTTTCTCTGGTCATCAGTTCATTTAAAATCGGGATGGCGCGGGAAATCGGGATGGCAAAGCACATACCTTCTACGCTGGTATCTGCATATTTTACGGAATTGATTCCGATTACCTCGCCTTTTGTGTTGAATAACGGACCGCCGCTGTTACCGCCGTTGATGGCTGCATCGGTCTGAAGAAGAATCATCTCATTACCGTCTACGGTTACGGTACGGTCTTTGGCGCTGATGTAACCGACGGTTACGGACTGACCGTAGCCAAGGGCATTACCGATGGCAATGGCCATTTCACCGAGACGCACTGCTTCGGAATCACCGAGGGTAGCTACGCGGATAACCGCAAGAGTATCGGCGCTGATGGTGTCTAAAGGAACTGCGATGATGGCAAGGTCTGCAATAGAATCGGTACCCTTGATGGTTGCTTCCAAAGTAACATCATCAATAAATGTGATTTCAATTTTTGTGGCATTGTCAATTACGTGATTGTTGGTGGCAATTAACAGTTCGGTATCGTTTTTACCGACAATAAAACCGGAACCACTGCCCTGACTTTCCTGCTGATACTGCTGTCCCCAATAGGAGTACGTATTTAAGAAGGTGCTTTTTACTGCAACGGTTGCCGCCATGTTTTGATCTACTACCTGAACGACCACGCTTTCTGCAGGACCGTCTGCTCCTTCGATGGTACTGGTAACTCCTAAGGTTATATTGGTTGGCAGACCGGAAAGGTTACCGGAAGAAAGTGTTGTGTCTCCGGCTTTATCGACGGATGCTGTTTGTATCAGTGAAATACCGAACACTTCAGAAGCCAGATAAGAAGTTCCTACAAACGCTGCACCGGCGATAACACCAAAACAGGCAGCACCGGCTACCCATTTTAACAGTTTAACAAGTGGGCGTTTTTTCTTCTTGTTTGGAACTTCTGCCGTAACGGCGGAAGAAATATCCCTGTAAGGAGAAGAATATTGATACGTGTTGTATCCGGTATGGTAGTAGGTATCATAGGAATTGGTGTTTTCTCTTTTTTCGCCGTTTTCATAACGGTAACGGTATGGTTCGGACGTATTTGAATTATTTTCATAAGGGTTGTTATTAATTTCTTCGCTCATGTCAAATGTGCTCCTTTCGTATTGCTGTGAAACCATAGTAACAGCCATTTGTGTACAGTTTGTGAAGAAAAACTGTTTTTTTTGTTAAAATGCTTTTGCTTTTGTGGGAGTTATGCTACAATGTAGGCTGTAGTAAAATTGTCTGCAGTGGGAAGAATAATGGTAGGAACCTGCTGCTAAGAGGAAATATAGTATGAGTATGATAAAAAATCATCAGAAAACCTTAAACAGAATATATGTAACCATAGATTTGATTTTGGTAGTTGCGGCATATGCGTTGTCTTACGGATTCCGTTTCCTGTGGTTGGGATGGATACCGTTGTTTTCTGAAAAGCCGGGTACTTACTTGGAATTTGGTGTATATATGAGCTATCTTTGGTTTATTTTACCGGGATACCTTATTATACTGTTGACCAACGGGGTGTACCGGCCGCAGCGCAGTAGCGGACGGTTTTTGGAAATTATGCGCATTGTGCGGATTAACATCGTCGGAATTTTCTATATCATGGCGTTGTTGTTCCTGGTAAAGGAAATAAATATTTCCCGTGTGTTCCTGGTATTCTTTTTCTTTATTAATGTATTTTTGGAACTGGCGTACCGTTTTGTATTGCGCAGAACTCTCCGTAAACTAAGGAAAGAAGGATACAATATTAAGCATATTTTGCTGGTAGGTTACAGCCGGACAGCAGAAGGCTTAATTGACCGGATGATGGCAAATCCGCAGTGGGGCTATCATGTCATCGGAATTTTGGATGATCTTATGGAAAACGGTACCAGATATAAGGGGGTTCCGGTAATCGGACCGTTATCCAGTCTGGAACAGCAACTGGAAGATTATGATCTGGATGAAATCAATATTACCATGCGGATGGATGACTATGTCCATTTGGCAGAAATGGTGGCAAAGTGTGAGAAAAGCGGAGTGCACACCAAGTTTTTACCGGATTATCAGGATATTATTCCGACCATTCCTTATATGGAAGATTTGGAAGGCCTGCCGGTAATAAATATCCGCAAGGTACCGTTGTCCTCCAGCGAATTAAACCGTTTCATTAAGCGGAGCATGGATTTGATATTAGGTTCCGTTGCACTGCTGATTGCAGCGGTTCCGATGCTTGTTGTGGCAATAATTATTAAGTGTACCTCGAAAGGTCCGGTATTTTATGCCCAAAAAAGGGTAGGTTTCCGCAACAAGGAATTTATGATGTATAAGTTCCGCTCCATGGAAGTGCAGGAAGAAAGCAAAGAAAAAACCGCATGGACTACCTTTAAAGACCCGAGGGTGACGCCAATCGGTAAATTCATCCGTAAAACAAGTATTGATGAACTGCCTCAGCTTTGGAATGTATTAAAGGGAGACATGAGTCTGGTAGGACCTCGTCCGGAGCGTCCGTTTTATGTAGAGAAGTTCAAGGAAGAAATTCCAAGATACATGGTAAAGCATCAGGTGCGTCCGGGCATGACGGGATGGGCACAGGTCAACGGTTACCGTGGAGATACCTCCATCCGTAAGCGTATTGATTATGATTTATACTATATTGAAAACTGGACCCCGGGCTTTGATATTTTAATTATGTTCCTGACGGTGTTTAAAGGCTTTATCAATAAAAATGCGTATTAGAGAGTTTATAGAAAAGAGGATTTTTTAATGACTGACGATGTAAATAAGACAGAAGAAAAAAAGGATAATTATGAAGAAATCTGTTATATCTGCCGCCGGCCGGAAAGTAAAGCCGGAACCATGATGAAGCTTCCTACGGGAATCTGCATCTGTTCTGACTGTATGCAGAAAACCTTTGATGCCATGAACAATACTCCGTTTCCTATGGGCGGCATGGACTTATCCGGATTTTCCCCGTTCATGTTTGGCGGAGAAATGCCAAAAAGCCAGAAGATAAAGAAAAAGCAGCCAAAGGAACAGCCGGAAGAAGCGGCAGGTGAAGCACCGGAAGGCGTATTTGATATCCGGAATTTAAAGCCGCCCCATGTCATTAAGGCAGAACTGGATGAATATGTGATTGGGCAGGAAAAGGCAAAAAAAGTCGTTTCTGTAGCGGTATATAATCATTATAAGAGAGTATATGACAAGTCCGAAGACGGTATTGAACTGGAAAAGTCCAACATGCTGATGCTCGGTCCTACCGGTTCCGGTAAAACCTATCTGGTAAAAACACTGGCTAAGCTGTTAAATGTACCGCTTGCCATTACGGATGCTACTTCCCTTACGGAAGCGGGCTATATCGGTGATGACGTGGAGAGTGTGCTTTCCAAGCTTTTGGCAGCAGCCGACAATGATGTGGACCGTGCGGAAAAGGGTATTGTATTTATCGATGAAATTGATAAAATCGCAAAGAAGAGAAATGCCCACAGCCGTGACGTCAGCGGAGAATCCGTACAGCAGGGATTGCTTAAACTGTTAGAAGGTGCCGAGGTGGAAGTTCCGGTGGGAGCGTCCAGCAAGAATGCCATGGTGCCGATGACCACCATTGATACAACGAATATTTTGTTTATCTGCGGCGGCGCCTTCCCTGATTTGGAAAATGTGGTAAAAGAGCGCCTTACCAAGCAGTCCACCATGGGCTTTACCGGTGAACTGAAAGACCGCTTTGACGGTGATAAAAACCTGCTTTCTAAGGCTACGGCAGCAGACCTTCGGGAATACGGCATGATTCCGGAATTTATTGGCCGTCTGCCGGTGCTGTTTTCCTTAAACCCACTGGATAAAAATATGTTAATCCAGATTTTACAGGAGCCGAAGAATGCTATATTAAAGCAGTATAAAAAGCTGCTTGCCATGGATGAAGTAGATTTGGTATTCGATGAAGGTGCTTTGGAGGCTATCGCGGAAAAGGCTATGGAAAAGGATACGGGAGCAAGAGCACTTCGTGCCATTATTGAAGAGTTGATGTTAGATATTATGTATGAAATTCCAAAGGATGATTCCATCGGCCGTGTTACCATCACAAAAGATTATATTGCAAATAACGGCGCACCGGTTATTGAGATGCGCACACATGCCACTCCTTTACTTGGCGGAGAATAAACAAGCGTAAACCGAAGAAAACTCTCATATCTTAGTAAAAAAGATATGGGAGTTTTTTGTGTCGGATTTTGATTTATATTATGGAATGCTGGAGGAAATGCCATACCTTTTTGGGTTGTCACAGATGGGAAATTTAGAGGCAATCGGGGTAAACCGGGTACGGAGGATGCCCGGATTTGACTACCGGGGAACCGGAATTATCATTGGCTTTGTGGATACGGGAATAGATTATACCCATCCCGTCTTTGTGGAGGCCAACGGAGTCAGCCGGGTAACAACTGTTTGGGATCAGGCAGGAGAAACAGGAGCGCCACCGGAAGGTTTTTCCTTTGGAACGGAGTACGGTAAGCAGGAAATTGCGGAAGGAAGGGCACCGAAGGACGAAAACGGACACGGTACTTTTATGGCTGGAATTGCGGCGGGAAAAGAAGATAGGGAAAACGGGTTTGCCGGTGTGGCGTCCGGCGCGGAACTGGCGGTAGTAAAACTTCGGGAAGCACCTATACAACTGAAAGAATATTTTTGTATGCCGATGGATGCAGTTGCCTTTAGTGAGGCGGATATTATGCAGGGAGTCCGGTATTTGCTGGAATATGCCACGGCACAAGGGAAACCGCTGGTATTATGTCTTGGTGTGTGTTGCGGCTTGGGAAGTCACCGCGGGGCAAATCCACTTTCTCTTTACTTGAACAGTTTAGTGTACCGGCCGGATATCTGTATTGTAACGGCGGCGGGAAATGAGGGGAACGCAAGACACCATGCCCGGGTGGTTTTGGGAAATGTGCAAAGGGAAGTAGAACTCTATGTCAGTACCCGCGGCAACGGACTGACTATGGAAATCTTTGCGGAAGCCATTGCGGATTTGGAACTTCGGATAATTTCGCCTGCCGGAGACGATACTTCCGTGGTAGGAAACGGTTTTACGGGAAGTGCACGTTTTCCGTTGATTTTTGACCGGAGTATTGTGTATATAGAAAGGGAAAACCTGATGCGCACCGGTACAATGCAGAGGATACGGGTGCGCATGGAACGTCCTTCCACCGGAATTTGGCGGGTCCGGTTTGGCAGAAGTGATATGTCAGCAGAGGTGAATCTGTGGTTGCCGCAAAAGGAGTTTTTGGAGGGAGACGTATATTTTCTGGAATCTGATCCGGAGGTAACGCTGTGCGAACCGGCAAATGCTCCTCTTCTTTTGGCAGTTGGGGGATATTCAACTGATAATAATGGGTTAGCGCCCTTTTCGGGAAGAGGGTTTACGGCAGATGGTTTGAATCAACCGACGCTGTTGGCACCTGCCGTGAATGTAAACGGTCCTTTTGCAGGCGGTGGCTATATTGTAAAGAACGGTACCAGCATCGGGGCAGCGTATACTGCGGGAGCTGTTGCACTGCTCTGGGAATATATGGAGGAATACCGCCGTGCCGGGACGGTGGCACCGTTAGATACTGTGCTCCTTCGGAATCTGTTTTTGCTTGGAGCGGCCCGGGAAGATAGAGAGGAATATCCGTCCCCGGCGTATGGTTACGGAACCTTAAATCTGTACGGGGTGTTTGAACTTTTGAGGAATTTATAAATAAAAATCCATTTTTGTGTTTGACAAGAGAAGAAAGGGATACTATACTTTAACTAATTACCAAGATAAAGAAGGTGTGATATGGCGCGCAAAACGAGTTTTTGGCGCAGATTACATAATCTGTTGCCGAAAAAGAAGATTTATATCGAAGGAAACCTGAATACCCGTGAGACAACGCCGGAACAGGAGTTGGAAGTTTTAGAGGGTGAAGAAACCCCAATCCGGGTATATTTTGATAAGAACAGCAAGTACGAAATTATTGAGCAGGAAATTTCCCCTGCTAAAATTCCGTGTCCGGGTTGTGGCCGCAGAATTTCCCACGGAATGGATTATTGCAATTTCTGCGGTGTCCATGTCACAGAAAAAGAGCAACAAGAAGGAGTATAACAATGGGAGACTGGAAAAAGAACCTGCGTGTAGTAGACCCGTATGTACCGGGAGAACAGCCAAAGCAGGAGAATATGATTAAATTAAATACGAACGAAAATCCTTATCCGCCGGCACCGGGCGTGGAGAAGGTGTTAAAGAGTATGGAAACCGGAGATTTCCGCCTGTATCCGAAGCCGGATGCCAGAGAACTGGTGGATGCTTTGGCAGAAGAATATCAGGTTCCTGCGGAGCAGGTGTTTGTGGGCGTCGGTTCCGATGATGTGCTTGGTATGGCATTTCTGACTTGTTTTAACAGTGAGAAACCGGTACTGTTCCCGGACATCACCTATTCTTTCTATCCGGTTTGGGCAGACTTGTTTAAGATTCCGTACAACCGTCCGGCATTGGATGAAAACTTCTGTATTAAAAAAGAAGATTATTTCGCAGAAAACGGCGGTATTGTTATTGCCAATCCGAATGCACCGACATCTATCGCTATGCCGCTTGCAGACATTGAAGAAATAGTGGCAAAGAACCCGGATTCCGTAGTGATTATCGATGAAGCTTATGTGGATTTTGGTGGGGAGACGGCCCTTCCGCTGGTGAAGAAGTATGACAATTTGTTAGTGGTACAGACTTTCTCCAAGTCCCGTTCCATGGCAGGTATGCGTATCGGTTTTGCCATCGGCAGCCGTGCATTAATTGACGCTATGTATGCGGTGCGCAATTCCTACAATTCCTATACCATGAATATGCCGTCCATTTTGTGTGGCGTGGAAGCGGTAAAGGATTATGATTATTTTGAAGCAACTCGGACCTCTATTATGATAACCAGAGATGATGTGAAAGAAAAGTTGGAGAAGTTAGGCTTTCAGGTGCTTCCTTCCAGCACTAATTTCCTGTTTGCAGCGCATAAAAGCGTTCCTGCAGAGGAATTGTTTATGATGCTTCGGGAAAAGCACATTTATGTGCGTTATTTTAAGAGTCCGAGAATCAGTAATTATTTGAGAATCACCATCGGAACGAAAGAACAGATGGAAGTATTTTTGAAGGAAGTAGAAAGCTATTTAGCAACAAAGTAGGAGTTTTATGCAAAACAGAAATTACCAGAAAGAACTGGAAAAGTTAATAGAAAAACATCAGAGGGAAGGCGTAAAGCCCTCCCTTTTGCTTCACAGCTGCTGTGCACCGTGCAGCAGTTACGTGCTGGAATACCTGGCGCCGTATTTTAACATTTGCGACTTTTATTATAACCCGAATATTTCTCCCAAGCAGGAATACGAAGACCGCAAGGAAGAACTGGTGCGTTTGATTTCTGAAATGGGATTATCCACAGAAGTTTCTTTTTTGGAAGGCACTTATCAACCGGAGGACTTCTTTGCTATGGCAAAAGGCATGGAAGAGTTACCGGAGGGCGGCGAGCGTTGTTTCAAATGCTATGAGATACGCCTTCGGGAATCGGCAAAGATTGCAAAGGAGCAGGGGGCGGATTATTTTGCCACGACACTTACGATTTCTCCGCTTAAAAATGCACAGAAGCTTAACGAAATCGGGGAACGGCTGGCAGAGGAATACGGTGTAAAATACTTACCGTCGGATTTTAAAAAGAAGAACGGATATAAGCGTTCGGTAGAATTGTCGGCACAGTATGAGTTGTACCGGCAGAATTACTGTGGGTGTGTGTTTTCGAAGATGCAGTGCGAAAAATAAATTTTCACAAAAAGGGATATCAAAAAAAGGATATCCCTTTTTTTTGTCGAATTAATCTATTAGAGACACTTTTTTGCGGCGTATGGAAATGCAATTTGTTGCAAAAAAATAATAACCTGTTTGATTATTAAAACCCGTCATAACACGGTGGAAGGAGCCAGGATGAATCTTAGAGAAATGCAGGAACATCGGGAATATGCTATGTTAAGTAAATATGCGGCATTTAGTGATAAATCCCAGGGTAGGGATTATGCCAGTGAGCTGTGTGATATCCGTACCATTTATCAGCAGGACCGTGACAAAATCATCCACAGTAAGGCGTTCCGCCGGTTAAACGGTAAAACCCAGGTGTTCTTAACTCCGGAGGGCGACCATTATCGCACCCGTTTAACACATACCCTGGAGGTTTCCCAGATTGCAAGAACCATTGCCAAGGCACTGCGTTTAAATGAGGATTTAACAGAGGCAATTGCCCTTGGTCATGATTTGGGTCATACTCCGTTCGGACATGCCGGTGAACGTGCGTTAAATGAAATTTGTCCGGGAGGTTTTGCCCATTATCTGCAGAGTGTGCGCGTTGTAGAAAAGCTGGAAAAGGGCGGCAAGGGACTAAATCTTACCAAAGAAGTGCGGGACGGTATTGCCAATCATCAGGTAAGTACCACTCCGGCAACGTTAGAGGGGCGTATTGTCCGCATTTGCGATAAAATTGCTTATGTAAATCATGACATAGATGATGCCATCCGTGGGCATATTATCAAGGAAGAAGAGATTCCGGCGGAGTTTACCAATGTGCTGGGCCACAGCCTGTCGGAGCGTTTAAATACTTTGATTCACGATATTATTACCAGTAGCGAAGATAAAAATGATATTACCATGTCGGCACATATCGAGGAAGCCTTTCAGAATCTTCGCGCTTATATGTTTAAGAGTGTATATACCAATCCGGTGGCAAAAAGCCAGGAAGCCAAGGCAGAGCAGATGGTAAAGGAACTTTATCAGTATTACATGGAACATGTGGAGCTCTTGCCTAAGGAGGCCCGTGTTATGATGGACGAGCAGGGCGAGCCGTTAGAACGGGTGGTTTGTGACTACGTTGCCGGCATGACCGACCGCTATGCTGTGGCAAAATTTAAAGATATTACCATTCCTGATGCATGGGATGTTTTCTAATTGCGTGTTGCTGCGCAGAAAATATCCGGCGCAGAAGCACAATCAGATCAAGTCAGAAAGGACAGACATCACATGTATTACCCAGAAGAAATAGTAGAAGAAGTAAGACAAAGAACGGATATTGTGGATTTAATCGGTTCCTATGTGCGGCTCCAGAAAAAGGGCGGCAACTACATGGGGCTGTGTCCGTTCCATAACGAAAAATCCCCGTCGTTTTCCGTACACGGCGGGCGTCAGATGTATCATTGCTTCGGCTGCGGTGTAGGCGGTAATGCCTTTACCTTTATCATGGAATATGAAAACTTCACCTTTGTGGAAGCGTTAAAATATCTGGCGGAGCGGGCCGGAGTGAAGCTTCCGGAAATCGAGTATTCCGAGGACGCAAAAAAAGCAGCGGATTTTAAAAGCAGGCTGTTGGAGGTAAATAAGCTGGCAGCGAAGTTTTTCTATGTGCAGTTAAAATCCGAGCAGGGAAAGCCGGCGTATGATTATTTCAAAAAGCGTGGCTTGACGGATGAAACCATCACCAAATTTGGGCTTGGATATTCCAGTAAGTTTAGTGACACACTATATAAGTACTTAAAGCAGCAGGGCTATGAGGACAGCTTCTTAAAGGAAAGCGGCCTGGTTACGCTGGATGAGCAGCGGGGCGGACGGGACAAGTTCTGGAACCGTGCCATGTTCCCGATTATGGATGCCAACAACCGCGTGATCGCTTTCGGCGGACGAGTGATGGGCGATGGCGAGCCGAAGTATTTAAACTCCCCGGAAACCAAGGTGTTTGATAAGAGCCGCAATTTATACGGTCTGAATTATGCCAAGCATTCCCGCAAACCGTATATGCTGATTTGCGAGGGATACATGGATGTGATTTCCCTGCATCAAGCAGGCTTTACCAACGCAGTGGCGTCTTTGGGTACAGCGCTCACCGGATTGCAGGCGAATTTAATTGCAAGATATGTAAAAGAAGTATATTTGACGTATGACAGTGATGGTGCCGGTATCAAAGCGGCGCTCCGCGCCATTCCAATCATGAAGGAAGCGGGAGTCAGCGTCAAAGTAATCAATATGAAACCGTATAAGGACCCGGATGAGTTTATTAAAAATCTGGGAGCGGAGGAGTACCAAAAGCGCATCGATAATGCAATTTCCAGTTTCTTCTTTGAATTGCAGGTATTGGAGACAGGCTACAATATGGAGGATCCGGAACAGAAAACCAAGTTCTTTCAGGAAGTAGCAAAAAAATTGGTGGGCTTTTCCGACGAACTGGAGCGTTCCAATTATGAAGAGGCTGTGGCACGTCAGTACCGTATTGACTACGATATGCTGCATAAGCTGGTAAACAAATACGGTTCCCAGATGATTATGATACAGGGACAGGCGGTTCCGAATGTCCAGGCGGAAAACAGCAGAAAGTCAGCATTGGAGAAGCAAAAACGGGAAGAAGATAAAGAAGGAATCACAAAACCGCAGAAGCTTTTACTGACCTGGCTGGCTACGGATGTTACAAAATTCCGCAGAATTAAAGAGATTATTACACCGGAAGATTTTTCGCCGGGCTTTTGCCGCAGCGTTGCAGAAATGGTATTTGACCAGTTCTGGCAGGACGGTAAAGTGAATCCGGCAAAAATCATCAGTCATTTTGAAGATAAAGAAGAACAAAACATGGCGGCGGCATTATTCTCCACGGAATTTAGGGAGGAAATGGACGCGGCAGGACAAAAGAAGGCATTTGAAGACACGGTCCGTAAGGTAAAGCAGGCAGCCATCGAACAGCGGATTGAGCAGGCGGTGGAAGCCGGCGACATGGAGCGTTTTCAAGCACTTTTAATGGAAAAGAACCGGTATAAAAACCAGTTTCCGATTCCGGAGTAAGAAAGGATGGGGTATTACAAATGGAAGAGAATACAAATAAGTTCATGGACAAAATGAAGGAGTTACTCGCGTTTGCCAAGAAGAAAAAGAATGTATTGGAATATCAGGAAATCAATGACTTTTTAGGCGATATGGAATTGGAAGCAGGCCAGATTGATAAAATCTACGAGTTTTTAGAGAATAACGGTGTGGATATTCTACGTGCAGAAAGCTTCTCTGAGGATGCGGATGATGACATGGAACCGGAAATGCTTCTGGATGATGAAGAAGCAGAAGACTATGCTAATATTGACATGTCCGTGCCGGAAGGTGTCAGTCTGGAAGACCCTGTCCGCATGTATTTAAAGGAAATCGGTAAGGTGCCGCTGCTTTCCGCAGATGAGGAAATGGAACTGGCAAAGAGAATCGAAGAGGGCGACGAAGCAGCGAAGAAGCGTTTGTCCGAGGCAAACCTTCGTCTGGTTGTCAGCATTGCAAAGAGATATGTGGGCAGAGGTATGCAGTTCCTGGATTTAATTCAGGAAGGTAATTTAGGCCTCATGAAGGCGGTAGAAAAGTTTGATTTCCGCAAGGGCTACAAGTTCTCTACCTACGCTACCTGGTGGATCCGTCAGGCCATTACCCGCGCCATTGCAGACCAGGCAAGAACCATCCGTATTCCGGTGCATATGGTAGAAACCATCAATAAATTAATCCGCGTACAGCGTCAGCTTTTGCAGGAATACGGCAGAGAACCGCTGCCGGAGGAAATTGCAAAGGAAATGGGTGTGCCGGTAGAACGTGTCCGCGAAATTATGAAGATTTCCCAGGAACCGGTGTCTCTGGAAACCCCAATCGGTGAAGAGGAAGACAGCCATCTGGGCGATTTTGTAGAAGACGACCATATTCCGACACCACCGGAAGCAGCTGCTTATACCTTGCTTGGTGAGCAGTTAAAGGAAGTATTGGATACCTTAACCGACAGAGAGCAGAAGGTACTCCGTCTCCGTTTCGGTTTAGATGATGGTCGTGCCAGAACCTTAGAGGAAGTGGGCAAGGAGTTTAAGGTAACCAGAGAGCGTATCCGCCAGATTGAGGCAAAGGCCCTCCGGAAACTCCGTCATCCGAGCCGTTCCAGAAAATTAAAGGACTATCTTGAATAATGAAACAGGTACAGTTATCCAAACGCCTTCTTGCGGCAGCAGGAATGGTGACCAAAGGAAATATTGTGGCAGATATCGGATGCGACCATGCGTATACTTCTATTTATTTGTGTCAGGCGGGAATCGCACCAAAAGTAATTGCCATGGATGTAAATAAAGGTCCCCTGG
The DNA here is from genome assembly GCA_045531955.1 of Lachnospiraceae bacterium. GTDB lineage: Bacteria > Bacillota > Clostridia > Lachnospirales > Lachnospiraceae > SIG299. The sequence goes on along the minus strand of JAZSFC010000048.1, from coordinate 100,195 downwards.
TGGGGGCAAGAACCCATGTGGAAGAAGCAGGACTGGCTTCGCAGATTGATATCCGGTTGTCAGACGGTTTGCAAAAACTGACGCCGGGCGAAGCAGACACGGTACTGCTTTGCGGTATGGGCGGGCTTTTAATGATTAAAATTTTGTCGGATTTTCCGGAAGCAACCGCTTCTTTAAAAGAGCTGGTGTTACAGCCCCAGTCGGAAGTAGGAGAAGCACGGATGTTTTTACATAAGCAGGGATACGAAATCACCAAAGAGCATATGCTGAAAGAAGACGGCAAGTTTTATGTCATGATGAGGGCGGTAAAGAGTACTGCTCCTCAAGCCTATGAAACAGAATGTGATTATCTATACGGAAAACTTCTTATCGAGGAAAAAAACGAGGTTTTGCTGGAATATCTAGAGAGAGAGCAGCGGCTGCGCACCGATGTACTGGCGGCGCTTTCCGGTCAGGACACGGAAAATGCCCGGCTCCGGAAGGAAAGCTTAAACCGGGAGTTTTCTTTGATTGAAGAAGCCAGAAACCGTATTACTGGGAAAGGTTGATGCTTAGTGAAGCTTACTATTTTGGGGAAAGAAAGAACCTATAACGAAGGAACAACATTATTTGCCATTAGTGAAGATGTGGCAGCAGAGTATTCTGCGCCAATTTTGCTTGCCATGGTAAACGGCAAGCTGAAGGAACTGCGCAAAGTACCAAAAGATGGTGATGTGGTGAATTTTGTCACTATGGATACCGAAAACGGTATCCGCACCTATCGCAGAGGTATTATTTTAGTATTTATGAAAGCGGTTTATAAGGTGCTGGGTTCCAAAGGTCTGGAAAAGGTGCGTATTGAACATACCATCGGAAACGGAATTTACGGAGAGTTAGAAGGCGGAGTCTGTGCTGACGCAGAAACCCTTGCTTCGGTAAAGCAGGAGATGGAACGCATTATTGCGGCGGATATTCCGTTTGACAAAAAGGTAGTAAATACAGAGGATGCCTGTAAAATTTTCAAAGAACACCGGATGTTTGAAAAAGAAAAGCTGTTTGGCTATCGTCGGGTTTCTAAAACCAACATTTACAGCCTGGGCGGATTTGAGGACTATTTCTACGGCTATATGCCGTATTCCACCGGTGTGTTAAAGGTATTTGACCTGTTCCCTTATGATAAAGGCTTTATTTTGCTGGTGCCTTCCAAAGAAGCACCGGCGGTTTTACCGGAATTTAAAGAACGAAGAAAGTTTTTTGATGTATTACAGGAAGGCTCCACCTGGGGCCGTATTATGGGCGTGGAAACTGTGGGAGACATCAATGATGTGCTGGCCCGGGGCGAACTGCAGGAGCTGATTTTGGTGCAGGAAGCTTTCATGGAAAAGAAGATTGCAGATATTGCGGCACAGATTAAAGCAAGAGGCAATGTGAAATTTGTCATGATTGCCGGACCGTCTTCTTCCGGAAAAACTACGTTTTCCCACCGCTTGTCCATCCAGTTAAAGACCCTTGGCATGAAGCCGCATCCGATTGCGGTGGATGACTATTTTGTCAATCGTGACGATACACCAAAGCATGCGGACGGCAGCTATAACTTTGAATGTCTCGGTGCTATTGATGTGGAGCAATTTAATAAGGATATGACTGCGCTCCTTGCAGGAGAAGCAGTAGAACTTCCGAGCTTTAATTTTAAAACCGGTATGCGGGAATATAAAGGCAATGTAAAGAAACTTGGCCCGGAGGATATTCTGGTAATCGAGGGCATTCACGGGTTGAATGATGCGCTTTCCTACAAGCTCCCTACCGAGAGCAAGTTTAAAATTTACATCAGTGCTTTGACCCAGTTAAATATCGATGAGCATAACCGTATCCCGACTACAGATGCCAGAATGCTACGACGTATTGTAAGAGATGCAAGAACCCGCGGTGCCGCTGCGGTGGATACCATCCGTATGTGGCCGTCGGTACGTCAGGGAGAGGAAGAAAATATCTTCCCGTTCCAGGAGAGCGCGGATGTCATGTTTAATTCGGCCTTGATTTATGAACTGGTGCTAATTAAGCAGTTTGCGGAACCGTTGCTGTTTTGCGTGCCAAAGGATGCTCCGGAATATGTAGAAGCAAAACGATTGCTGAAATTTTTGGACTATTTTCTGGGTGCAGATTGTGAAAATGTGCCGAAAAATTCTATTATCAGGGAATTTATCGGCGGAAGTTGTTTTAAGGTGTGATAGAACGTACCGGTATGGGAGAGAATTCTCCCGTACCGGTGTATTTTTTTAATAGGAATTTACAAAATCCAGAAAACATGTTAGAATACCGCATGAGCAGCACAGACGATCGCCTGAAAGGGAGGAAAGTCCGGGCTTCACAGGGCAGGGTGCCGGATAACGTCCGGTGGAGGTGACTCCAAGACTAGTGCAATAGAAAAGAAACAGCAGACGACCCGGAAACGAGTCGTTCGCAGGTGGCCGAGTGCGTTTCCGATGGAACGCACCTCGGAAACGAGCCTGCAGCGGAATTTCCAACCGGAAATTCCGCTTGTGATGGTGGAATGGCGGGGTAAGAGCCCACCGCTTGGCTGGTAACAGACAAGGCTGTGTAAACTCCACCCGAAGCAAGACCGAATAGGAAGCAATACGGCGGCCCGTCGTGCTTCCGGGTTGGTCGCGTTCTGTCCGGGTAACCGGGCAGAGGAGCTGTGCGGTAACGTACAGTCAAGAAAGATGATCGTCTGATACAGAACCCGGCTTATAGTGCTGCTCAAAAGAAGACAAAGGTTTGTTATAATAAAAAAAGATTTCGGGAGTATGATATCTGTGTTCGTCTGACTCCTCAGACAGTCATTCGCAACTGTCGGAACAATCCAAAACCAGTTTGGTTGTCCGCCATTTACGAACGACTATCTGCTGAGATGCCGGACACTTAGATATCATATTCCCAAAATCTCTATATACATTATAACAAGCCTTTTTATTGATTTGAGCAGCGCTGTAAGGTCGAAGCGTGCAGGTACAGAACAAAGATGTTCTATAATAAAATGAATGATTATTTCTTATAATTTCGTATCTTCGCAGAAATTCTTACCTTCATAAGCAATCCTGCGTATTCGATATCAGAAATTCCCTCTATATAATTAATCGGAAAGTTTTTTGTGACACCTTGTTCCTGCAGAAGCATGGCGGCGCGGTTATAAGCGGCAGCGGCTTCGTTTTCGGTGGCATAACGGCCGACGATATAATCCCCGTTGACATGGATTTTAGTTACGTACACCTCGCGGCCTTTGATGATTTGCTTGGTTACGCCGTGGTAACGGTTGATGATTTCGATGTTGCGGTAGCGGAAGTCGGTGTCATCGCCGTTTACAAAGCGGTAGTCTCTGCCGGGCACGGCATAATTTTTGATGCCGTAACGGGAGAGGATATTTACCTGCATGCCGTAGTCTGCCACAAAAAGATGATTGCCGCGTTTCATAATTTTGTGGTTGGAATAGTAGAACAGGTCATCTACATCGAATTTGTAGCGGCAGGTCTGACTGTAGTGGTATGTGAAGGAACGGTGTTCCAGATAAATCGGGGTTTTAATATAAATGTCGTTGTCACGGTAATTGAGAAGTACGACCCATTTTTCAAAGGGGAGAATCTGCTGCTCCTGTTTGAAATGTTCCAACAGCATCGTTGCAGGCTGCTTTGTGGTAAACAGGGAAGAGGCCTCTAAATAAGCCCGGTGGGCTGTCTGCTCATCGGGGAAGCTTCCCAGGCTGATATGCTTGCCGCCATGGGTGATGGAAGCGCGGTATAAAGGAGTTCCGTCCTTTTTTTTATTTAAATATACGCCGGGAAGCATAAGTTTTACCTCCAAAATCGAATCATTTGGTATAAAAATCACCGAAAATGGTGATTTATTAATAGTCTACACTATAAGTACAAAAAAGAAAACGGAAAAAGTATTGTGCAAAAATCACAAAAAAAGTCGAAAAAATTGGAGAAAACGCACAAAGGGGTGAGAGGGTAGCGAAAATGGGCGACCACTTTTTTAGGAGATATAACGAAATTCCGAGGAAGTGATTGACAGAATGCCCATTTTTAGGGTAAACTCACTCGAAGTTGACAAAATATCGATTTTTTAAGTAGTTTAAATTAGGAGAAAACGAGGTATTATATGTTTAATCAGAAAAAATGGTTCGTATTGTTTGCTGCACTTTTCCTGGGAGTGGCAGCTGAAATTTTCGCGCCGGAAGAAACTGTAAAGACTGCAGCAGCTGCAGCCCGTGCAGAAATGACTACATTACTGGATGCGGGTGAGCAACTGGATTTGATATGCACTGAAGATGTTTGGAAGGAAGTTCTGGCGGGAGTGCAGAAACGTGATTTGGCGCTGATGGCTAATTCCACCGACCACATTGTAACTTACCACGGCGAGCGGTTTGCTATCACAGAAGATGATTATCAGGTACTGATAAGAATCGTGGAAGCAGAAGCCGGCGGTGAGGATATAAAGGGAAGAATGCTTGTTGCCAATGTTATTTTAAATCGTCTGGAAATTGGTTTCGGAGGCCGTACCATCAGTGATGTGGTATTTGCCAAAGGACAGTTTGCTCCGATTGCAGACGGAAGATTCTTTAAAGTAACTCCGTCGGAAACTACCATAGAAGCAGTAGAACGTGTACTGGACGGTGAGGATTATTCCGACGGTGCGTTGTATTTCATGTGCAGAGAACTGGCAAGCAAAAGAGGAATCCGTTGGTTTGATAAAAATTTGAAATTTATGTTCAAACATGGCTGTCATGAGTTCTACGTAGAAAAAAAGTAAAAAAAGAATAATTTATCTTGCTAAAGCGGAAAAGTTGTGATAAGATGTGACAAAATGGGTTGGGAAGAACCCGGAGAGTCACATCTTTTTATTTAGGAGGATTACTATGGTACGTTATAAGAGCACAAGAAATTCCAATATATCGGTAACAGCATCCGAGGCTGTGTTAAAGGGCCTTGCGGATGATGGCGGATTGTTCGTTCCGGATTCCATTCCGGCACTGGATGTGTCCCTGCAGGATCTGGCAGGCAAGTCTTATCAGGAAGTTGCTTATGAAGTAATGAAGCTGTTCCTTTCCGATTACACAGAGGAAGAATTAAAGCACTGCATTAACAGTGCCTATGACGATAAGTTTGACACAAAGAAGATTGCTCCTTTAAAGGAAGCGGACGGTGCCTACTATCTGGAACTGTTCCATGGTGCAACCATTGCATTTAAGGATATGGCACTTTCTATTCTGCCTCACTTACTTACCACTGCGGCAAAGAAGCATAATATGAAGGAAGAAATCGTAATTCTTACTGCTACCTCCGGTGATACCGGTAAAGCAGCCCTGGCAGGCTTCGCAGATGTTCCGGGTACCAGCATCATCGTGTTCTATCCAAAGGACGGTGTAAGTAAGATTCAGGAAAAGCAGATGGTTACCCAGGTGGGTGATAACACTAACGTAGTGGCAATCCACGGAAACTTTGACGATGCCCAGACCGGAGTAAAGGAAATCTTCGGTGATAAAGAACTGGCAAAGCGCATGAAAGAACAGGGCTATCAGTTCTCTTCCGCAAACTCCATCAACATCGGCCGTCTGGTTCCTCAGGTGGTTTACTATGTATATACCTATGTAACTTTAGTGGCAGAAGGCAAACTGACCTGCGGCGAACCAATGAACGTTGTGGTTCCTACCGGTAACTTCGGTAACATCCTGGCTGCTTACTATGCAAAGCAGATGGGCGTGCCGGTGAAGAAGTTAATTTGTGCTTCCAATGAAAATAAGGTTCTGTTTGATTTCTTTGAAACAGGCGTTTACGACAGAAAGCGTGAGTTCGTACTCACCAGCTCTCCATCCATGGATATTCTGGTATCCAGCAACTTAGAGCGTCTGATTTACACCTGCGCCGGCGAAAACTCCGACGTAAATGCGGAACTCATGAGACAGTTAAAGGAAGAAGGCAAGTACGAAATCACTTCCGATATGAAGGCAAAGCTTGCTGATTTTGCCGGCGGATATGCATCTGAAGCAGAAACCGCAGCAACCATCCGCAAGGTTTACGAAAAGGCCGGATATGTCATTGATACCCACACAGCAGTAGCTGCAACGGTATTCTACAAGTATAGAGAAGCAACAAAGGACGATACCGTAACCGTAATCGCATCCACCGCCAGCCCATATAAGTTTACAAGAAGCGTTATGGAAGCTGTGGAAAACAAGGCAACCGACGAAGATGATTTCACCTTGGTTGACCGCCTTTGCGAAGTATCCGGTGTAAAGGTTCCGAATGCTATCGAAGAAATCCGCAATGCCAAGGTACGTCATACCATGGTATGTGATAAGGACAAGATGCAGGAAACCGTAACCGGTATTTTAGGATTGAAGTAAATAAATAGAAGAAAGAGAAAAAGGGACATCTGCAGACGCGGATGTCCCTTTTATGACAAAATTGTTACATCTAAGTTATGATTTTTTTAAAAAAATATGAAAATAAACCAATTATGACAAAACCATGCCATATATTTGACACAAACTGGGTGCATTATTATGTCAGGTCAAGCGGGTTGCGCTTCCGGAGGGGTTACACCTGAATCGGGTGTCACATCCTAATCCGATATACGGTTTAGGTGAAACTTCAAATGGAACAAGCAGTCCTGTTTTGAACAAAATCAAGTCCAGACAGATGAATGATAGCTGTGGGGAGGGTTCGGCAAAATTAAAATTTGCTGAAAACACTTGACCTTTGAAGACAATGTTGCTATAATCATCTTGTTATTGGAACGACTATGTCATAATTTTGCCCATTTTGACGAAATTTGTTGGCACAGCAGCACGACAGAGGACAGAAAAGTGTACAAAACGCGACAAGTCAAAAAAACCATATATTATTTAAGGAGGAAAATATGATGAAGAGTTTCTTTAAGAAGCTTGCCTTCGTAATGGCTCTCGCTATGGTAGTATCCTTAGTAGCACCTGCTGGTGACGCTTTCGCAGCAACATCCGGTATCGCTCTCCAGGGAACAGACACTATCGTAACTGAGTTCCCAGTTGAGAAGGTTGGTGCTACCGTTGACTTCTGCTTCAAGGGCGCACCTGCAGATTGGAAGACCACATATGAGTGGACATCTTCCAACGAAGACGTTGCAACAGTAGATAAGGCTGGTGTTGTAACAACAAAGGCTCCTGGTACTGCAGTTATCACAATCACTGCTGGTGCTGATAAGAGCTATGTAGAAACAGTTAAGGTTGTAGTTAAGGAACCTGTAGAAAAGCTTACTGCTGAGCAGAAGACTGCTAAGACTTTAAAGGCTGTTTTCACAGAAAACCACAACTTTGATGCTACCGGTGCTGACGCTGATGGCGTAAACACAGTAAAGGTTTACCGTGTATTCTCCACAGAAGAAATGGCTCAGATGGCTAACAAGAACGGTCTTAAGTTCGACGAAGAAGGTAACGGCTACCAGGCTTACTACGTAATGGACGTAGATGTTAACTACTTCGCAAATGGCGATAAGGACTTCACAACATGGACAATTTCCGGTTATGACTGGTTCGTAGACGGCGCAAAGTACGCTGTAGTTTACGGTCCTAACGAAACAAGCTCCACTATCGAAGGTATCATCGCTACATTCACTGCTTATGTTGGTAAGGTTGCTAAGATTGACATCACTGCAACACAGGCAACTGTAGAAAACGATGTTGAGCCAGCTATCCCAGCTTACTTAACAACAAAGCTTTACAACAAGCAGGGTATCGATCTTACAGATTACTATCACAATGCTGATGAAACAGACTACGAGCTGTTAACAGAAGATATTGATGTATCTGTATCTGGTAACGAAGTTACATTTGATGAAGTTGGTTCCGCTAAGGTTCTTGGTTCCTACACATTCTATGATGAAGATCTTGAAGAAGATGTAGTTCTTACTGATGATGTTACTGTACTTGGTGGCAAGTACTCCACATACAAGGTAGAAAGCATCTACAACTGGACTCTCAAGAGTGGTTACAAGGCTAAGTGGTCCGCAACTACAACAGAAATGATCGCTGGTGATGATGATCAGTTATACGTTATCGTTAAGGATAACAGAGGTAACTACTACTCCAACGTTCCTGGTATCGAAGATGAAGGATACAAGATTGGTAACGTACAGGTTCTTGAAATCGGTGATGGCAATGACAACACTGCATTCGAACAGTATGGTTATGAGTTAGTATTCGACTCCCTCGACCCAGATAGCTTACTTGTTGACCCAACAGGTTATGTTACTTCCTATAAGAAGACAAACAGCTTTGCTGTTGTTTCCTACAAGCGTTCCGACGACGAAGCTGCTAAGCTTCATGAAATCGGCGTTATGGGTATCACTGTAAAGGCTCCTAGAAAGCTTGACAGCGTTAAGTACAACAACGGTACTTCCTTCACAGTATTAAAGGAAACCGAAGCAGAAGATACTATTCCAAATTACTATGCAGGCTATGGCGATTTCAAGCTTTCTGCTGAATTAAAGGTTGAATTCCTTAACCAGTACGGCAAGACTTGGGATGCTTTAGCAGAAGACTACTATGAAGCTGAAACAAACTTCACAGTAACAACTTCTAAGGACGATTTCGACAGCGTTGCTGAAGATATCGCTGATGCTTTAAATTCCGCTCAGAAGTACACAATTACTGCTGACATCTTTGCTGGCAAGAACACAACTTCCGTAACCTTCAAGGTTAAGGAAAGCGCTACAGGCGACAGCACAAACGTTACTATTAAGCTTGATAAGCCTAAGTACGTTCTTGACGCTAACGGCGAAGAAACTGACGAAGTATATGTAGATCCTGCAAAGGCTGTTATGGACGTAGCAGGTAAGGAATTATACAAGAGCGTTGTTACTGACGCTAAGTTATTCCAGGTAAGTAAGGCTAGCCAGAAGGTTGGTTACGTTCGTGTTGGCACATTAGAAAATGGTGATGACGAAGATCGTAGCTACTACTTAGCTAACACTCTTATCAAGAACAGCTTCGTTGTTGATGCTGATAAGCCATTAGAAAGCTACATCACAACAGCTACAGCTGAAGCTCTTAACGGTCTTAAGGTTAACGACTTCATCTTAGTTGTAACTGATCCATCCGGCAAGGTTGTTCCTGAAGCTGGTAAGGGCGGTAACGGTTTAGCAGTTGATGCTGAATCCAATATCGGTCTTGTAGCATCTGAAGATGGTACACACTTCGACTTCATCCTTGCTGCATTCAGCGATGATGATGAGCCTGTATTCGAGTATGCAACTGCTGGTACTTACCGTGCAACTGTATACAAGGTAACAAACAAGAACACAACTGATGATAACACTAAGTACACATTAAGCCGTGTATCCAGTGATTCCTTCAATATCACTAAGGACTTCAAGGCTGTAACCTTCTTCCATCAGGAAAAGACCAAGGATGTTGAAGTTGGTTCCTTCGCAAGCCTTGCTGATATCAAGGAAGCTATCGCTCAGACTATGACCTTCAGAATTGCTGGTCAGGACTTCAAGGTAGCAAACGATGGCGGCAAGTACGTTGGTACTTACAAGAACTACATCAGATGTGACTGCCATAACTGGGCTGATAAGCAGCATACTCTTAACATTGAGCTGATTGATGTTGATTACAAGATCCAGAAGGAAGGCGCTAGAGCCGTAATCAACACAGTAACATTCAGAGTAGATACACTTTCCGGTAACTACTATGATGTAAAGGTTAAGGTTAACCGTTCTGTAAACGTAGCTGAGTAATCAGTTCCGTCAACGAATGTTGAACAATAACTAAAATTAAAACGAGGTTCTCGAAAGAGAGCCTCGTTTTTTGTGGCATAAAAAACCCGGATAAAATTTTTATCCGGGTGTAATAGCCGATTAGCAACACAGCTACGCTACAATAGGTGTATATGCATAGCTCTTCTGATACATTGTTTCCGGAGCAATATCAATATCTCCATCGTTCCATACGACAACACCATATTCCACCTTTGCAGTTTTAAAAATCTCCTCATTTTTTAATGGTTCAAAAGCAGGATATTCCAGCAGGCAAGTCGCATCAAAGAGTCGCTGCTCCCCTGTCGAAAATGTAACAATTAATACCATATCGTCTAAGACTTTTATATCAGTGACAGATATATTCTCTGAAATTTCTCTTGCATAAGCAATTCCATTAACAATATACATAGTATCGCTCCTTTATAGTGGTTTGATTTTATCAAAATGTTCACCGCGAACTGCTTTATTCCAGGCAGCATAAGCTTCTTCTTCATGCAGAGCAAGCCAACCAATTACCATTTTTAACTGTTTGTATGGAAGAGAGCCTGTGAGTAATTCACCGTCGATTCCAACTGCTGCCTGATATTCTCCATAATACACATGGACATGCGGCTTGTTATGTTGTACGGTATCATTAAACAGCATTTTATAATCATTCCCTCAAATCTACTTAATTCCGGCATAATTATCCTCCTCTCTTTTCTTAATTATACCCCCAAAATTCTCCTTTGTACACCTCTCTTTTTCTGCATATTTCTATTGATTTATTTTAAATAATAGGATATAATGATACTAAATCACGATTTACTAAATCACGATTTGAATAGCTTTGGAGGTGTGCATATGTTTATCGGACGAGATACTGAATTACAATTTCTTAACAGTAGATATGAAGAGAACAAAGGACAGCTGATTGTTCTTTATGGAAGGCGACGTGTGGGTAAAACAGAAACATTACGTGAATTTTGCAAAGATAAGCCACATGTTTTTTATTCGTGTACCCAAAGCACCGACAAAGTACAACTTGCAAAATATTCCAAACAATTGTTTATGGAAAACATTCCGGCCAAGCAATATATTTCCGAATTTTCGGACTGGGAAAGTGCTTTACGGACAGTTATTGATTTACCGTATGGCGATAAAAAGAAGCTGCTTATCATTGACGAATTTCCTTACATGTGTAAAGGGAATCCAAGCATTCCGTCCATTTTGCAGACACTTTGGGACACTGAATTAAAAGACAAAAATGTCATGATTATTTTGTGTGGAAGTGCCATAAGCTTTATTGAAAAAGAATTGCTTGCTGAAAAGAACCCGCTTTATGGCAGGGCAACCGGAATATATAAAATGACGGAAATGGGATTTTATGATGCAATAAAATTCTTTCCGAATTACTCGGATAAGGACAAAATTTTGGCATATTCTATTTTGGGTGGAATTCCGCATTATTTAAATCAGTTTAATCCGGAACTATCTCTTGCGGAAAATATCAAGAAAAATATTCTAACAAGAGGATGCGTTCTTTATAGTGAGGTGGATTTTCTTTTACATCAGGAACTAAGAGAAACTCCTATTTATAATTCTTTGATTGAAGCTGTTGCGTTGGGAAATACAAAGCTGAATGATATTAGTCAAAAGTCCCTTGTTGATGATACTTCCAAAACAAGCGTCTATCTGCGAAATTTAATTGAGCTTGGAATTATTGAACGGGAATTTTCCGTTGATTCTAAAATTAAAGAAAAAGCAAATACGAATCGGGGAACCTATCGTTTGACGGATAACTTTTTCCGTTTTTGGTATGCTTTTGGATTCACAAATCTTTCCCAGCTTGAAGATGGCGACATCGAAGGAGTGTACAACTTTTCGATTGAACCAGCATTGCAGCAGTTTGCTTCATTAACATTTGAAGATGTGTGTAAGCAATTTTTAAAGGAACTTCAAAAAAAGAATGTATTGCCATTTCGATTTTCTAAAATAGGTCGATGGTTGGGAAAAACTACTGTTCGCGACAAAAATACTGTTACCGGGGTAAGAGTAGCAGAGACAGAAATTGACCTGCTTTGCATTGACAAAGAAGAAAAAAATTATTTGGTCGGTGAATGCAAATTCAAAGTAGTACCTTTTTCATATTCCGAATATTTGGATACTTTAACAAAACTTTCTTCTGCAAAGGAAACAGTAACATTTCATTACGCACTCTTCTCTTTGTCCGGATTTGACACTAAAATCAAAGAAGCGGCCAAGGAAGAAAAAGTTCTTCTTTTTGACCTAAAAGAAATTGTTAATATTTAAGAAAATTCTAATGAATTTGCATAAAAAACGAGGTTCTCTTTCGAGAACCTCGTTTTAATTTTAGTATTGTTCAACTATTCGTTGACGGAACTGATTACTCAGCTATGTTTACAGAACGGTTAACCTTAACCTTGCACAGGTAGTAACCACCTTCAACAGCTGGTGTTTCAATTCTGAATGTAATAGTGTTAATAACTGCTCTCTGATCATCATCCTGAATCTTGAAGTCAACGTCATCGATTGTAATATCACATACTACTTCTGCGTTGTTAACCTTAATCCAAGACTTGTATGTTGCTTCGCCATTAGTAAGAGTAAACTCGTTACCGTTAAGCTTAAACTTCATTGTCTGAGAGATAGCATCGATGATAGCAGGCATATTAGCTTCCTTGTCTGCTTCATGATCAAATGCCACATCTTCTACATTCTTTGTCTTATCCTGGTGGTAGAAAGTGATGCTCTTCTGTGTATTGCTTACAGAGAAGGAATCGCTTGTAAGACGGCTTACGCTGTACTTAGTAACGGTTTCACCTTCAACCTTCTTGTTAATCTTATAAACGGTTGCACGGTATGTGCCATGAAGAGCATATTCCATTTCTCCGTCTTCACCAGCTGCTGCAAGAACTAACTCATAAGCTGTACCATCTGCATTTGCCTGAATACCTAACTTAGAACCTTCCTTAACAGCCTTGCCTGCACCGCCCTGTCCTACAACAGGAACGATTCTACCCTGTGGGTCAGTAACTACAAGTACATAGTCATTTTCCTTAAGGTCAGTAGCAAACTCTAAAGCACCATTACTTGCTGTGGAAACAAATTTAATTGCTTCACCATTCTTTACAGTGAAGTTGCTTGTTAATTCGTTAGCTACATAATAGGACTTTTCTTCATCAGCTACTTCTAAGCTACCAACTCGGAAGTAACCAACCTTCTGATTTGCCTTACTTACCTGGAATAACTTAGCAGTTGTTGCTGTATTGGTGTATAACTCGAGGTTAGAAACATCCATAACACCTCTTGTTGGGTCAACATATACATCGGAACCATCCTCTGTATACTTAGGCATATTGAGCTTAACAGTAATTGTTGTGCTGTCACCGGTAGCACCTTCCTTAACCTTGAAGCTTACGGAAGTGGAATCCGGAGTGCCTTCTTCATCTTCTGTATATGCGAAGATAGTATCATAGCTGATGTTGTAGAAACCTTCATACTGAAGAGCTTCAGCAATCATGTCAGCAACCGGCTTAAATGCATCCTTAGAAGTTGTTACTGTAAAGTCAATAATGTCTGGATCATAGTCTTCAGACTTGCTATCCCACTTTACATCCTTATACTGAGTGTAGAAAGTACGCTCAAGCTTAGCAGATGTGTTGAATGCGGAATCTGCATCATATACACCTGGTTCACTGCCATCTTCGGACTCAGTTTCCTTTAAAATGTTGAAGGAAGTACTATTATATACAACCTTATCAAGCTTTCTTGGTGCGGTTACATCGATACCCATAACACCGATTTCGTGAAGCTTAGCAGCTTCATCATCGGAACGCTTGTAGGAAACAACTGCAAAACTCTTAGTTTCCTTATAAGTATCTACTGCACCTTCTGGGTCAACCAGTAAGCTATCTGGGTCAAGAGAATCAAATACTAATTCGTAACCATATTCTTCGAATACAGTATCTTCTTCACCGCCGATATAGCCAACAGCCTTGTTGTCAATCTTTGTTGTACCAGCGTGATTGGAGAATAAGTTACCTCTGTTATCAACAACAACTACCCAAATCTGAGCAGAATCACCAGCGATTACCTTGTTATTGAACTTGTTTGCTGCCCAATCCGGAGCGGAACCATCAGTAAGAGTCCACTGATAGATCTTTTCGATGCGGTATGTGCTATAGTTTCTACCGAAAACGTCAGTCTTAGCTGTAAGAGTAACATCTTCTTCCAGATCTTCATCATAGAAAGTATAGGAACCCATTACTTCAACAACACCTGGTTCGTCGAAAGTTACTTCGTTACCGGAAACACTAGCTTCTACATCATTTTCATCTACTAACTCATAGTCAGTTTCATCTTCATTGTCGTAGTAACCTGTAAGGTCAATACCCTGAGCGTTCCAAAGCTTTGTGGATAACTTAGCCGGAACACCAGCTTCTACATCATTTTCAACAGTTGCGTCTGTTGCACTGATAGTAATCTTAGCAACCTTACCAACATATGCAGTAAAGAATACCTTAAGACCATTTACAGTGGAACTGGTTTCATTAGGACCGTAAACCACAGCATATCTTGCACCGTCTACAAATGTATTGTAACCCTTGAGATTCCATACATCAGCAGTATCACCCTTTGTTGCAGACATGATGTAGTGAGCCTGATAACCGTTACCTTCTTCATCGAATGCAAAGCCGCTCTTATTGCTCATCTTTGCCATTTCTTCTGTGGAGAATACACGGTAAAGCTTTACAGTATTTTCACCTTCTACACCTGTTACATCAAAGTCATGGTTCTTAGTGAATGTAACCTGTACATTGTCATGAGTTGTCTGCTTAGCAACCAACTCCTCAACATCTTCCTTAACAGTAATCTTAACTGTTTCTACATAGCTCTTATCAGCACCAGCAGTGATTGTGATAACTGCTGTACCAGGAGCTACTGCTGCTACAAGACCAGTCTTATCTACTGTTGCAACAGCTTCGTTGGAAGAAGTCCACTCATATGTGCTCTTCCAATCGCTTGGTGCACCCTTGAAGCAGAAATCAAAGGTCGCAGGAGCCTTCTCGAATGTGTACTCTGTTACAATAGTATCTGTTCCCTGAATAGCGATACCGGATTCAGCTGCGAAAGCGTCACCAGCAGGTGCTACCATGGATACTACCATAGCGAGAGCCATTACGAAGGCAAGCTTCTTAAAGAAACTCTTCATAATATTTTCCTCCTTAAGTAGTATTTTTTACCAGTTTTGGAGGGTTTTGGAAGAGCGGGAGGAGTGCATATTTAGTCGGAAAGACGAGAAAATATGCACAAATATCCACAGCATTTGGTAGTGTTTTCCTCAGTTGACACAAAAAGGACACATAAATAACATAAAACTACCCTTGGAATATTTACCAAAATAGACTATAATAAGAAACGTATAAGGGAAAAAAAGGACCATATATGATTTTGAAAGGAGAAGACATTATGAAAAAGCAGTTTAGAAAACTGTCCCTGGCACTTGTTTTTGCTATGGCAGTGTCTCTTATTGCTCCGGCAGTCCGGGTTGCTGACGCGGCAGAAAAGAAGACATTTACATATGCAGAGCAGATTACAGGCGACACTGTAACAACCTTAGTAATGGATAAGGGCGAAAAGGTTGACTTAAAGTTTATCGGTGTATCTAACTGGAA
Source organism: Lachnospiraceae bacterium (assembly GCA_045531955.1). Classification (GTDB taxonomy): domain Bacteria; phylum Bacillota; class Clostridia; order Lachnospirales; family Lachnospiraceae; genus SIG299. Next base: position 84,743 of record JAZSFC010000048.1, on the reverse strand, counting down.
AACCTACAAGTATAAGTGGGTAAGCTCCAACACCAAGGTTGCGGTAGTAGATACTGCAGGTGTTGTTACAGCCATCGGTACCGGCGTAGCAACCATCAAATTAACCATCAGCGGTGGTGACGGTACACAGTACACATCCACAGGCGTAACAGTTTATGTTGGTCTGGATCAGAGTGTAACCATCGGTACAAGCTCTGAAGATGAAATCAAGTCCTATGTTATCGAAATGGGCAAAACCGCCACATTAAAGGCAAACGGCCTTAAGGATAACGTGGGTGACAGATATTCCTTCGACTGGTCTTCCACAGATACCGGTGTGGCAACCATCAGCGATGAGGGCGTTATTACTCCAAAGGCTCCTGGCCTTACTGTAATCCAGCTCACAGTGAAAAAGATTTTTAGCGGTGTAACCATGAAGGCTGCTCCGATTGCTCTTTTGGTAACAGAGGAAGGAAGTTATGTACCGGTTGCAACAGCAACACCGGCTCCAACGAAGAAGCCTGGCGCAACAGCAACCCCAACTCTAAAGCCAACAGCAACTCCTACTCCTAAGGTTACAACGGCGCCAACAGCAACACCGGCTCCATCCGACCAGTACGTGGCATATACTGCTACATTAGAAGCAGATAATTGCCTGGTATTAAAGTTTGCAAGTCCGGTTACTTACAATCATTCCGATATTTCTTTATATCAGATGATTACTGCAGGCTCCAGCACTGTTGAAGTTAAGTGGGAAATTGCAAGTGTAACCCTTAACAATTCCGGTACGGAAGTACGTATTGTTCCGCTTCATCCGTTTGAAGACGGCGAGCAGTATGTAGTAAAGGCGGGCTCTGCAGACCCTGGTAAAACAGTCAAGGTTAAGTTTGGTGTTCCTACCCGCCTCGATGTTTCCTATGAGTGTCTCGGCACACCAAATGTAGCATATGCTTATGACGAAGAAATTGCAATTGATGTTCCTGTTGTTTTAGATTACCGCTTATACTACGGTAACATTGATGTAACAGAAACATACAAGAACAAGGGTTATGTTACTTACGACTTCTCCTCTTCCAGCTATGAAGAAAACGTAAGCTTAAGCGGTGATGAACTGAACTTCTTCGCGCCAAACGTATCCGTTGTACTTTCCGCAGTTTATACATATTATGACGATTACGGCAACGAAAAGGAAGTAAAGGATGTAGTTCCGATCAGATCCACAAGACTTCCAAACTACAGCATTCAGAACCGTGTGGTTAACTGGACCATTATCGACACCACCAAGTCTGATAAGATTGACTGGAATAAGCCGGTTCACCAGGTAATCTCCGGTACAGAAAATGCGAAGCTTGTTGCCATGGTAGCAGACTCTTACGGCAACTTCTATGTTACCGATGAAAGAGGCGTAGATGTAGCAAACAACATTTACAGTGTATATGACTACGAGTGCTTATTTGCTAAGTTTGGTTACGGCATTGAATTCAGTGCAGCAAATGAAGACCAGATGATTATGAACACCGACGGCACCATTTATCCATATCAGGCAGTAAACAGTGCAGTTGTTCTGGTAACTCTTACCGACAGCGGCTACAACGGTGGTAACTACACTACAAGAACCGTTGGCGTATGCCAGATGAAGATTCTTGCAGAAAGCAAGCTTTCCACTATTTCCGCAGAGGAAACAAGAGTGAATCTTGCTTCTCAGGCAATTCCTGGCTTCGAAGACAGATTCTGTGAAGCAAAGGTTGAAATTTTATTAAAGGATCAGTACGGTAATGACTGGACCGGCGAATACGATTTAGAGCTTTCTTCCAAGATAAAGGCTGTAAATGATGCTTTATACGGCACTTCTTCTCCGGCATATTTAGAGGGCACAACCCTTGTTATCAATGCTGAGAACATCAAGAGTGTAACAACCACAAAGTCTGTTGGTTTTGTTGTAACAGAAACAAATACAAACCGTAAGGTAACAATTACCGCAACATTACAGAGCCCGGCTATGGCAAACGGTGAAATCAAGGTAACCGGTTGGGATCTGGAAGCAGACACCGAAACCATTAAGCTTGGTGAGTTAAAGAAGGGCGAATTAACACAGTCCGTAGTAATCGAAGCCTTCAAGACCAGCAGCAATGGTATCAGAGTCGGTCTTTACGATGATTTATATGTAATCGATACAACAAATTATAAGTTTACTTCTTCCTGTAAGGAAGGTGAAGTATATGTTTTAGTTCTTGGTCCTGACGGAAAGCCTGTAGATGAAACTGCAGGAGCAAATTCTCTTGGTGTTTATATTGATAAGGCAAACAACTGCATCAAGATTAACGTTTCCGCACCGGCAAACGGCGGAGCGCTGGCTCTGGATTCTTTGGCAGCAGGTAAATATACGGTTAAGGCAACCAGAATTGTAGAGGAAAGATCCACAACTCCGAGAACAACAACATTAACAGCTTCCTTCACTGTAGAAGATAATACAAAGAACATTACATACCGTACCGTAAGAAATTCCAAGACATCTTTGGATGTTGCAGGTGATAATGACTTACGCGGCATGAGTGAAATCATTGAAGAACTGTTCATCTTTGATATTGACGGCAAGGAATGGACAGAAATGACAGCTGAAATGATTACTGATGTTGATTACATCATTAACGGCAGCTATGTTATTGTTAAGAGTGTTGAATTCGCAGTTCCTGTAGAAGGCAGCAATTCTTATACCATGACCTATAAGAAGACCGTAAGCGGAATCAATAAATCCATCCGTATCGGTGCAAACGACTAAACAAATTAACCCCGGGGCGTTTATAGCCCCGGGGTTTTATCGTATTTTTCTGTTTTCTTTTTATTTTTCTTTTGCCTTTCCCAATGATTTATTTTACTTCCACGTAATCATTTACATTCACGGTGTACTTTACATAGGTGTTGCTGCCGGCTGCGGTTTCTACATAGAAATCAACGCTCTTTACGAAGCATACGCTGCCCGGCTTTAACATGCCGCCGTCTTCTACCTTATTTGCATTTACTACTAACTTAATGCCGCTGTAGTCACTGCTGTCATCCAGAACTGTATCACCAAGCTTAAATTTGAAGCTGGACATGACAAGCTGTTCTGCACCGCCGTCGATAGAAGCGAAGGAGTTGGTGCTCTTTCCTGCATAGGAGAGGGAATCCTGGCTGTCCTTAACGGTTAAGGTGTTTCTGGATACCTGGGTAAGAGCGGATGCGGTAGCACCGGCAACAGAGCCGATACCCTTGTAGATGGTTACGGTGTAAACACCGGTACCGTTCTTGCTCTTATCTACTACGTTAATGTTTCCGCCGTCTACTTCTTTTTCGACGATGTCAGTTAACGGAATCTGGATTGCTGTACCGCTTGCTACCGGTGCTTCAACAGTATTTCCGCCCTTGGTTACTGCATAGTAGTAATTGCCTGCTAACATGTTGGAAACGGAAGCTTCCTTCTTGGAAAGCTCAGCCACCTGTGCTTTTACACCGTTACTTAACAGATATAAGGTTGCGGTTGCAAGCTTTTCGTTGGCGTCGGTTGTCTTTAAGTCATCGTCGCCGGTAAATTCAATCTTGTAGCCGGAGATAACCAGGTTATTGTTCTTGTCAAAAGCAGGTTTCTTTACGGTTACATTGAAGGTTTTTGTCAGGTTGCCTGCCTTTACGGTGAAGGTATATGCATAGCCTGTTGCACCGGATGGGAGGTTTTCCTGGCTGCCCGTAACGGTGAAGGTGTATTCGCCGTCTGCGCCTTCTACTGCGCTGATAACAGGGGTAGCGGTTACGCCGTTTGGAAGATTCTTTAAGTTACTTGTAATTTCGATATCTCCTTCGATGAGGTCACCTAACTGGTCTTTTAAGGTTACCTTAAAGGTTGTTTCATTGAAACCGTTGCCGGATTCGGTAGAAATGATATCGGAATTCTTGTCCAGTGTAAGGGAGCTGATAGCTCTTGCCGGTCTGACAGTTACCGGAAGTACTGCAACTACGGAAGAGATATTGCTGCCTGCCGGTGTGAAGTAGACAAGAACGTTTACTGTACCGGTGCTGTTGGTCATTAAGGTACCGTCCTCTGCAATGTAAAGAACAGCATTGTTTGTTGTTGCGAAGGAGAAGGTACCCTTTTCAGCGTCCATTGTGTCGGTATATACGGACTCTCCCTTGGTGTCAGTAAGCTTTGCCACAAGACGGAAGGAATTCTTTTCGTCATCGCCAAGGGCAATGATGTTGGATGCTTTGCTCCAGTCGATGGATTCGCCTTCAGCAGCTGCGTTCTTTACAATAGTGGTAATGCCGCCTGCGGCTACATTGATACCGTAAGCCGGAGCTTTGGAGCTGACAATGGTAGCTACAGTCTTTGGTCCCGGGATTGGTTCATAGGTTTCCGGATGGTACTTGCCGGTAATGTATTCAATTTCCACCTGGGCAATAGCATTTTCGCTATTGAAGAAAAGCTTGCCTTCTGTGGAGTCGGAAATCCAGAAATCACCGTTTTCGGATTCCTTTAACAGGTTAAACATAACAGAAGCACCGGACTGCGCCATGGCAGTTGCGGTAATATCTACTCCGTGAGCATTTAACAGTTTGTAAGAGATGGTTGTGTCAGTGCCGGCATATGCCTTGTATTCATCTCCGTCGCAATTCCAGGCGTACTGAATGCTTGCTACTTCGCCGATACTTGCCACAAATTCTGCAGATGTTTCACCATAAGTAAAACCGTATCTGGTTCCGTCAGTGAAGGTTACGTAGGACGTTAAGGTTGCAACACCGTTCTTTACGGAGTCAACCTTGATTGGATACGCAATCTTTACATCACCTACATAGTAGTAGAAGGAAAGCTCCTTCTCTAAGTCGGATGCGGTAATATCCTTGTTTTCGAAGGTTAAAGTTACAACAGAATCACTGGTCTGGCGCGCAGTAAATTCCTTGGAAGCCTCAGCAGCTGGAACGGTTATTTCCACAGGAATTACGGAAAGCTCCTTACCGGTGTTTTTGTTTGTAATGGAAATGGTAACGGTTGTTGTACCCGGAGCTACAGGGGTTACCACACCTGTGTTGCTTACAGTGGCTACGGTTTCGTTGGAAGAAAGCCACTGGGAAGAATAGAGAGAAGTGGACCAGTTCACTACACCATAGAAGTTTAAGTCTACCGTATCACCAAGTTCTAATGTGTACTTGTCAAAGGTAGCATCCTTGGATGTGCCGAGAGTAACTTCCATAGTTGGAATTTCACCGACTGTAATTACAACGCCTTCGGAAGTATAGGCACTACCGTCTCCGACGCGGAGTGTAATGACAGCGCTACCGTTTGCCTTTGCTGTAACAACACCGTTTACATCAACAGTAGCAACTTCCGGATTGGAGCTTACCCAGGAACGGGAGTAATTTCTGTAGTCGCTGACACCGATGAATCTTAAGTCAACGGAATCTCCCTTTTCCAGGGAAATGCTGCTTACCTCACCACCGGTCTGGTAAGCATAGGTGAATGTCTTAGCCGCATAAACAGGGCCGGTAGCCGGTGCGGCGGAAGAAATCACCAGGGCAGACGCTAAAAGGAAAGCGCCTTTTCTGAAAGTAGGTTTCATTATATTTCCTCCTTAAGTAACAAGGCGGAAAAACTGAAAAAAGTGAATAAAAATGCAATGTTGCGATGTGTGGCAGAGGCCTTTCCAAGGCCTTAAAAAAAGGCCTCTGACACCACATTGACACCAATTTTATTAAAAGAAGACGGCCAGCTTTTGTATTTCTTTGGATTGCACATCCTCGGTGACATGGGTATATAAATCCATGGTCATTTCCAAACTGCTGTGTCCTAAAATCTGTTGCACAACTTTGGGCGGAATTCCGCTTTCAAATGCGCGGGTAGCGAAGGTATGCCGGAGTGTGTGCGGCGTAATCCGCTCAAAGTATTCCGGCTCTCTATGCTCCTTAGCGGCCTTTTGCTCTTCCTGCTTATTTATTTTTTTGACATAGTTGTTTAAAGTTTCGGCTACATTCAGTCCCCGGACAGGTCCTCCGGTTTTAGTGGTGAAAATAAGGTCTTCACCACCCTCTACCGGACACCAGGTTTCACCGGCAACCGCTTTTTCTTTCCGCTGTTTTTCTTTATGGACAGCGAGTAAAGACAAGGTGGAATCCAATAAGCGGATAGTACGGCAGCTGTTTTTGGTTTTTGGCGAATGGAACTCATCTTTCATCTGATGGTTTTTTACATCGTGAAGGTAAATATAGGTCCTTTCCACGGTTAAAGTTTTTTCTTCAAAATTGATATCGCTCCATCTGAGCCCCGACAATTCGCCGATACGAAGTCCTGTGGAAAGACCAAGGATACAGAGCATTTCGTAGCGGCTACCGCGGATTGCTTCCAAAAATATCTGCTGTTCTTTAAAGCTTAGTACCCGACGTTCTGTTTTGTCACGGCGGATAGTGATGTTTTCGCAGGGGTTATAAGAAATCATGCGGTTTTCCATGGCTTCTTTGAAAATACTATAGAGAATAGCCTTTGTCTTCGCCAGTGTATTGGCACTGAGTCCGTTTTTGGACATGTTATTCAGCAGACGCTGTACCATCAGCTTATTGATGGAAGAAACCTGCTGTTTGCCCAGGGCAGGAGAGATGTGTATTTTATAGATTTCCATATATACACTTAATGTATTTGCTTTGACCGTATTTTCCTTGATTTCCCTAAGCCAGGTTTCAAAAAATGTGTTTAGGGTCATGTGTTGGGCATTCAGATAAATACCGTGTTCCATTTCGTATTTGGCATCTGCCATTTTTTTCTGTAGTGCTTTGATATCCCGGTCATACAGCGTAAAACGCTCTCCCTGGAAGGTAAACCGTCCCTGATATCTTCCGTCTGCCCGCTTTGATATCCCCTTTGGCAGACGCCGTTCCTTTGTTGCATTTTCCATGTTGTTAATGCTCCTTTCCACTAAAGTAAATTAATAAAGCTTTTTCTTAGTATTTGTAAAATTAGTAAAAACATGCTTTATCATGTTAAGAATAGCACGAAAAAAAGGCATCAAATTGACACCGGAACTGACACCAAAATTGACACCGCGGATAAAATATGTGGATTAGGCCAAGGAAAAATATGGAAAAACAGAACTGAAATTGTTCCTGATAAGGAAAACTGAAAAAATACGATGAATTAATTTTAGAAAAGGAAAAGAGAAATGTCAAGAAAAATTCATACTTTATGATTTACTTTTGATGCAGAGTTCATTATAATATAAGATATTATGAGATAGTAGGCTTATTTGGCAGGAGGCATTAAAATGAAGCAAAATAACAATAAATATAAAAATAGAAATACGGCGGAAAGAAGTTCTGTATGGAACTGGAAGTTACTGCCGTTGCAATTGATTCTTGCAGTATTACCACTGGTGTTGCGTTTAAAAATAGACAGGTCCGGTCTTTCTGAATATCCTTGGAGTAATTCGGACGATCTGTATCTGGACATTTTTTTAAACGGCAAAATGGTATTTTTTATAGTATTGTCAGCTGTGCTTCTTTGCATGCTGGTATATAAGCTTTGGAATATGGACAAGCAGACCCGGAAGGAAAGTTTTTACAAATTTATTCCGTTACTTGTTTATCTTGCCTGCGTGGTGTTATCTACAATTTTTTCAAAGAATGTAACGTATTCCCTTACCGGCTCCATGGATGCAAAAGAACCGGCAACCGTATTGCTTGGCTATGTGGTGACCGTATTTTATGCATACCTGGTAGTGGAATCCGCAGAAGATATTAAAGGTCTGGTTGGCGCTGCCATAGCAGGAAGTGCGTGCATGGCGTTGTTAGGGGTGCTTCAGGCAATTGGTAAGGATCCGCTGCTTCTGGAAGGAATACAGCGTTTGTTTGCGGGAAACGCTTATGTTGATAACTATGGTCTGTTACGGCTGACCTTCCCGGTGGGTATGGCTTACGGAACGTTATTTAATCCAAACTATGTGGGTACGTATGTAACAATTTATGCGCCGCTTTTGCTGTTGGGGCTGATTATTTACCGTCCGGTTTGGAAAAAGGCAGTTTGTGGAGTCACATTCCTGGGCTTACTTGTTATGCTGTTTGCTTCCCAGTCCCGAACCGGTTTGATTTCCATTGTGGCGGTTGCGGTAGTACTGGTGGTATTTCTTGGGCGCAAACTTTGGAAGCGTTGGTATCTGATTGTGCCGGTTGTTGCAGCAGCGGGTGCAGTGTTCCTGTTTGTAGATGCACGACGGGATTTTCTGATGGTGAACCGCTTGAAAGAGATGTTTGTACTTCGTCCTTCCGAGGATCCGGTACAAGGGGTGGATACCACGGGAAACGGCGTGCGTGTGCTGTACAAGGACACAGAATTTAAAGTAATGATGCCAATATCCTCCAGCGGGGATTTTGCTTATGTGGCATTTGAAGGAGAAGAGCAGAAAGAAGTATCCTACAATGAGGACAGAACGTATGGCTATTTTACCTTAAACAATGGGGATGAAATTGCAATTCAAACCGCACAGTATGAAAACAGACATGCCTTTGGATTGTATATTAACGACAGAAGTTTTTATTTTACAAACCAGATTGTACTTGGAAATTACAAATACATTAATGAACTGGGAAATCTGGATGAATGTGTGATTCCGGCAAATGTATTTCCGGGATATGAGCAGGCAGCCAGTGGTCGAGGCTATTCCTGGGGAAGAACGATTCCTCTTCTTGCGGATAATTTGATTGTGGGTTCCGGTCCGGATACGTTTGTGCTGGAATTTCCGCAGAACGATTATGTGGCCCGTTATCGCAGTGCATTTGATTGGACCTTATTTACAAGACCGCATAATTTTTATTTGCAGATGGGAGTGCAGACAGGCGTATTGTCTCTTCTTGCATTTTTGGTGTTTTATGCTATTTATTTTGTGAAAAGCTGCAAGCTGTATTGTTTCCGCGAGTACCGGAAGCCGGAGGAATGGATGGGCTTTGCTTTATTCTTGAGCTCCGTAGGATTTATGGCAGCAGGACTTGCCAATGACTCCCTGATTGTGGTAACGCCGGTGTTTTATGTGCTTTTAGGTGCCGGAATGGCAGTAAACCATAAGCTTTGTCCAAAGAAAACCGAAACGAAGAATGAAGTTGAAGTAAAGGAAGGAAAATAATTTTATGTGGATAGCAGATGGATGGAAAGAATATCAGGTATTGGATGCTTCCGGCGGTGAAAAACTGGAAAAATGGGGCGATTATGTCCTGCTTCGTCCGGACCCGCAGGTAATCTGGAATACAGAAAAGAAAATTCCGGAGTGGAAGAAACTGAATGCCCATTACCACAGAAGTAACAAAGGCGGCGGAGATTGGGAGTTTTTCGATCTTCCGAAGCAGTGGGATATTCACTACAAGGACTTAACCTTCCACTTACAGCCGTTCAGTTTTAAGCATACCGGTTTGTTTCCGGAGCAGGCAGTCAACTGGGATTGGTTCAGTGATAAAATCAAAAAAGCAAAGAAGGAAAACCCAAACAGGGAAATTAAGGTATTAAATCTGTTTGCCTATACCGGAGGTGCTACGGTGGCAGCCGCCAAAGCGGGAGCAGCGGTAACCCATGTGGACGCGTCGAAAGGCATGGTAACCTGGGCAAAAGAAAATGCGGCTTCCTCCGGTCTTGCAGAGGCACCGATCCGTTATATTGTGGATGACTGTGTAAAGTTTGTAGAGAGAGAAATTCGCCGTGGAAATCTTTACGATGCGGTGATTATGGATCCTCCTTCCTATGGTCGGGGACCAAAGGGAGAAATTTGGAAAATTGAAGAAAGTATTCACGATTTTGTAAAGCTTTGTACCGGTGTACTAAAGCCGGAACCATTGTTTTTCCTGATTAATTCCTACACCACCGGTTTACAGCCGGCGGTACTAAGCTATTTGCTCGGCGTGGAATTACAGAAAAAGTTTGGCGGTGTAGTTGCCTCCGATGAAATCGGTTTGCCGGTAAAGTGCAACGGGCTTGTTTTGCCTTGTGGTGCTTCCGGAAGATGGCAGAGGGAAGAATAAAATATGTTTAAGAAAAAACTAGGCTTCCTTACGGGAGTTATGGTGCTGCTCAGCCTGGCAGGATACCTGTTATGCCTGCTGGCGGGTGACAGTAAACAGTTGAATAAAGAGGAATTTCTTTTGGTGACATCGTTTTATCCTATGTACGTCTTGGCAGAAAACCTGACAGACGGAGTGGAGGGAATCAGTGTTTCCAATTTAACGGAAAATCACACGGGCTGTCTGCATAATTATCAGCTACGTTCCGGAGATATGAAGGCTTTGGAACAGGCGGATGCTTTTTTGATTAATGGAGCCGGAATGGAGCTGTTTATGGAAAAAGTGATGCAGAAAAATGCCGCTCTTACGGTAATTGAAGCTTCTCATGAAATCGACCTACTGGAAGGTGAAGAGCATCACCATCACGGAGATGCTGAGGAAGCGGAGCATGACGAACACGACCATGAGGAACAGGCCGGTAACGGACATGTCTGGATGGATGTAGAGCGATACCGTAAACAGCTGGATAACGTGACACAGGAGCTTATCCGTCTGATGCCGGAACAGGAAAAGGCGTTGCAACGGGCAGCGGCAGTTTATGAAGAAAAGTTGGTAACGTTATCAGAAGAAGTGATGCTGGTTAAAGAGCTGTCAAATGGAATGCCGGTAGTGATTTTCCACGAAGCTTTTGCTTATCTGGCAGAAAGCCTTGGCATGGAAGTATTGGCAGAAGTGTCTCTGGATGAAAATGCACAGCCAAGTCCCGGCGAGCTTGCTGAGCTGATAGAGGAAATTAAGTATCATGGTGAAGCTTTGATTCTGATTGAAGAGTCAAATAAGGAATATGCGGATAAAATTACAGCGGAAACCGGTGCCAAAGCAGTGTATATAGATCCGCTGACTACCGGAGAGGGAAACGCCGATGGGTATGTCCTGGGCATGCAGAACAATCTGGATGCAATACGTGACATTGTTAAGTAAGAGGTAAAGCATGGAAAAAAAGACAAAAATGGCTGATAAAGGAGCAAAGGGTATCCGGATTAAGGGGCGCTTTGTGGAAGCTGAAAAGCAGGCCGTTTACAAGAAAAATGCATACAAGAAGCTGTTAAAATCCAAGCCATGCGGATTCCACCGGGTGGTAATTGACAAGTTAAATGTCCGGGCGGGTGCTACAACTATTTTGGAAAACGTATCCCTCAGCATTGCCTGTGGGGCATTGACTGTTATTATCGGGAAAAACGGTGCGGGAAAGTCTACCCTGATTAAATCTATTTTAGGGGAAATTCCATATGAAGGCCTGATTGAATTCCGTGATTTAAAGGATAATACCATCGGTAATTTGAAGGTAGGTTATGTGCCGCAGCATTTGAATATGGAAAAAAATGCGCCGGTCAGTGTGTATGACCTGGTGGCAGCATACACCTCACGTGTTCCGGTGTTTTTACATAAGAGTAAAAAGCTTTATGAGGAAATAAAGGAGCGTCTGCAGGTGTTTGACGGAGCTTCTTTGATTGATAAACAAGTAGGGGATTTGTCCGGAGGTGAGTTGCAGAGAGTGCTGCTTACCATTGCCTGCACTCCAGTGCCGAATCTTTTGATTTTAGATGAGCCGGTGTCGGGAATTGACCGGAACGGCCGGAAACTGTTTTACAAAATTTTAAATGATTTAAAGCAGCAATATGATTTGTCCATTATTCTGGTATCCCATGATTTGGAATTGACGGCAGAGTATGCGGACAGTGTAGTTCTGTTAGACCGCACAGTGTTAAAAGAAGGCGAAGCTAAAGAAGTAATGGGTAGTGAAGAATTCAAGGAGGTGTTTGGTTATGCAGCTTTTTGAGTTCCTGAATTATGATTTTATGAAAAACGCATTACTGGCAGTGTTAATTATTACTCCGCTGTTTGGTATATTGGGTACCTTGATTGTAAATCACCGCATGGCCTTTTTCTCTGATGCTTTAGGGCATTCTGCTTTTACCGGTATGGCCATCGGTGTTTTGTTCGGCATCGGAAACACCAGTGTTTCCATGATGTTGTTTGCGGTGGTATTCGCACTGCTGCTCAATTATATCCGTCACAAAAACATTGTGTCTTCGGATACGGTAATCTCTGTATTTTCTTCTTTGAGCGTAGCGGTAGGTTTGGCAATTTTATCAAGAAACGGTAATTTTTCCAAATATTCTGCGCTGTTGGTCGGAGACATTCTGAGTATTACGGGAAAAGAAATTATCGGATTACTGGTTATACTGGTAGTTACACTGATCTTTTGGTGTGTGGCATATAATGGACTGCACAGTATCGGTATCAATCAGAGTTTGGCAAAAAGTAAGGGGATTCCGGTTGCTTTGTTAGACAATGCCTTTGTGGTTTTGGTGGCATTGATTGTGATGCTTTCCATCCGCTGGGTAGGCATTTTAATTATTAATGCCCTGCTGATTTTGCCGGCAGCGGCAGCAAGAAACATTGCATCCAATAACCGGGAGTATCATTTGTTTTCCGTGATGATTTCTGTGTTTTCCGGGGTCTTGGGATTGATAATGTCCTATTATTTGAATGTAGCAGCAGGACCGATGCTGGTGCTGGTGGCATCTGTTATATTCTTTATTACTTTTTTGACCAGACGCTTATTTCATGTTTGACGGAAGGGAGGAATTACAATGAATCAATCAAAAATTTATGCAAGAATTTTTGTGAATTTTTTGCTGACGGTAGTAGGAATCCTGTTAGTTGTATTGTTAGGACCAAAGCTTTTGCGCTTTTTTATGCCTTTTGTGATTGCCTTTGTCATTTCTTCCATTGCCAACCCGATTGTGCGCTTTATGGAGAAAAAAATAAAGATTGCCAGAAAATACAGTTCGGTGTTTATGATTGTGTTGGTTCTGGGGGCGGTAGTAGGTGTACTTTATTTGCTGATAGCCTTTTTGGTGAAGCAGATCATGAATTTATATGAGGACCGTTTTGCACTGTATAATGAGGTGGCAACCATATTAGATAATTTTACAGACAAATTAGGCGGCATATTGGAAAAGCTTCCGATGAGTCTTCAGGAAACCTTAGATAACTTACAGAGCAGTTTATCGGCCTGGGCACAGAACTTTTTGGCAAGTATAGAACTTCCGGGCATTTCTGCGGTAGGCTCCTATGTGGGCAGTGTGGTAGAGATTATTTTCTTTGCCATTATCACCGTGCTTGCCGCTTATTTTCTGACGGCTGAGCGGGATAACATGGGAGACTGGCTGACAAAAGTAATGCCGGAATCCGTAAAACGTTATTATCATATGATCATGGACAGCTTTAAAAAAGCGGTCGGCGGATACTTTAAAGCCCAATTTAAAATTATGATTATTCTTGTTATCATTATGTTTATCGGCTTTGAAATTTTGGATATCAGCTATTCCTTCCTGTTGGCATTTGTAATTGCTTTTCTGGATTTTCTTCCGGTGTTTGGTACCGGTGCGGTGTTTTGGCCGTGGCTGGTAGTGGACATTGTAGTAGGTGATTATAAGCAGGCAATTTTCCTCGGTATTCTGTATTTGGTATGCCAGTTGGTAAAGCAGATTCTCCAGCCGAAAATGGTAGGCGACAGCGTAGGAATTAATCCTTTGGCAGCATTGTTATATATGTTTATCGGATATAAATTTGCAGGCGTAATCGGTATGATTATCGGTATTCCGGTGGGGATGATTATTGTGAATTTATATCAGGCCGGACTGTTTGACCAATTGATAAAAGGAATTAAAATTATTGTCCATGACATCAATGAATTCCGTAAATATTAAACTGTTTTAGGGATGGGGTTGTAAATTGAAAACGACGAAGGAACTGCTGCTTTGGATGATGCAGCGGTATGAAATAGGGAAAAAACCGTTATCCAGACTCTTGAGCTGGGGAGATACTACCGTAATGCGTTATTTGGACGGAGTGGAACCCAACCGGGAATTTGCTGCCCGCATTGAACAACTGGCAGAGAATCCATGGATGTATGCCGATGTATTAGAAAAAAACAAAGAGAAATTAACGGATACGGCTTATCGAAAAACGAAAAAAGCAGTATACAGGGAAATATTTTGTGACCGTTCCACGGAAGCCATGCAGTATGTGGTGACATTGGCAGAAGGAGATATTGCCCCGTACCGCGTTATGATGGTATTATATTACGCACAGATTTGCTCCCTGGTGTTACGGGGGCTTCCACTATTTGAAGAAGAAGCAGATTTTTCTCCGGGGCAGGCATTGATTTATCCGCGGTTATATCAGCAAATGATGGAGTATGGAATAAAGCTTATAAAGCCGGAAACAGGCTCTTTTTCCGATGAAGAACAGGACTGCATTAAGCAGGTATATCTGGTACTGAACGGTTACAGCCCAAATGCATTAAAAGCTTTAGCATCCAGAGCAAAACGAAGAATCCGTCGTCATTTGAAAACAGAGGCAGACCGTTTGTCTGCGGAAGTGTTGAAAACGCAGTATGAAGCAGGCTTTAAAAAAGCCGGCGTAGAACGTCCGGAAGGTTTAAAGAAATATATATCAGATACTTTGAAACGAAGCGAAAAAACCGAATCTTAGTAGAAAATTTTAAAATCCCTTATCCAAGTGTCCGGCATCTCAAACGACGGTTGTACGTTGCAAACGAACAACTGTCGGAGGAGTCAGACGAACACGGATAAGGGATTTTGAAAATTTTTTTAAGAATTTCGGTTTGCTCTCTTTCTCATAAGAGGATCTAAAATCTTTTTGCGGATTCTTAAATTCTTTGGAGTTACTTCCAGAAGTTCATCGGTTTCGATAAATTCCAGAGCCTGTTCCAAGCTTAAAATTTTCGGAGGAGTGAGACGAAGTGCTTCGTCTGCACTGGAAGAACGGGTGTTGGTAAGCTGCTTTTTCTTGCAGACATTGATTTCTACATCTTCGGTTTTGCCGTTTTGGCCGATAACCATACCGGAGTAAACCTTTTCGCCCGGTCCGATAAATAAGGTGCCGCGTTCCTGGGCATTGAACAGACCGTAGGTAATGGCTTCACCGCTTTCAAAAGCAATTAAGGAACCCTGCTTGCGGTAAGCAATGTCTCCCTTGTAAGGACCGTAACCGTCGAAAATAGTATTTAAGATACCGTTACCCTTGGTATCGGTCATGAATTCACCGCGGTAACCGATAAGACCTCTGGCCGGAATGGAAAATTCCAGACGGGTGTAACCGGAGCTGGCGGTGGACATGCTCATAAGCTCGCCCTTGCGGTTGCTGAGCTTCTCGATAACACTGCCGGAGAACTCGTCAGGAACATCAATGTAAGCTAATTCCATCGGTTCCAGCTTTTTGCCGTTCTCATCTTCTTTATAAAGAACTTCTGCTTTGCTTACGGCAAATTCAAAGCCTTCACGACGCATGTTTTCGATTAAAACGGAAAGATGCAATTCGCCGCGGCCGGAAACTTTAAAGGCTTCGGTGGTATCGGTTTCTTCCACACGGAGGCTGACATCGGTGTTCAACTCGCGGAAGAGACGGTCTCTTAAGTGACGGGAGGTGACAAACTTACCTTCCTGACCGGCAAGCGGAGAATCGTTTACAATGAAATTCATGGCGATGGTAGGTTCGGAAATTTTCTGGAACGGAATCGGTTCCGGGTTTTCCGGAGAACATAAGGTGTCACCGATATGGATATCGGAAATACCGGAGATTGCTACGATGGAGCCTACACCGGCTTCGGTAACTTCTACCTTTTTTAAGCCTTCGAATTCATATAATTTACTTACTTTTACCTTGCGCTGTTTTTCAGGCTCGTGGGCATTTACCATAACCACTTCCTGGTTGACGCGGATTTTTCCGTTATCCACTTTACCTACCCCGATACGGCCAACGTACTCGTTGTAGTCGATGGTGCTGATGAGTACCTGGGTACCTGCTTCTTCGTCACCTTCCGGCGCAGGAATATACTCTAAAATTGTTTCAAATAAAGGCTTCATGTTTTCCGGAGTATCGCCAAGCTCTAAAATGGCAACGCCGGACTTTGCGGATGCAAAAACGAACGGGCAGTCCAGTTGCTCATCGGAAGCATCCAGGTCAATAAAGAGCTCCAATACCTCATCAATAACCTCGGTCGGACGTGCTTCCGGACGGTCGATTTTATTGATGCAGACGATAACCGGGAGATTTAATTCCAATGCTTTCTTTAATACAAATTTAGTCTGTGGCATAGCGCCTTCAAACGCATCCACCACAAGAATTACGCCGTTTACCATTTTAAGAACACGTTCTACTTCACCGCCGAAGTCTGCATGTCCCGGAGTATCGATGATGTTGATTTTCACATCATTGTAATATACGGCGGTATTTTTGGCGAGAATGGTAATACCGCGTTCTCTTTCGATATCACCGGAGTCCATGACACGCTCCGCTACTTCCTGATTTTGGCGGAAGGTGCCGCTTTGCTTTAATAATTCATCTACGAGAGTTGTTTTACCATGATCGACATGGGCGATGATGGCAATGTTACGAATATCTTCACGTTTGGTTTTCATAGGAAATCTCCTTTTTTATGACGGAATAGGTACTTTGTGATATACAACTTATTAACTATAGCACATTTTTCCGGATTTTCAAGGATTTTTTGTGAAACTATGCTTAAAATAAGGGGTTTTGCATAGAATAGAGTTGTAGAGAGATTTTGCAGAAGTAAAATTATGTCGAAAAACCGAGAAAAATGTTTTACAAAAATTGGTAAAAATAAAATTTACAACTTTTGGAAATTATTGGGTTGATGTAAAATGAAACTGCTAAAAATGAAATACCGGATAAAACGAAGGGAGTAATACAACATGACAGATAAGGTATTTGATAATAACCAGGTGACAATCGCCGGAGAGATTATGGGAGGCTTTACATTCAGCCACGATGTATTTGGAGAAGGATTTTACGTGATGGATATCTCCGTCGGAAGACTCAGTGAGTCCAACGACATTATTCCGATTATGGTATCAGAGCGTCTGGTGGATGTAAAAAAAGATTACACAGGAATGCAGGCGGTGATTAATGGTCAGTTCCGTTCTTATAACCGTCATGAAGAAAGCAGAAACCGTCTGGTGCTTTCTGTATTTGCAAGGGAAATTGAAATTATGGAGGAGCCGACAGAGGAAGTGCGTCCGAACTATATCTTTTTGGATGGTTTTGTCTGCAAGCCCCCTATTTATAGAAAGACCCCACTGGGCCGTGAAATTGCAGATGTGTTGTTGGCAGTAAACCGCCCATATGGTAAATCGGATTATATTCCATGCATCTGCTGGGGCAGAAATGCCCGCTATGCAGACGGGTTCCAGGTGGGTGAGCACATCCAAATCTGGGGAAGAATCCAGAGCAGGGAGTATCAGAAGAAGATTTCTGAAACGGAGTTTGAAAAGAGAACGGCTTATGAGGTTAGTGTGAGTAAGTTGGAATGCGTGAGCGAAGAATAAGTGCCGTAGAATTGTGCTGCGAAGATTGCGATAAAAAGGGATTTCTACAAGTATATTTTCTCTTTATAGTATCTGTGTCCGCCTGACTCCTCCGACAATATCCGTTTCCGACGGACAAAAAGAAAAAAATCATTTCGTTCGTCGGAAACGGATATTATCGGCTGAGATGTCGGTACACTTAGATACTATAAAGAGAAAATATTTGGTTGTAGAAATCCCTTTTTGCGTAGGTTTTCGCAGTGGATTCTGAAGCATGAGATGTTGTCGGAAAAATAGTTGCCAAAATAAATAGTTGACATATGCAACTACATGAAGTACAATTTGAGATAAAATCAGTAGAAGGAGTGTGCATTATGGATTTAGTAAAACAGTTTCGTGAATATACAAGGCAGTTGGAATGTCATCTGGGTAATATGAATCAGTCGGATTGCTGTTGCTGTGGAATAAGCACGGCGCAGTGTTTTATTATTGTGGAAATTGGAAGAAAGCCGGGAATATCGGTAAAAGAGTTGGCGGAAATTCTCCGGGTGGATAAAAGTGGAGTCAGCCGTTCTGTAGAGGAATTGGTTCAAAAGGAGTTTGTGGAAAGAGAACCTTCGAAAGAAGACAGGCGCTATGTTGTTTTAAATCTACTACCTAAAGGACAGGAGCGCTTTGAGAAAATAGAGAATGATATGTATCTTAAATTTAAAGCAGTTTTAGAGCATATTCCTAAGGAAAAGAGAGAACAGGTAGTAGAGGCTTTGGAATTATACAATGAGGCATGCACAAAAGCGGAGGAAAAATAACATGGGTAGTGAAAAAGTAGAAAAGGCGGTGACTTATTTTGATAATGGTTTTTGTTGTTCACAGGCGGTGTTTACAACCTTTGCAACAGAATATGGTATTCCGGAAGAACTGGCATTGAAAATATCAACCCAGTTTGGCGCAGGTGCAAGAAAAGGTGAAATGTGTGGCGCTGTTTCCGGAGCATTGATGGCATTAGGGTTGAAATATGGTTTTTCTGACGGAACAGCATGGGAAAAGAAAGAATTGGCACATCGGATGGCGGATGAGTTTATGAATCGATTCGTTGAGAAAAAAGGAACGGTAGTATGTCGAGAACTGCTGGGACATGATTTATCAAAACAGGGAGAGTTAGAGCAGTGTAGGGAATTGGGCTTATTCAAAACGATTTGCCCGGAAATGGTTCGCTGTGCAGCAGAAATAGTGGAGGATATGTTAGGAAGTAAAAATCAAATAGAAGATTTGTAATTTTTTCTCATGATATAATAAGCAATTCTTATCAATCGACTTAAAATTTTTCAATAAAATAGGGATAGGAAATCTTGGAATTATATGATAGAATGAGGACAAAGCTTGTTATTGTGTGAACAGAAACAAGCAAACAGAAGTAAAAGATTAACCCACAAACAAGGAGGATTATCATGGATTACAAGAAAGCCGGAGTTGATATTGAAGCAGGTTACAAGGCAGTGGAGCTGATGAAGAAGCACGTACAGGGAACTATGAGAAGTGAAGTTTTAAACGGTCTCGGCGGTTTCTCCGGAGCATTCTCCCTTACCCCATTCATGAACATGAAAAAGCCAACCTTACTGTCCGGAACAGACGGTGTTGGTACTAAGTTAAAGCTGGCATTTATTATGGACAAACATGATACTATCGGTATTGACTGTGTTGCCATGTGTGTAAATGACGTGGCTTGTGCCGGCGGTGAACCATTATTCTTCCTTGACTATGTTGCTTGTGGTAAGAATATTCCTGAAAAGATTGCTACCATCGTTAGCGGTGTAGCAGAAGGCTGTAAGCAGGCAGGTGCTGCTCTCATCGGTGGTGAAACAGCAGAAATGCCTGGCTTCTATCCGGAAGATGAGTACGACCTTGCAGGTTTTGCGGTAGGTATCGTTGACCAGGACGAAATGATTACCGGTGCTGACCTTAAGGCCGGTGACGTTTTAGTTGGTATCGCATCCTCCGGTGTACATAGTAATGGTTATTCCTTAGTTCGTAAGGTATTCCCAATGGAAAGAAAGGCTCTGGAAGTTTACCATGAATGCCTTGGCAAGTCCCTTGGTGAAGCTCTTCTTACACCAACTAAGATTTATGTAAAGGCTCTGTCCTCCTTAAAGACAGGTAATGTAAAGGTAAAGGCTTGCAGCCATATCACCGGCGGCGGCTTCTATGAGAACATCCCAAGAATGTTAAAGGATGGCGTTCATGCTGTAGTTAACAAGAACAGCTATGAAGTTCCTGCATTATTCAAGATGTTAGCTAAAGATGGTAACATTGAGGAGCAGATGATGTACAACACCTACAACATGGGTCTTGGTATGATTGTTGCCGTAGATAAGGCAGATGCTGACAAGGCAGTAAATCTTCTTAAGGCAGCAGGTGAAACAGCATACATTATCGGTGAAGTTAAGGAAGGCGAAAAGGGTGTAACCGTATGCTAAATATTGTTGTTTTAGTCAGCGGCGGCGGAACAAACCTCCAGGCTATCATGGATAAAATTGCGGACGGTACCGTTACCAATACAAAGATTGCGGCAGTCATCAGCAACAATGCAAACGCCTATGCCCTGGAGCGTGCAGCGAATGCAGGTATTCCTGCGGAGTGCATTTCCCCAAAGCAGTTTGAAAACAGAGATTTATTTAACGAGGCTCTTCTTGCCGGCGTTAAAAAATACAATCCGGACTTAGTGGTTCTGGCGGGCTTTTTGGTAATTATCCCACCGGCATTAATTGCGGAATACAGAAACCGTTTAATCAACATTCATCCGTCCTTAATTCCATCCTTCTGCGGAACAGGTTATTACGGACTCAAGGTGCATGAGGCTGTGCTTGCCCGTGGCAACAAGGTGACCGGTGCCACCGTGCATTTTGTGGATGAAGGCACCGATACCGGACCAATCCTGCTTCAGAAGGCCGTGTATGTGCAGCAGGGTGATACTGCTGAAGTTCTGCAGAAGCGTGTTATGGTAGAGGCAGAGTGGGAGATTCTTCCGCAGGCCATTGATGCCATTGCAAACGGCAGAGTTGTAATGGAAGACGGTAAGGCTTGGATTAAGTAAATAGAAATTTATTAGGACTATACTTTTGGCGGAGCAACCGCTCCGCTAAGGGTATAGCTTTTCGTCTTTATAGACATGCAGATAAATGAAGGAGGATTTATTATGAAAATCTTAGTAGTCGGCAGCGGCGGCAGAGAGCATGCCATCTGTTGGAAAATTGCACAGAGCAAGAAAGTAGAAAAGATTTATTGTGCGCCTGGTAACGCAGGTATTGCAGAATATGCGGAGTGTGTCAACATCGGTGCTATGGAATTAGAAAAGCTGGCTGATTTTGCGCAGGAAAACCAGATTGATTTAACCGTTATCGGTATGGATGATCCACTGGTAGCAGGTGTGGTTGACGTATTCGAGGCAAGAGGTTTAAAGGTATTCGGACCAAGAAAGAATGCGGCTATTTTAGAGGGCTCCAAGGCATTCTCCAAGGATTTAATGAAGAAATACAATATTCCAACAGCAGCGTACGAAGTGTTCAATTCTCCGGAAGCTGCACTGGCTTATTTAGAAACCGCAAAGCTTCCTATCGTATTAAAGGCAGACGGTTTGGCACTCGGTAAGGGGGTTCTTATCTGCAATACACTGGAAGAAGCAAAGGACGGCGTTAAGTCCTTAATGACCGACAAGCAGTTCGGCTCTGCCGGTGACCGCATTGTTATCGAAGAGTTCATGACCGGCCGCGAAGTTTCCGTGTTATCTTTCGTAGACGGCAAGACCATCCGCATCATGACCAGTGCCCAGGACCACAAGCGTGCTAAGGACGGCGACCAGGGCTTAAATACCGGAGGTATGGGAACTTTCTCTCCAAGCCCGTTCTACACAGCAGAAGTGGATGAATTCTGTAAGAAATATATTTATCAGGCAACCGTGGATGCCATGGCAGCAGAAGGCAGAGAGTTTAAGGGTATTATTTTCTTTGGTCTTATGCTGACTCCGGACGGTCCTCGTGTATTAGAGTACAATGCCCGTTTCGGCGACCCTGAAACCCAGGTAGTACTTCCTCGTATGAACAATGACATCGTAGAAGTATTTGAGGCTTGTGTGGATGGCACACTTGATCAGATTGAGCTGGACTTTGCGGACAATGCGGCAGTATGCGTGGTACTTGCTTCCGACGGTTATCCGGAAAAGTACGACAAGGGCTTTGAAATTACCGGCTTTGAGAATTTCAAGAATAAGGACGGTTACTATGTATTCCACGCCGGCACCAAGTTCAACGAGGGTAAGATTGTCACCAACGGCGGACGTGTTCTTGGAGTGACCGCTCTCGGCACTGACTTAAAGGATGCAAGAGCAAACGCATACAAGGCAA
Organism: Lachnospiraceae bacterium; assembly: GCA_045531955.1. Taxonomy (GTDB): domain Bacteria; phylum Bacillota; class Clostridia; order Lachnospirales; family Lachnospiraceae; genus SIG299. The sequence goes on along the minus strand of JAZSFC010000048.1, from coordinate 62,947 downwards.
CTGAATGGATTGATTTTGCCAATAAGTACAAGAGAAACGATATCGGTAAGGCAATTGATGAGGCATAAAAAATGACATTAAGCTATGTATTACAGATTGTGACAATTACAATTACTTTAGGTTTAGGATTAATATCAGCGTTTCAGAACCGAAAGCTGCAACATGGCCAAAACATAATTGCAGTTACCACGAATTATAGATCCAAGCGCTCGGAACAGTTAAAAGAATGTGGTGAAAAATTAATTACAAACACTATGCCGGAGTTGCTTAAAATGCAGGAAAAACCGGTGGAAATGATAAAAGATGCCTGTCAGGCAGCAGAAACAATAGGTATGATTTTACATCGGAATTTCTATGCGGATAAAGAACTGATTGAGCTTGGCGAAAAAATTGTTGAACTTGCAATTCAGTATGTGGAAACTGATAAAAAGGATACAGAGGCAGAAGACAGTGAAATTTGGAGAAGCCTGATGTACCATCGGGAATATTTTAAATTGAAGTGTGACCTTTATGTTTCTGCGGAATGGGACAGAATAAAAAGGGAGACAAAAGGCAGAGATACTTCTTCGGAATCCTGGATTGAATTCTACGAAAAGATATCGGAAAAGTTTGTTGATTTATTTGCTGAAATAGAAGAAAAATATGCACCGAAAAAGTGATACAGCCGGATTAAACGATGCTTTAGACGGTATATTTCGGGAAGAATTTACTCCCACAATTCGTAAAACCTGCCGGCAAAGCCGTCAGCCGTTGCTTCGCAACTCCCTGTTTTACTCATTGGGGAGGAGTGATGTCCACGCCGAAGGGTTGGAATTTGGAAGAAAGAAAACATGTGGCATGCCGTCCATGCAGCACCATTTTTGTTTGAGGTTGTAGTTCCGTCCGGACATTCGCTGCTTTGCGGAGGATTCCAAGAGGCTTGCCAAAGGAGGTAAGGGATTTGTCCGGCGTTTTAGCTATTTGTTTGACGTGGCGGATGTAAGATATTTTCGTTGATTTGGTTTGCAAAAAGCATCCGGAGGATGCTTTTATACAAAAGAGAGGTAAGGGCGTCTCTGGATAAACACGTGTTTATCCGAGAGCGCCTTCACCTCTCTTTTTTAAAAGTGCTTTGCACTTTTCTTAGCAAACCAAATCCTGTTAAGTTTTCTTTCCGCCACGGAGTTATAGTAAAACGCCGGACAAATCCCTTTGCCACCTCCCGGACAGGCCGATTGGCTAAAAACTCCTGCAAAGCTTAAGAGTCCGGAAGGAACTACATGCGAAAACAGTGGCTGCATGGACGGATGGATGCTCCTTTTCCATTATTTGGCGTGAACAGTAACATTTTTTTCACAAAAGTGTCACATCTCTGCCATACCTCTTTTCTAATCTTGAATTATGTGTTATACTAGATATAAGGGCGTAGTCTGCCCTGCAACCCAACAATTAGAAAAAGAGCGCCTAACCGGCAGAATTGAGGAACCATGAAGAAAGAGAAAAATTATTCTAAAAAATACATCGCAATATTTACAGGAGTGTTACTGTTTGTTTTGGCAATCGGTTTGGGATTCCGTACCTATGCCAGTGCAGCAGTGTCCGGTACGGTAACTGCCAGCACCTTATTTGTACGTACCGGCCCGTCCACGGAATATCCAAAGGTAGAAGTGAACGGAAAAACCGTATTTTTATCCAGAGGTGACAGCGTTGCCATTTCCTACGGCAGTAACGGATGGTATTATGTCACTGCCAGCTTTGAGGGAACAAAAGTGAAGGGATATGTCAGTGCAGCTCATATTCTTACAACAGGAGCGGTTCCGACAGCAGCACCAACCGCAACACCAACCCCATCCCCAACGCCAAAGCCAACCAGTACACCAAAACCGTCTTCCTCCTCTTCTTCCAATGAAGTGGTAACTGCCGGTTTTCCGCGTAAAGGAACAGTAACTGCAGGCACATTAAATGTCAGAAACAGTGCCGGAACCGTGGGTACTTCCATTGTGGGTAAGCTTTCCCAGGGAGCACGGGTAGAACTGTTAGGTGCAAAGAAAGTAGATGGTGTATACTGGTACCAGATTACTTTTACCCAGAATAATGAAACCAGAACCGGTTATGTCAGCAGTAAGTATATTAATCCGGATCCGGCACCAACGGCAACACCGGTGCCAACCAAGGCTCCAAGCACCGGCACTACTTCCGGTGAGGTATTAACCGAAGGCTTCCCAAGAACCGGTACTATCACTGCAGCCGGCTTAAATGTCAGAGACGGCGCAGGTAAGGAAAATACTTTAATTACAACATTAAAGTCCGGCGATGCCGTGGTAATTGAGAATGTAAAAATAGATTCCGAAGGAACTTACTGGTATAAAGTTTCCTTCTATCTGAACGGTGCGGCAAAAACAGGATATGTCAGCAGTAAATATGTGGCTGTGGCAGCTCCGTCTGCTACTCCGTCCCCAACCGCTACTCCAAGTCCGACAGCTACTCCGACACCGGCTATTGATTCTACGGAAAATGTGGTAAACGGAACGTTCCCAAGAACCGGTACGGTTACTGCCAGCAGTTTAAATGTCAGAAAGGGTGCCGGCACCTCCTATGATGCAGTGGCATCTGTAGTAAGAACTACAAAGGTTACGGTTCTTTCTGCCAAGAAGGCATCTAACGGAGAATACTGGTATCAGATTTCCTTTACCAGAGATGGTGTAAAGCAGACCGGTTATGTTCATAGCAAATATGTTGAAGTAGATGCTTTGGCGCCAACCGAAACACCTACACCAACGGCAACTCCTGTGCCTACAGCAGCACCGGATGCAAGCGCTAGCCCGACGCCAACCCAGGGCGCAACGCCAACGGTGGCTCCGGAAGATATGCTTACCAGAGAAGACATTAACGATGATTTTGCATTCTTCTTCTATCAAGGCCGTATCCAGAAAGAGGGTATGGTGCTTCAGGCGGATTCTGTCAAAACAGCGGATGCTGTAATGAATCTGACAGTAAATGCTCCGGTTATGGTAATCAATCAGAGTATGGGCGAGGACGGCATTTGGTACCGTATTGCGGTAAAGAAGAATGATGAGGTTATTTACGGCTATGTAACCAGTGATGCAGTTCAGCTGTTTGCAAGCATTGATGAGCCTATTGCTGCTCAAATTGTAGAGGAAAAAGTACGTATCAGAAACAGCGCGTCCTCCACAGGAAGCTATATCAAGACAACTGACGGAAAAATATTAAATCTGACCTTTAGTGATGAGGTTTGGATTATCGGTGAAGTTTCCGATGCGGATTATAAAACAAAATGGTTCCATATTGCGGCGAAGCAGGACGGAACGGTTTATGACGGTTATGTGCAGGAAGGTCCGATTTATCTGACAGAAGCAGTCAGCGACCCATTTATTACTCCTTCCCCGATTCCGACCGCTACACCAACACCTACGCCGACGGAGACTCCCAGGCCAGTAGAGACTCCGACAGTAACTCCTGAACCAACAACTCCGGGTACAAAAGTGACACCTACTCCTACCTCTGTACCATCCGGCTCAACAGATGAAACGGTGCATAGAACAGAGGACAGGACTTTTCCTATAAATGGTCCGGGTAAAGTTACCGGATACGGATGTACCGCGAATGAGTACAACCGTTTGGTTGTAGTCTATGTGGAACCGGTGCTCCCGTATGAATTGGTTTATGACAAAAACGGTTCTTTTATCACATTATACGGTGATGAAGAATTAACCCTATATGAAAAATATATCGACAGCAGCAATAACTTATATCGTCATGTAAGCTTCCAGTACAAGGGCAAAGTTTATTATGGATATATTCCGGACATGTGGATTACAGAGTTTGATAAAAACTATGTACCTGGTTCATTAAGCACTTCCAGTGGGAATATTTATACCAGTGACATGGATTTTGAAGATTATCTGGACCAGCAGGGCTTTCCGGAAAGTTATAAGGTGCGCTTAAAAGAACTTCACGCAAAGTATCCGAACTGGATTTTTGAAGCGTTCCACACCGGGCTTAACTGGGAAACTGTTCTGGACGAAGAAAGCATTGCAGGAAAGAATCTGATTCCGAGCAGCAAGGGAATGGAATGGAAGTCTCTGGAGCCGGGTGCTTACGATTGGACAAAAGATAAGTTTGTGGTTTACGACGGTTCTACCTGGGTGACTGCATCCCGGGATGCCATTGCTTATTACATGGATCCGAGAAATTTCCTGAACGATTCCAACGTGTTTATGTTTGAAGTACTCCGTTATGCTTCCGCTTACCAGGATGAAGCCGGTGTAGAAAATATTTTAAGCAGTACACCGTTCCAACAGCAGTATTATACGTACAAGGATGCCTATGGCTCTGATAACATGCTCACTTATGCCCAGACCTTTATTGCGGCGGCAGAATATTCCGGAGTCAGTCCGTATCATTTGGCATCCCGTGTAAAACAGGAAGTGGTAACCAGTGCCACAACAGCCAGCAACAGCGTATCCGGTACGGTTTCCGGATATAAAGGATTGTATAATTTCTATAACATCGGCGCATATCATTCCACTGCTGCCGGTGGCGCCATTATCAATGGTTTGAAATATGCAAAAAATGGTGCAAGTAATAATGATGAATTGAACGATGCGTCCTTAATTCCGTGGACAAATCCTTACAATGCGATTGTAGGTGGTGCATATATTCTTGGAACAAATTATATCAACCGCGGACAGGATACCATTTACCTTCAGAAGTTTAATGTGACGGACAATTCCACATACTATCATCAGTACATGGCCAATGTGGAGGCTCCGTATTCCGAATCTAAAAAAACAGCCAGTGCGTATAAGGATATGGAGGATCTTCCGATTGTATTTTCTATTCCGGTATATTACAATATGCCGGAGAATCCGGTAGCGGCGCCGAGTCCGGCTGCCAATCCGAATAACTGGTTAAAGACATTAACGGTTTATGATGCGGACGGTAATGATTTACAGTTAACGCCTACCTTTAATTTAAAGACTGACCAGGTATACTATCTGGTTGTAGACTCTGATGAAGAACTGCTTCAGATTGAGGCAGATGCAGTCAGCAGCAAGGCAATTGTATTGAATACCGGTTTCCATGGTTTAAGCTATGGTTCCAATACCATTACAATAACCAGCGTAGCTGAAAACGGAGATATGAGAGATTATATCATTATTGTCGTAAGACAGGAATAATTATTGGAAGGACACTTCTGCAATGAACAGGAATTTTAGTAAAAAACTGAATAGGGTAATCGCAGGAGTGATGATGTTATTGTTGTTGCTGGCAGTGTTTCCGGCACAGTCCGTGCAGGCTGCCAGTGCAACAATTACGCTTACTGCCGATACGGAAGAAATTCATGCCGGTGATACGGTAGAAGTGAAACTTACCATCAAGGCAGATGCCACTATTGGTGATTTTGAAGCGTTTTTAAGCTACGATGATACCATATTTGAATTTTATTCGGCTGCCTCCTGTATTACAGGGGGTGCCGGCTTTTTGAAGGTTGCGGATATCGGAGCATCCCCTTCCGCCCAGGAAAGAACTTACCGGATTTATTTTAAAGCGTTAGTGCAGGGAGAATGCGAAGTGGCATTATATGACCGCCCGGTAGTATATTGTTATACTGACGGCACGGAAATGTCTGTAACAGGAGTCAGTAAGGTATTTCAGGTATTGCCGTCTTTTTCTGCTTCAAGCAACAGCAGATTATCAGCGTTACATGTAGTAGATGACCAGCCGGAAACCGTAACCCTGACACCGGCGTTCCAACCGGAAACTACGCAGTATTATGCAGCAGTGGATTACATGTCAGATATGGTAATTGTCAGTGCTATTGCAGAAGATTCTCTGGCAAATGTAGAAGTGGCAGGCGGGAAAAATTTAAATCACGGGAACAACGAAGTACTGATTACCGTTACGGCAGAGGATGGTTCCAGAACAGTGTACACCATATATGTGTATCGTGCGGAACTGTTTGATGAACCGGAAGAACCGGTAAATCAGGAGCCGGAAGAGCCGGTGCTTACTTTAACACCGGGCATTTCTTTCGAAGAAACAGAAGAACAGACGATAGTAACGGAGTATCATACCTATACCATATGTGAGAAACCGGAAGATTTCAAACTTCCGGATGGCTACGTGCAGACAACCCTGATGATTAATGAAATTCAGGCAGAAGCTTATGTAAAGCAGGGAGAAAATCCGGAGGAATTTCTTTTATTAGTATTAAAAAACGAGGCAGGAGAAGTGAACTGGTACCGGTATGACCGGATAGAACAGACCTTGCAGCGGGTAAATGAAGAAGAATATGTGGTAACCCAGGTAATTCAAAGCAATGATGACAGCTTAAAGCAGGCAATAAAGGAGTATGAGGCACATCAGTCCATGCTTACTTTTGCGGTGGCACTTTTGTTTGGCATATGTCTTGTGCTTTTGATGATTATCTTGTGGTTATGCATACGACGTAAGAATCGAGGATAGAAAAGAAATGAAAGAAAAGTTTACACCGAATGCACAGAAAGTGCTGGCAGTGGCATATGAGCTCTCAGAGCAGATGAATCAAAGCTACATTGGTACAGAGCATCTGTTAATTGCCCTGACCCAGTGTGATGGTGTGGCAAAAGATATTTTATTAACCAACGGCGTACAGACAGAAAAATTACTGGAGCTGGCAAACAAACTGATTGTGCTTGGCGGAAACGAAGAACCGGACGGACAGGACAGTTTTTCACCGATGGCAAGAAAGGTGCTTTTGCAAAGTGAACAGGAAGCAAATGCATACGGAGAGCGTTTGGCAGGAACCGAACATATTTTAGTGGCACTTTTGAAAGAAAGAATGTGTTTGGCGGTACGTCTCTTAAATACTTTGGAAATAAACGTACAGAAGGTGTTTACTGATATTGTACTCCTAATGGGTGGCGATATGGTTGCGGCAAAGGCAGAGTTTGCCATGAGCCGGGGCAAGGGAGTTAAGAAATCTTCCACCCCAACCTTAGAACAGTACAGCAGGGATTTAACTCTTTCTGCGGAAGAACATAAATTAGACCCGGTAGTAGGACGTCAAAAAGAAATGGAACGCCTGATTCAGATTTTGTGCCGGAGAACAAAAAACAACCCATGCTTAATCGGAGAACCGGGTGTCGGTAAAACTGCAGTGGTGGAAGGTCTGGCAACCTTACTTGCCAACGGGGACGTGCCGGAGCTAATGAAGGGGAAAAAGATTTTATCCCTGGATTTATCTGCTATGGTGGCAGGTTCCAAATACCGTGGTGAATTTGAAGAAAGAATCAAGCGTGTTATCGCAGAAGTAATTACTGCCGGTAATGTGATTTTGTTTATTGATGAGCTGCATACCATTATCGGTGCCGGCGGTGCAGAGGGAGCTATGGATGCTTCCAATATTTTAAAACCGGCTCTTGCCAGAGGCGAACTGCAGGTAATCGGTGCAACCACCAGAGAAGAATACCGCAAGCATGTGGAAAAGGATGCGGCGCTGGAACGTCGGTTCCAACCGGTGGCAGTAGAAGAGCCTACCGAAGAGGAAGCAGTAGAAATTCTTAAGGGACTTCGCGCTAACTATGAAAGCCATCATACCATTGAAATTTCCGATGAGGCAATCGTGGCGGCGGTTTCCTTAACCAACCGTTACGTCAATGACCGTTTCCTTCCGGATAAGGCAATTGACGCCATGGATGAAGCTGCATCCAGATTGCACTTAAAGTCCTTCACTATTTCCGATAAGGATAAAGAACTGGAAAAAGAAATTGCTGATTTAGAGTTTGCCAAGGAGGAAGCATTAATCGACGGCAGAATTGATCTGGCCGGGGAGCTTTCCGAAGAGCAGAAAAAAATAGAAAAGAAGCTGGCCCGCAGAAAGAAAAAGCAGGCAGAGGCTTTGAACGCAGAGCGGTTGGTACTGACTGAGGAGCAGATTGCAGAGGTTGTTTCCTCCTGGACGGGTATTCCGTTATCCAGGCTTCAGGAAGCAGAGAGTGAGCGCCTGCAGAAGCTTCCGGAGGTATTAAAGAAGCGTGTGGTAGGCCAGGATGATGCAGTTCTTTCCATTGTAAAGGCCATTCGCAGGGCAAGAGTAGGATTAAAAGACCCGAACCGTCCAATCGGTTCCTTCTTATTCCTGGGTCCGACCGGTGTTGGTAAAACCGAGTTGTCCAAGGCATTGGCGGAGGCTATGTTCGGTGACGAAAATGCCATGATCCGCGTTGATATGTCCGAATACATGGAAAAGCACAGTGTATCTAAGATTATCGGTTCTCCGCCGGGCTATGTAGGTCACGAGGAGGGCGGACAACTGTCCGAGCAGGTACGCCGCAAGCCGTATTCCGTACTCTTATTTGATGAGTTGGAAAAGGCACATCCGGATGTGTTTAATATTTTACTGCAGGTACTGGAAGACGGTCGTATTACCGATTCCCAGGGCCGCAAGGTAAGCTTTAAAAATACCATTATTATCATGACTTCCAACACCGGCGCCGGTGTAATCATGCAGCCAAAACATTTGGGCTTTGTCAGCCAGACAGACGAAAAGGCAGACTATGAAAAGATGCGCAGTAACGTTATGGAAGAAGTGAAAAAGGCATTCAAACCGGAATTTTTAAACCGTATAGATGAAACCATCGTATTCCACTCCCTGACGAAAGATACCCTTCGTCAAATCGCGGGAATCCAGCTGGATATCATTAAAAAGCGTTGCAAAGAGCAGTTAAACATCAAACTGAACCTGCAGGAGTCCGTGACGGAATTTATTCTGGAAAAGGGATTTGATGATAAATACGGTGCAAGACCAATCCGCCGGGCGGTGCAGACCCATATCGAGGATATGCTGGCGGAAGAAATTATTAAGGGAACAGTAAAACAGGGCGATACGGTAACCCTTTCCGTAAAGGAAGGAACACCGGTGCTCCGGGTGAGAAGTCCAAAGGAAAAATAGAAAGAAAGCAAAGGAGAAAACAAAATGGCAGATTTGATTTTTGTATGTGAAAACGGTGGTCTCGGTTTTGGCGATTATACCCTGGCTGAAAAGGCAAAGTTATCCGATTATCCGCATCAGGGCGACTTATATAAGATTAAAACTTTTAAAGAAATTACAAAGTTAGAAAAGAACGGTTCTTTCGTATACGAGTCCGTTCCGGGCACCAAGGTAGAAGGCTTCCTGGCAGATGAGAAAAAGGTAAGCTTTTTGGTAGAAGGTAATGACCATACCCAGATTACTCTTGATTTAGAAGAGGAAAAGGAATACCGTGTACTGGTGGATGGCATCAATCTCGGAAATATGTCTACCAATATCGGCGGCAAGCTGGTAATTAGTGTGGATTTAACAACCGGACAGCCACAGAACGTTGTAATTGAACGTATCTAAGAGGGTATTGGTAAATGGCAAAAGCAAAAACAGTATTCTTCTGTAAGGAATGCGGTTATGAGTCGGCCAAGTGGCTGGGACAGTGTCCCGGTTGTAAGGCCTGGAATTCCTTTACAGAGGAACCAATGGTACAAACAAAACCAAAAGGAATGACATCGGGCTTTGGGGCAAATGCCGCGAAGCCTTTGCCTTTAAATGAAATTTCTTCCGATGAAGAGGAAAGAACTCTAACCGGTATCCGGGAATTCGACCGGGTGCTGGGCGGTGGTATTGTCAAAGGCTCTTTGGTGCTGGTGGGTGGCGATCCGGGTATCGGAAAGTCCACGCTGCTGCTTCAGATGTGCCGGGAAATCAGCGCGGAGCATAAGGTACTTTATATTTCCGGAGAGGAATCTGCCCAGCAAATTAAAATGCGTGCGGACCGCCTTGGCAAGTTCCCGGGAGAGGTATTACTGCTTTCGGAAACGAACCTAGATTTCATTGAAGCTGCCTTGGAAAAGGAAAAACCGGAAGTGGTGGTTATTGACTCCATCCAGACAATGTATCGGGAAGAGGTTGGCTCAGCGCCGGGCTCTGTCAGCCAGGTAAGGGAAGCTACCGCCAGCCTGATGCGCCTGGCCAAGGAAAAAGAAATCTCTATTTTTATTGTCGGTCATGTAACCAAAGAAGGAACGGTGGCAGGTCCCAGAATGTTAGAACATATGGTGGACACCGTGCTTTATTTTGAAGGCGATAATTCGGCAGCATACCGTATTTTGCGGGCGGTAAAAAACCGTTTTGGTTCTACCAACGAAATCGGCGTGTTTGAAATGTCCGGCGCGGGACTTACGGAAGTAACCAATCCGTCGGAATATATGTTAGAAGGGAGACCGGAGGAGGAACCGGGTTCTGTCATCACTACGGTGATGGAGGGCACCAGGCCGATTCTGGTGGAGGTGCAGGCTCTGGTTTGCCAGACCAATTTTAACATGCCCCGTCGTACCGCGGCAGGTGTGGATTACAATCGCGTTAACTTACTGATGGCAGTCATGGAAAAACGTCTCGGCATTTCCATGGCTGGCTGTGATGCCTATGTCAACGTTGCCGGCGGCATGAAAATTACTGAACCGGGAATTGACCTTGCCATTGTGCTTGCCCTGCTTTCCAGCTATAAGAACATAGCGGTAGACAGTAAAACCATTGCTTTTGGTGAAATCGGTCTTACCGGCGAGGTGCGCAGTGTCAGCATGCTGTCCCAGCGCATTAAAGAAGCTGAAAAACTGGGCTATGAGGTCTGCATTGTTCCAAAGGCAAAGAGTGCGCGGAATATCGACGGAAAGCCGGCAAATATCCGCTTGATAGAAGTGGGTAATATCAGAGAACTGGCAGCACTGCTATAAAACAGCGTAGCAGAATATGGACAATGAAAATTGTTGTATTGTAGGAATTTTTCAAGAAAAATGAAATAGTTCAGAAAAAGACCTTGACAAAACGCACTGCCATGGTGTAAAATAGCATGGCAGTGTTGCAAAGGGGATTGGTCAAATGGTATGACAAGGGTCTCCAAAACCTTTAGCGGGAGTTCGATTCTCTCATCCCCTGTTAAGCCTTAAGCGTAAGCTTAGGGCTTTTTTTCTTGCATTTTTAGTAAGCAACTTCTAACAGATCTGTAAAAAATGTTGACGTTTTGCCATTCTCGTGGTATAACTTGCTTTAGACAATTGATTCGAAAAAATACGAAAAAATTGTTCCGGTGTCAACAGGACACTATATAATGATGGGTCATTTTTTTAATGAGGAGAGTCAGAAATGGAAGCAAGAAAGTTAATTAAGCTTACTGCTCCGGAAGAAGTGCAGGAATTCGTTGCTGCAGCATCCGAATGCGACTTTGACATTGATGTGAGATTCAACAAGGTAATCGTAGACGCAAAATCCTTTTTAGGTGTATTAAGTCTCGTAACTTACCCGGTAATGATTTTCAGTCAGGGAAGCAACAGTGAGTTTGATCAGTTGCTGGAAAAGTACGCAATTGCGTAACCTCCGGCAGAAACAAATTTGCAAGTAACAGACGAAAATAAGAGGAAGAGGCGGTGCCAAAGGTAGTTTCCTTGACACAGCCTCTTTTTCTGTGGTGAAATTTGTAGGGCAAATGTGTGAGTTTTATAGAAAAATTAGTTGAAATAAGTTCAAGTTATGGTTATACTAATATAGATGCAAACTATTGTATAGAAAGGAATGCAGTTCATGTATCGTTTGATTTGTAAAGATGGTAATGCAAAGCGTGGTGAAGTTACCACGGTGCATGGCACCATTCAGACACCGGTGTTTATGAATGTCGGTACGGCAGCAGCTATTAAGGGGGCGGTTTCCACTATGGATTTGCAGGAAATCGGCACACAGGTAGAACTGTCCAATACCTATCATCTTCATGTAAGACCTGGTGATAAAGTAGTCAAGCAGCTGGGCGGTCTCCACAAGTTTATGAACTGGGACAAGCCAATCCTCACCGACTCCGGCGGATTCCAGGTATTTTCCCTGGCAGGGCTTCGTAAAATTAAAGAAGAGGGTGTTACCTTCCAGTCCCACGTAGACGGCAGAAAAATTTTCATGGGTCCGGAAGAAAGCATGCAGATTCAGTCCAATCTGGCATCTACCATTGCCATGGCATTTGACGAGTGTCCGCCGTCTACGGCAGCTCGTAAATACATGGAAGATTCCGTGGCAAGAACAACCCGCTGGTTACACCGCTGTAAAAAAGAGATGGACCGTTTAAATTCCTTGGACGACACCATCAATAAGCAGCAGATGCTCTTTGGTATCAACCAGGGCGGTGTGTTCCATGATATCCGCATCGAGCACGCAAAGCAGATTACGGAGCTTGATCTGGACGGTTACGCACTGGGTGGCCTGGCCGTGGGCGAATCCCATGAGGACATGTACGAGGTAATCGAAAAGACTGTACCGTATCTTCCGGTAGACAAGCCAACCTACCTGATGGGCGTTGGTACTCCGGCAAATATTTTGGAGGCGGTAGAACGTGGCGTGGATTTCTTTGACTGTGTATATCCTGCAAGAAACGGCCGTCACGGGAATGCGTACACCAACCACGGTAAGATGACATTGCTCAATGCAAAGTACGAGCTGGACAGCAGACCGTTAGATGAAGGCTGTCAGTGCCCGACTTGCAGAAATTATAGCAGGGCATATATCCGCCACCTATTGAAGGCGAAAGAAATGTTAGGGTTACGTTTATTGGTAACCCATAACCTCTACTTCTATAACAAGATGATGGAGGAAATCAGAGAGGCTATTGAGCAGCAACGTTTTGCAGAATACAAAAAGGCAAAGCTTGCAGGCTTTGAAGAAGGCGACAAATAAAAAGAAAAGAGGATAAAACAATGAATTTAATTCCAACCTTATTAACAACAACAGCTGAAGTAGGTGCCGGCGGTGGCTGGGGACTTATTCTGTTCTACCTTGTGTTCTTCGGTTTAATGCTTTACTTCATGATTTACCGTCCACAGAAGAAGCAGCAGAAGAAGCAGGATGAGTTGGTAAGCTCCATCGAAATCGGTGACAGCATTTTAACTACCAGCGGTTTCTATGGCGTAGTAATCGACAACGTAGATGAAAATGTAGTTATTGTTGAATTCGGTAACAACAAGAACTGCCGTATTCCGATGAAGAAGACAGCTATTGTAGAAGTAGAAAAGCCTGAGAAGGAATAAAGGGTTCTTTTATAGTTTTCAATAATAATGCCTGGTTACGAAATTTTATCCGCAAAACGCGCTTGCGCTCCATCGAAACGTAGCCTCACTAAGCTCAAAAAGACTTCGCTAAGTGAGGACGTTTCTCCAGGGTTTTGCTTGATAAAATTTCGTAACCAGGCATTTATTTATGTTGTGAAATATATAAAGAACGTATTCCTTCTCGGATGCTTTCTGCTTTCACAAGTGCTGTCTGAATATGGTGTGAGCGCGGAGTTTACTTCGCTGCTATTACGTTTTCCAGCACAGAATACGGAATCTTTAAATTGCCCCGGCCGGTGCCCAGTTCAATGTGTGGCTTTACGGAACCGTGGAAGTCGGAGCCGCCGGTGGCAACAAGTCCGAAGTGGTTAGCAAGGGCTTTGACGTTGACTTCGTCCTGGCCGCGGTTATTGGAATAATAGACCTCGATGCCTTTGAGTCCGGCTTTTTTGAGGCGGTCTACCAGGGCGTAGAGTTCGTCGTGGGGAAGATTATAGAGCAGAGGGTGTGCCAACACAGGGACACCGCCTGCTTTTTTTATGCTGGATATTGCCTGCTCCGGGGACATGTATTCCCGCGGGATGTAACAGGGGCCGTTATCTCCTACATATTTTTCAAAGGCTTCCTGTACCGACGAAACCAGTCCTTTTTTCATCAGAGCAGTGGCAAAGTGGGCCCGGGTGATGACGGAACTTGGAGCATCCTCGGTTAAATCTTCCATGGTAAGTTCGATACCGAATTCTGCAAATTTTTCTAACATTCTTTCGTTTCTACGATTACGGTTTTCTAAGAAGTTATTTAAGATGCGGTCTAATATTTCATCATGTTCATTTACCAGTAACCCTAAGATGTGAATATCACGTTCTTTGTAAGCGGCGGAAATTTCCACGCCGGAATATACTTCAATCGGGCGTCCCTGGGTTTTGTGCCAGGCAGCCCGTTCCTTTGCTTCAGCGACGCCGCGGATGGTATCGTGGTCAGTGAGGGCAAAGGCGGAAAGTCCGACCTCTACGGCGTGGTCTACCAGTTCGGTGGGAGTCAGGGTTCCGTCGGAGACAGTGGAGTGAACATGTAAATCAATATATTTCATGGAATACCTCTTTTCTACATGGATTTATGATAATTATAACATTATTTCAGTGTTACTGTCCACACCTGCCGCCGTATTCGCAAAACCTGCCAGCAAAGCTGTCAGCCCTACGCAACTTTCTGTTTTTCTCATACGGCGACAGTTATGTCCACAACATATAAAAAGCCGATAAATCTGCGTACAAGTACACCATTTATTGGCTTTTTTATGTTGCGTGGACAGTAATATGAAATAAACAGTATAAAACAGTTGACAACAGTTACAAACTGTTATATACTGTTTATGTCGACAATGATATATCATTTTTACTTAACGAGGTACCAATATGGACATAATTGTAAATAACAGTTCCATGCAGCCGATTTATGAGCAGATTGTAGAGCAGGTTAAAGGCATGATTATGCAGGGACAAATGAAACAGGAAGAAATGCTTCCGTCTGTGCGCACCTTATCCAAGGATTTGCGTATCAGTGCACTGACGGTAAAGAAAGCTTATGATACTCTGGAGCAGGAAGGCTTTATTGTCACGGTACACGGCAAGGGCAGTTTTGTGGCAGGAGTAAATCAGAATTTGCTGTTAGAAGAGCAGAAAAAAGAAGTGGAGCGTGACATGGACGCAGCCATCCGCAAGGGTAAAAGCTGCGGAATGGATGACAAAGAGCTTCGTCAATTGTTTGAGTTGCTTATAGAAGAGTAAGTAACAGGGATTAGGAGGATACCATGAAATTAGAGTTTAATCAGGTAGTAAAGAAGTATGATGGCTTTCAGCTTGACTGCACCATGACGGTGGAAGAAGGGTGCGTCACCGGTTTAATCGGAAGAAACGGTGCCGGTAAAAGTACTGCATTTAAGGCAGCGTTAGGCCTTATCCGTTTGGATGGCGGCAACATTACAGTAAACGGCAAGGATGTGGCAGAGCTCCCGGCAAAGGAAAAAGAAAATATCGGTGTGGTATTGTCCGAGTCCGGGTTCAGCGGTTATCTGAACATTAAAGATGTTGTCAGCATTATGAAGGGAATGTACAAAAAGTTCCGCAAGGAGGAATTTCTGGAACGTTGCAAGCGGTTCGGTCTTCCGCAGGATAAACAGATTAAGGATTTTTCTACCGGTATGAAGGCTAAGCTTAAGGTACTGGTTGCCATGTCCTACGGAGCAAAGCTTCTTATCCTGGATGAGCCGACGGCGGGCCTGGATGTAGTAGCAAGGGATGAAATCCTCGATATGCTGCGAAATTACATGGAAACCGAGGGCAACAGTATTTTAATCAGTTCCCATATTTCCAGCGATTTGGAGAGCTTATGCGATGATGTTTACATGATTGACAGCGGTAAAATTGTGCTCCATGAGGAAACCAACGTACTGTTGGATGAATTTGGTGTGATAAAGGTAACCGGTGAACAGTACGAGGCATTGGATAAGGCGTATATCATGAGTAAAAAGAAGGAAGCTTTCGGGTATGCATTGCTTACCAGGGAAAAGAAATTTTATCAGGAGAATTATCCGGAAATTGCAATTGAAAAAGCAGGCATTGACCAGATTATTACCATGCTGATTTCCGGTACAAGGGAGGTATAACCATGAAGGGTTTATTAATAAAGGATTTTCGCATTTTGTTACATCAGAAAACAACGTTTTTAGTTATTGTGCTGTTAGGTATCTTTATGAGTACCAACGGTGGAAATATCAGTTTCTCCATGGGGTATATGATGTTTGTTTCGGCTACACTGACAATCACTACGATTTCCTACGACTACTTTGAAAAGGGAATGAGCTTCTTGTTCACCTTTCCGATAAGCAAGAAACTGTATGTGGTAGAAAAATATTTGTTATCCTTACTGATAGGACTTGTGGTGGCCGTTGTTGGATTTGTGCTTAATTTTGCTGCCGTTTTTTTTGGAGCCTTGGCACCATGGGATGAATTTTCAGTTACGGTGGTTACAACTTTGGCAGTAGCGCTTCTTATGATTGCTCTTTATATTCCGGTGTATATCAAATGCGGTCCGGAAAAGAGCAGAGTGGCAATTTTAATTGTGATTGGTGCCATTGCAGCAGTAGGATACTTGGCGTATCTGGTAATTAAAGTAGAATCGGTACAGAAGATGCTGATGCCGTTAGTAGGCGTGTTAGAGAACATGACTGCAGGACAGTTTATTGCTATCGGTGTGGCAATCTGGGCAGTACTTATGGTAATCTCTGTGGTGGTTTCTTTAAGAATTATGGAAAAGAAAGAATTTTAAAATAAAGATGGCGCACTTGCGGGATGCAGGTGCGCCTTTACTTAACTTAACATTCCGCCGACGCATCCGCCGCTGACTGCGGTAAGCAAAAAGGTCATGGCATGGTCGGATAACAGGGTATCGTTGCCGGAAATAAAATAGGTAACAAGGACATACAGGGCAAAAAACATCGTGCCAAACAGGATTCCCCAAAGAAAGCGTTTGGACGGTGCATGCTTTGCAAAGTATCGTCCGCCGGTAAAAGTGGCCAGGCAGAAGAAAACGAGGAGCATCGGGTACATGACGGAATCGCCCCAGCCGGTTTTCATCATGAGAAAGGCGAGGAGCAAAATAGCAAGGATAAAAATCAGGGCAGAAAAGAAAAGCCCCTTGAGCAGATAAATTGCGTTTTGTTTCATTATGAGTGACACCTCCGGAGAATAAGGATGAATTCGTTTGATAATTTATATGAATGTCCGGTGAAGGGTAGAAGCATATGTATAAAATTTTCCTGTGATTCAGAGACTTTTCGTATAGTTTTCCTATTGCAGTTTGCCTGCATTTGCGGTATGATAAGCGTGACAAATTGAATAGTGAGAGAAATAAAACTAAAGGAGATTATGTTATGAAAAGAAAATTATTTCTTGCATTACTTATGTTTTCCGTGATGACTGCACTTTGCGCATGCAACGGCGGTACGGATAAGGGAGACACTCCGGGTGATATTTCTTCTGGAACCCCTACGATGGGTGGTGAAATCATCGTAGGAATCACACAGGATCTGGACAGCCTTGACCCACACGTTGCAGTTGCGGCAGGAACCGACGAAGTTCTGTTTAATATTTTTGAAGGCTTGGTTAAGCCTGACAAAGATGGAAATTTTGTAGAAGCTGTAGCCGAAAGCTATGTCATTTCAGAGGATGCGATGACATATACATTTACCCTTCGTGAGAATGTAAAGTTTCACAACGGAGATACAGTTACAGTGGACGATGTCGTATATTCCGTAAAACGCTGCGCCGGTTTGCTGGACGTTCAGGACCCGAATGTCTTAGTGGATTCGGCGCTTTCTAGTGCAATCAGCGAGATTGTGGCAACGGATAACCGAACGGTAGTGATAAAGCTGAAAGCAGCCAATACGGAGCTTCTGCCGTTTCTGACCTGTGCCATTATCCCATGTGATTATGAAGCACAGGCAACAAGTCCTGTAGGTACAGGACCATTCAAGTTTGTGTCCTACGCACCGCTTGAAAGCTTTGTGGTAGAGAAGAACCCGGATTATTACGGAACGCCTGCTTATTTAGACAAAGTAACGTTCAAAATATATGCCAATTCTGATGCGGCATTTTTAGAGCTGATGGCAGGTAAGGTTCATGTGTTCCCGTATTTAACAGAGGAACAGGCAGCTCAGTTATCCCAGAAGTATACCATCGAAGTGGGTACTATGAATTTAGTGCAGGCCATGTTTTTGAATAATGGTACAGCGCCGTTTGATGATGTACGGGTGCGGAAGGCATTTTGTCATGCGGTAAACCGTCAGGAAATTCTTGATATGTTATCCGGCGGCAGGGGAACCTTAATCAACAGCGGTATGACTCCGGGGCTTGCCAGCTACTATAATGACGGTCTGGCAGGTTATGAGTACAGTGCGGAAAAAGCAAAGCAGTTGCTTGCGGATGCCGGTTATGCAAACGGTCTGGAAATTACACTGACGGTGCCATCCAATTATCAATATCATATGGACACAGCTCAAGTGATTGTGGAGCAGTTAAAGAAAGTCGGTGTAACTGCTAAAATTGTTCCGGTGGAATGGGCAACCTGGTTATCTGATGTGTATAAGGGAAGAAATTATCAGGCTACGGTAGTTGGTCTGGATTTTAATCTGGCACCAAGTGATGTGGTAAAGCGGTATAATTCCACAGCAAGTAACAATTTTATGAATTACAACAATGCGGATTTTGATACCGTATTTGCCAAGGCACTGGCAGCAGTGGAGGAACAGGAAAAAATTCAGGCATATAAAGAGTTGCAGAAATTCTTATATGAGGATGCAGCTTCTGTTTATATTCAGGACCCGGCACTGCTCACAGCAGTAAGTAAGGAACTGGGCGGTTATACCTTCTATCCGGTATATGTACAGGATATGTCATTGGTTTACTATGTGAAATAACAGTTCGGCCTTTGCAGTGCCAAACAACATAAAATGTGCTTGTACATTTTTGTGTTTGGTCACTTGCGCAGGCTGAACAATAGTTAAGAAAGGAGGAAGCTTATATGAAATTCATTTTGAAAAAAATAGGAACTCTCATTATTACACTTGTCATCATTTCATTTTTAAGCTTCCTCGCATTCTCTCTAATTCCGGGAGATGCAGCGGTTGCAAACCTTGGTATGGATGCGGACGAAGCTGCCGTGGAAGCATTGCGGGAGGAACTTGGTTTAAACCGTCCGGTGATAGTCCAGTATGGAGACTGGCTGTTTTCCGCCCTGCAGGGGGATTTTGGTGAATCTACCCAGTATCATCTGCCGGTGAGCGAGCTGGTGGCAAAGCGTTTACCGGCAACGGTTACTTTGGCGCTGTATTCCATGGTGTTTATTTGTGTGATATCTTTTCCGCTTGGGATGCTTGGTACAAACAAGCCGGGCGGAGCGGTAGATACGGCCATGACGGTGTTGTCCCAAATCGGGATGGCAGTTCCGCAGTTTTTCCTGGGAATTTTACTTACCTTCTTTTTTGGAATTGTTCTTCAATGGTTTACGGTGGGCGGTTATGTAAATCCACAGGAGGACCTTGGCGGTTTCCTTAGCTTTCTGCTATTGCCCGCAGTGGCAGTGGCGGTGCCGAAGTGTGCTACCATGACAAGATATATCCGTAATGCGGTGGTTGCCCAGAAGAAGATGGACTACGTACGAACCGCCAGAGGAAAAGGTAATTCCGAGAAAAGAATATTATTAAATCATGTTTTAATAAATGTTATGATGCCGGTGGTGACCATGCTTGCTATGATGGCAGCGGATGTATTGGCCGGCAGTATCGTGGTGGAGCAGGTGTTTAATATACCGGGACTTGGCCGACTGCTTATCACGTCTATTTCCAACCGGGACTATCCGGTGGTACAGGCAATCGTAGTTTACATTGCAAGTACGGTAGTTATTATGAATACTATTGCTGATATTTTATACCAGAAGCTGGACCCAAGAGTACGATAAAGGAATTGATAAGGATGAAAAAGAAATTAAATCACAATTTAATAATTGGATATTTCTTGATTGCATTGGTTATGCTTATGGCAGTGGTAGGTTTGTTTTACACCCCCTACCCTGTCAATGAAATGAACGTGCTTCTAAAGAATCAGCCGCCTTCCTTTGCCCATTTATTCGGTACGGACCAGTTTGGCAGAGATATCTTCAGCCGTGTAATGGAGGGGGCATCCACCAGTTTTTTCATCGCTCTTTGCGTGGTGCTGGTGGGAGCGGGTATCGGTACTCTGACGGGAGCAGTCACTGCATATTTCGGCGGATGGCTGGATGCTGTGCTGATGCGTGTGAATGATGTGCTGGCAGCTTTTCCGAGTGTTCTGCTGGCAATATGTTTTGTGGCAGTTATCGGACCGGGCACCTATAATTTGATTGTTGCCCTTGGAATTGTATTTATCCCAAGCTTCACCCGTGTAGTGCGCAGTGAAGTTCTGGTACAGAAAGAATTAGACTATGTCAGGAATGCAAAGCTCATGGGAGCAAAGGATTTACGCATTCTTGTTTTTCATATATTACCAAACATTAAACCGGTGTTAAAAACTTCCTTACTGGTAGGTTTTCAAAATGCGGTATTATCCGAGGCGGGCATGAGCTACCTCGGTCTTGGTGTCACCCAGCCGGATCCGAGTCTTGGCCGGATGCTGTCTGAAGCCCAGGGCTTTTTGTGGAACGCTCCGTGGTATGCACTGGCACCGGGACTTACCATTTTAGCTTTAACACTTGGACTGGGGCTTGTGACCGCAGAAAAAGAATAACCATCCTGCGGATGGAAGGAACTATGGCGGAAAGGAGGAGCTTTTATGCCGCTTTTGGATATTAGAAATTTGAAAATTACATTTCAGGTAAAAAAGGATACTGATGGCTTATTTCAAACCGTAGGCGAACAGGAAGTAGTTCACGGCATTGACCTGTCTTTGGAAAAGGGACAAATCATCGGCCTGGTGGGAGAATCCGGATCCGGAAAAAGTGTGTCTTCCTTAAGCATTTTGAAGCTTCTTCCGGAGGATGCAAAAATTACCGCTGATACTATGCGCTTTGACGGAATCGATTTACTTTCCCAAACAGAGGAGGAATGGCAGACTCTTCGGGGTGACCGAATTTCCATGGTATTTCAGGAACCGATGACTTCGTTAAATCCTGTTTTAACTATTGAAAGACAGGTAGAGGAAGGACTGCTTCTTCATGAGGAAGAAACATATAAAGACAATAAAGAGCTCCGCAGGGAACGGGTGCTGGAGGTTTTGGCAGAAGCCGGTCTGTCCCGCCCGGAGGAATTGCTTTTAAAATATCCGCATCAGCTGTCCGGAGGTATGCGGCAGCGCGTTATGATTGCCATTGCCATGATGAACCGGCCGGAGCTGCTCATTGCAGATGAACCGACTACTGCCCTGGATGCTGCCACCCAGGAAATTATTTTAGATTTGTTAAAGTATTATTGTGAAACCTATAAAACAGCAATCCTTTTTATTTCCCATGACCTTTCCCTGGTGGCAAGACTTTGTGACCGGGTGCTGGTGTTAAAAAACGGCAAGGTAGTGGAACGGGGTACCAAAGAAGAAATTTTTTACCGCCCGCAACAGGAATATACCAGACGGCTGATGGCAGCGGCCAAGGGAAAACAGCTGGCAGGTGTAAGCATAACAAATGCAGGTCAAGTAGGTGCAGAAGAATCAAACGACACTCCTGACATAAAACCAAATAATACAGCAATTCCTCTGCTTCAGCTAAAAAATGCCACCATAGAATACCGGGAAAAAACCTTTTTCGGAAAAGAGAAAATTACGACAGCGGTAAAAAATGTTTCCTTTGAGCTTTTCAAAGGAGAGGTGCTTGGTCTGGTTGGGGAATCCGGTTCAGGAAAATCCACCATTTCTAAGGCGCTAACAGGTCTTCTTCCTTTAACCAAAGGAACGCTTACAAGAGCAAAGAGCACCGGCACCCCGCGCATGGTTTTTCAGGATCCTTACGGCAGTTTAAACCCGGCTAAGAAAATCGGCTGGATATTGGAAGAACCGCTAAAAATTCAGGGCGGTTACACAAAAGAAGAAAGAAAAAGACTTGTCAGAGCGGCATTAAAAGAGGTAGAATTAGAAGAAGCGCATGCAAAACGGTATGTAAGAGAATTGTCCGGCGGCCAGCGGCAGCGTGTGGCCATTGCAGCAGCCCTGATTCAAAAGCCTGAAATTGTAATTTTGGATGAGCCGGTGTCTGCTCTGGATGTAACGGTACAGGGGCAGATTTTGGAACTTTTATACCGGCTGAAGGAAGAGCACGGCATATCTTATTTGTTTGTTTCCCACGATATGAATGTTATCCGGCGGGTATGCGACAGGGTCATTGTGCTGTATCAGGGTGAAATTGCAGAAACGGGAACAACAACGGATGTGTTTGAACGCCCGGAGCATCCGTATACGAAGGAACTTCTCCGTAACAACATGGATGTGCATGAACAGGAAGAACAAAGCATATAGTTTCATTAGCAGAAAGAGAGAGAGCATCATGCAGAAAGAGAAAAAGGAAAAGAAGCCGTTTCCTAAAATGATTTTAAAATATGTAGGCAGACACAAGTGGTCTTATCTTGGCGGTATTATCACTTTGTTTGTGGTGGACTATGCCAACTTGTTTATTCCGGAATATACCGGTGAAATTATCGACGGCCTTACCATCGGCAATATGGACTTAAAAGGTGCAATGCACTATGTATTTCTTATCCTGCTCATCGGCATTATTCTTATGGTGGGAAGATTTTTCTGGAGATATTTTATCTTCGGAAGCTGCCGCAAAATCGAGCTGGAAATCCGTGAGGATATGTTTTCCCATTTGACCGGATTATCCATGAATTACTACAACCGGAATAAAACCGGTGATTTAATGGCTCACTTTACCAACGATTTAAATTCTGTCCGCATGGCAGTCGGTCCGGCGGTTATTTCTACCTTTGATGCGGTTATTATGACCATCATGGTACTGGTAAAAATGATTGAGCACGTCAATCTGGAGCTTACCTTAATTGCTATTTTGCCGCTTTTGGTGATTCTGTTTGGCGGTGTGTACTACGGTAAAGCCATTGAAAAACGTTTTTCCGAAAAGCAGCAGGCTTTTTCCGATTTGACGGATGAGGTACAGGAGAGTATTTCCGGTATCCGCGTGATTAAGGCATTTGTACAGGAACAAAAAGAATTAGTATCTTTTGCAAAAGCAAATAAAAACAACAAAGATAAAAACATGCGGGTAGTAAAATTAAACGCTGTGGTATGGCCGTTATTGGAGGCTCTTATCGGTTTATCCAGTGTGATTACCCTGTTATACGGCGGTTATCTGGTATCTCAGGGAAGCATTACCCCGGGACAGTTTGTAGCTTTCAACCAGTACATCGGAAGCCTTGTGTGGCCGATGATTGCCGTGGGCGACAGTATCAATATGTTCTCCCAGGGTATTGCGTCCATGAACCGTATCCAGAGTATTTTTGATGAACAGCCGGAAATTAAAGATACAGAAAAAACAAACGAAGAGATTATAAACCTGACCGGCAACATCTGCTTAAATGACCTGACCTTCCGCTACAAAGAAGCGTTGCCGGATGCACTGCAAAAGGTCAATGTAACGGTGCCAAAGGGCAGCACCCTGGCGATTCTCGGTCGTACCGGCAGCGGCAAAACTACCGTTGCCAACCTGTTATTACATATGTATAACGTAGAAGATGGTATGATTTCCTTTGACGGACATGGCATTAATGAAATTCCGCTGAAGACTCTCCGTGAGCAGATTGCTTATGTGCCGCAGGATAACTTCTTATTCTCCGATACCCTGCAGACCAACATTGCGTTTGGCGTCAGAAACTTTAAGGAACGTCCGGAAGAAAAAGTAAAGCACAAGCTGTTCCTTAGCCGTAAAGAAGGAGAAGAGGCATATCTGGAGCAGGAACTTTACAACAGGGAAAGCTGGGCAGATAAAGAATACGGCGATTTGGAAGAGGTGCAGGAAGCAGCAAAGATGGCCTGCATCCATGACAATATTATGGAGTTCCCGCGCAAGTATTCCACCATGGTAGGGGAACGCGGCGTTACCGTATCCGGCGGTCAGAAGCAGCGAAGCTCCATTGCCAGAGCGCTGATGAAGGATGCTCCGATTCTTATTTTAGACGATTCCCTGTCTGCGGTAGATACCGATACAGAAGAACAGATTTTAAAGAACTTAAAGGAAAACCGGGCAGGCAAGACTACCATTATCATTGCCCACCGTATTTCCACAATCCAGAATGCAGACCATATTTTAGTGCTGGATGAAGGTAAACCGGCAGAGTACGGCACCCACGAAGAACTGTTGGCTGCCGATGGAATCTATGCAAAATTATACGAAAAGCAACAGCTGGAAAAACAGCTGGAAGCAGTCTAGGAAGGGAGGAAAGCAATGTGAAGAACAGAAAATTATCCTCCATTGAAGAAAACGTACAGGGACCGGTACTCGGCCGTCTCTTAAAGTACGCCGCGCCGTACTGGTGGCAGTTTTTGATTTGCCTTTTATTGGTGCTTGGCATTACGATTATCGAAATTTACCGTCCGATTTTAACCGGTAAAGCTATCGATTTATTTTCCGTTTCGGCAGACTTTTCCGAAATTGCACTCCTTAGTGTGCAGTACATTATCGTACTGGTATTGGGCTTTTTATTTAACTTCCTGAATACCTGGATTTTGCAGCTGACCGGTCAGACCATCATTTACAACATCCGTCAGGAAGTGTTTGAACACATCCACAAGCTTTCCATGCGGTTTTTCGATATTACCCCTGTGGGTAAAATCGTCACCCGTGTCACCAATGATGTGGAAGCATTAAATGAGATGTACACCCAGATTCTGGTGCGCCTTATTAAAAACATTGCGAAAATCATCGGTTTGATGGTGGTAATGTTCTTGTTGAATGCAAAGCTGGCAGTCCTGACGTTATGTCTGATGCCGCTGATAGTGGTTTTAACCATTGTGTTTAAGAGCATTTCCAAAACCACCTACCGTATTGTAAGAACGAAGTTAACTGCTTTAAATACGTATCTTTCCGAGCATTTGTCCGGCATGAAGGTGATCCAGATTTTTGCGAAGGAACGCGAAAAGGATATGGAGTTTAAGGACAGAGCAAGGGATTTGTTCCATGCAAGTTACCGGGAAATGCTGGTATTTGCCATTTTCCGTCCGCTCATGTACATTTTGTCCATCGTGGCACTTTGCATCATTCTCGGTGTGGGAAGTAATATTGTTTTGGAAGGCGCTATCACTGCCGGAACCTTATATATTTTTTCCGATTACATCCGCTCCTTTTTTGAGCCGATTCAGGAACTTGCAGAGCAGTTTTCCACGTTACAGTCCGCTATGGCATCCGCAGAAAAAATCTTTACGATTTTAGACGAGGAACCATTGGTAAAGAATCCGGAACAGCCGGTAGAACTTGGCAAGGTAAAGGGTCGCATTGTTTTTGAAAATGTGTGGTTCGCTTATCAGGGTGAGGACTGGATTTTAAAAGATGTCAGCTTCACCATTGAACCGGGGCAGAGAGTAGCTTTTGTAGGCGCTACCGGTGCCGGTAAGTCCTCTATCTTGAATTTAATCGGCCGTTACTATGATATTCAGAAGGGTCGCATCACCATCGACGGTGTGGATATCAAAGAGATGAGTACGGATGAGCTTCGAGGAGCCATCGGCCAGGTACAGCAGGATGTCTTTATGTTCACCGGAGATATTAAGAGTAATATCCGTTTGAAGAATGAAACTATTTCCGAAGAAGAAATCAAAGAAGCAGCCCGCTATGTCAATGCGGACGGTTTCATCGAGCAGCTGGAAAAGGGCTACGACGAACCGGTAACAGAGCGTGGTGCAACCCTTTCCGCCGGCCAACGCCAGTTAATTTCCTTTGCAAGAACTCTGGCTTATGACCCGGCAATTTTAGTAATGGATGAAGCAACCGCCAACATCGATACCGAAACGGAGCAGTTGATTCAGGAGGCACTGGAAAAACTGATGCAAAACCGTACCACGATTATGGTGGCGCATCGTCTGTCTACCATACAGCATGCAGACAAAATTATGGTAATGCATAAGGGATGTATCCGGGAAACCGGTACCCATCAGGAATTGCTTGCCCAGGACGGAATTTACAAAAAATTATATGAGCTTCAGCTGGCAAACGCAAATTCCTAGTAAAGAAGTAGCGCTGTAGCGCATAAAAGTGTCCGGGGATTATTGACAAAGTTGGGTACAGAGTGTTACAATACGGACAATCGAAACAAGGAGGGAGATATCAGAATGGCAATTTTTACAGGCGCAGGTGTAGCCATTGTTACACCATTTAAGGAGAATGGAGAAATTAATTTTGATAAATTGGGAGAATTAATTGATTTTCAGGTGGAAAACGGTACAGATAGCATTGTTATTGTAGGAACCACAGGTGAGGCATCCACCATGACACATGAGGAGCATGTGGAATGTATCCGTTATGCGGTACAGAAGACTGCAAAGAGAATTCCTGTTGTGGCAGGTACCGGTTCCAACTGTACAGAAACTGCAATTTACTTAACCAAAGAAGCGGAAAAGGCTGGTGCAGACGGAGCTTTGGTAGTATCTCCATATTATAACAAGGCAACCCAGAAGGGTCTTATCGCTCACTTTGGTGCCATTGCAAAATCTGTTGATATTCCTCTTATTTTATATAACATTCCGGGCAGAACCGGCTGCAACATTTTACCTGCAACCGCAGCAACTATGATTAAGGAATATGATAACATCATTGCGATGAAGGACGCTACAGGTAATCTTCCGCAGACCTTGGAAACTCTCGAGGCATGTCAGGGTGATATCGACATCTACTCCGGCGAAGACGGTCTCATCACTCCGATGATGTCCATTGGCGGTAAGGGTGTTATTTCCGTACTTTCAAACGTGGCTCCTCGTGACACCCACGACATTTGTGCAAAGTACTTAGCCGGCGACGTAAAGGGCAGCTTAGAGCTTCAGATGAAGTATTTACCACTCATCCGCGCCCTGTTCTGTGAAGTAAATCCGATTCCGGTAAAGAAGGCATTAAACCTGATGGGCTTTGAAGTTGGTCCGATGAGAATGCCGCTTACCGAAATGGAAGAAGACCATGCAAAGGTTCTCCTTGCAGAACTTCAGAAGCTTGGTATTGTGAAGTAAGAATAGTGAAGGCGAAAGGAGTGTTGTTAAGACCTTTTGTGGGTTGGCAGCATTCCTTTTCTGTATAGTTTGGAAGGGAGATAAAAGATGACCAGAATTATCATGTGTGGCTGTAACGGCAAGATGGGCCGCGTGATCAGCCAGTTAGTAAAAGAAGATGAAAATGCAGAAATCGTAGCAGGTGTGGATATTTCCGGCGAGCAGTTAGATACCTATCCGGTATTTAAGAAAATTACCGAATGTAACGTAGAAGCAGATGCGGTAATTGATTTTTCCGCACCGGTTGCACTTAACGATATTTTATCCGTTGGTATTGCAAAAAACCTGGCTTTGGTACTTTGTACCACCGGTTACAGTGAAGAGGAGCTTGCAAAGATTAACGAAGCTTCTAAGAAGGTAGCAATTTTACGTTCTGCCAACATGTCCCTGGGTATTAACCTGCTTCTCGGTCTTGTTCAGGCAGCAGCCAAGGTGCTTTCCGATGCCAACTTCGACATTGAACTGGTAGAAAAGCATCACAACCAGAAGGTGGATGCACCGTCCGGTACCGCACTTGCTCTGGCAGACGCCATCAATGAGGCATTAAACAACGAGTATAATTACAAGTATGACCGTTCCACAGAACGTGTAAAGCGTGACAAAAAGGAAATCGGTATCAGCGCAGTCCGCGGCGGCACTATTGTAGGTGAGCACGAAGTAATCTTTGCCGGCACCGATGAAGTAATCGAGTTTAAGCATACTGCATATTCCAAGGCAATCTTTGGTAAGGGTGCGGTTTCCGCAGCAAAGTACTTAGCAGGCAAAGAAGCCGGTATGTACAGCATGAAGGATGTAATAGAATTATAGTTTTTTTGGAGGGCAGCCGAACCGGCTGCCCTCTTTTAAGGTGATTTCGCACCAATTTCTCTTACAACTCCGCTGCTTTCCACGGGGGCTTGCCGGAGTACCTTTTCATGACGAGGGCGTATGTCTGCTCCTTGGTGTTTTGCAATAACTCGTCGTCGGGGGAGGAAGCTTGTATTAGTTTGTAGTTTGAGCCGGATTCAAAACATCCTACGGATGTATCTTTCAAGAAAAGTTCAGGGCATGTCAGACACATAAAGTGTCCACATGCCCTGAAAACTTTTCTTGAAAGTGCTTACGCACTTTTGAAT
Source organism: Lachnospiraceae bacterium (assembly GCA_045531955.1). GTDB lineage: Bacteria > Bacillota > Clostridia > Lachnospirales > Lachnospiraceae > SIG299. The sequence goes on along the minus strand of JAZSFC010000048.1, from coordinate 34,959 downwards.
CCGGTTCAAAGCCAAATGCAACGAAAGCCCCTCCTCCTCAAACAGATTGCCAAAACGCCAAGCGCATCCATATCGTCATGATAGAATACTCCGGAGCCGCCGGAAAGACACGGAACGTTGGTAATCGAAATTGGTGCGAAAATGCCCGCTCCGGCGGAATCCCATTCTTCCCTGCCTGTTTCTTAGATCTCACGTTCAGCCACTTTTCCGGCAGGCTCCAAAGGTGTGTTTTCTTTTCCTGATGGCTGTTTCTGCCTGGGGAGCCATTTGTCTGAGATGCCGGGAGAGGGTATGAGAAAGGCAATGTGTATGGGGGATTTGGAGTGTGCAAAAGCGCGTTAGCGCTTTTAAGAAAGGTGCAGGGACAGCTCTGGACAAATGTATTTGTCTAAGAGGGTCCCTGTGCCTTTCTTGAAAGAACACCGTAGGTGTTTTGCACACCCAAATCAAAAAAATAACCCTAAGACAACCTCTTACTCACTACTCCCGGCATCGAGTTATGGTCCACGGGCAGAAACAGCCATCATGTCAGGAAAAGAGAATACAGCTTTGGAAAGCAACCGGGAAAAGTGGCTGGGTGAGGAAAAGAAACAGGCAGGGAAGAATTTTCGTGGGGCGGGTAGTGAGGTAAAAAAATGAAAAAAAGGCACCGCAACTGCGGTGCCTTTGGTATTTTGTCTTATGTACTTTATAAATTCTTTTGTAATGCTTTCTTTAGTAAGCACCATCTTTTGTAAACGTTATCTTTTGCAGATGCTGTCTTTAGTAAAAGTTATCTTTGGTAAGTTCTCTTTGGTAAAAGCCATCTTTTGTAAAGCTCTTCTTATGTACCTTGAGGTTTTATCTCCTGTTCTTATCCCGGAATGCCGGTTCCCGTATTTTGACTCCTAGCGTAGCTAGGTGGGTGACCTCAATTAAGCTTCTGCCTTCCACTGCGTATCGGAGGCCTGACATCCACTTAAAGATATTGGAATCCCTTTTAAAGTAATGTAGGTTCAAAATAACAGGGAGTATCGCACATTCTAGGACAAGAACTTTTGTGACTTTATTATACTACATCTTGTGGTATTTATCAAGCATTTAATTCGTTCATTTTAGGGAAAGTGAAGGTAAAGGTGGTACCTTCACCCACTACACTTTTTACATCAATTTTGCCGTCATGCTTTAAACAAATTTGACGGGCAATGGCAAGACCCAGACCGGAGCCTTTTGCATTTTGCCGGAGCTTGGACTTATAAAATTTCTCAAAAATATTCGGAAGTTCTTCTTCGGAAATTCCCACACCTTCGTCACGGATAGAAACCCGGATGGATTCATCGGCTTCCATAGTAATATAAATGCTGGAGTTATCCGGGGAGAACTTAATAGCATTGTCTACAATAACCACAAACATTTGGCGCAGACGCACATAGTCAGCCATCATAACACAAGGTTCTTCCGGCTGATTTACCACGATTTCAATGTTGCGTTCGTCGGCAATAGCCCATGCGGTACGGCGGATGTCGTAAAATACCTGTTGCAGATGAACCGGTTCTTTCTCTACCTGGAAATCAGGATTCTGCATCTTAGACAGAAGCAGTAAGTCGCCTACCAGTCGTTCCATGCTTTGGCATTCGGATAACATACGTGCGTAATACTGCTGACGACGTTCTTCGTCGGAAACCACACCGTCCACCAGGGATTCGGTGTAACCCCGCACGACGGTGATTGGGGTACGGAGTTCGTGGGATACGTTGGCGAAAAAGTCCATACGCATTTGTTCCATGTTTTTGCGTTCAATCTCGTTTTCGGCAAGCTTGTCTGCAAGAAAGTCGATGGTGGTTGCTAATTCTCCGATTTCGTCATAACGGGCAATACCGGTTTCTGCCTCATAATTTCCGGCGGCCAGTTCCATGGCGGTGGAGCGCATGCTTGTGATTGGCTGGGTTAAGCTTCTTGCGAACGGAATGGCAATGACAAAGGAAACCATTAAGGCCACCATGCCGCTCATGAAAATCATGTACCAGCTGCTGTTGACAACCTCTTTTTGGGTTTCGACCGGGGAAATCAGCAAAATTGCACCGGCGACTTCGCCGTTGATACCCTGTACGGGAACACCGACGGTAACGATGTCACACTCGTGATAGGAACTGAACTGGGTACGGATTTCTACCTGGTTACCAAAGGCGGTTTGCGCCACCTCCACATATTCTTCCGTTAAGGTATCGGCATCCAGATTGGTTGCCATATTGCTTCCCAGAGGTTTTGTTGCTGCCGGATTGGCAACGGACCAGATTTCGGTACCTTCCAGTTCGGACAGCATAATCAGATATTCCCACCATTCTACGGACTGGTTATCCAAAAAGTAGGTGCTGCACCGGACAGAAATTGCTTTTGCTTTTTTAGTAAGCTGCTGCTCATAATTTTCTACCGTGGCTTCTTCATACATGCGCATGTAAAGCATGCCGAGAAGCAGGGCAAAAATTGTGATAACTGCGGCAAAACTGGTATATGTTTTAATAAATAACCGATTATATTTTGGTTTTAACTCTTGTTCTTTCATTATTGACCTTCAATCTCAAACTTGTAACCGACACCCCAGATGGTTTTGATACTCCATTGCGGGTGGTCTACGGCATCCAGTTTGGCGCGGAGACGTTTGATGTGGGAATCTACCGTACGCGGGTCTCCGTAATAGTCGAAGCCCCAAAGGCTGTCTAACAGATTATCACGGGTAAATACCTTGTTTGGATTGCTTGCCAGGGTCCACATGGTTTCGATTTCTTTTTTGGTGAGGGCCATTCTGGTTTCACCGATGGAAAGGGTATATTCTTCCAAATTAATTTCCAGGTTGCCCACACGGAGAATGTTGGCATTGGAACCTTTTTCGTTTTTGGTCATACGGCGGAGTACCGCACGTACTCTTGCCATAACCTCACTTGGACTGAATGGTTTTACGATATAGTCGTCAGCACCGATGTCCAGACCCATGATTTTTTCAAAATCCTCACCGCGGGCGGTGACAAGAATAACCGGTACGTCGGACTTGGCACGGATTTTTCTGCATACCTCATAGCCGTCTTCCTTTGGCATCATGACATCTAATAAAACAACCACCGGATTGTACTGGTTGAACAAACGTACCGCTTCCTCGCCGTCGGATGCCACAACAGGCTGGAATCCTTCTTTTTCTGCATACAGTGACAAAATGCTGGTAATGTCCGGATTATCATCCGCAATCAGTATGTAGGACATGAGTTTAATCCTCCTTTAGTTTTGCGGAGCAAAATGCCCGCCCGCTTATGCGGGCAGAGGATTTTTTCTCCTTTAGTTTTTTTTCTTGTTTTCCTTATGTACATTATAAGAAACTTCTGTTATTAATACAAGTCTATTATATTTGCCAATTGTGTCAAAAATAAGATGGTAAATGTTACAAAATATCTTGAAAGTGTCAAGGTTTTGCCACGGTTCTGACAAAAACGGGGTCTATACTGTAATCAGGATGTGACGCAAGGATTTTCAAGTTAGGAGGAAAAGCCATGAGGCTGAAAAGTTATTTAAAAGGTTTATTTATCTTCGGCTTAGTTCTTTTCCTTGGAGTATTTTGTCCAATGGGCAGCACACAAACTGCTTTCGCGGATGAAACTCAAGACATTAAATTGAATGTAAATTCCCAGACTATCGTAAAGGGCAAAACACTTTCCCTTTATGTATACAATCTGATCGAAGGTCAGGAAGTTACCTTTGTTTCTTCCGATCCTGCAATCGCTTCTGTAGATGAGTACGGTATCGTAACCGGCAATCTTGTCGGCACCGCTACCATTCTTGTCACCGTAACAGAGGGAGAAAACACAATCGACATTCTCTCCTGTGATATCAAGGTAGGACCACCTGCCATCAGTGTACAGTTCTCCAGGTTGGAACTGACAATGACGGTTGGCCAAAAAGTAACGCTCGAGCGCATCGTCCTTCCTTTAAACACAGTAGAGACTGCCAAGTTCTCCAGTTATGACAGAGCCATTGCTACCGTAAGTGCCGGTGGCCGCGTAACAGCAAAAGCCGAAGGTTCCACGTACATATTCGCTCAGCTTGATAATGGTCGTTTTGCTGTATGTAAGGTTTATGTATATCCGGAAGATATCATTTTAGAAACCGAAGAGGTTACGGAAGAAACTTCCGAAGCTACAGCTTCCGAGCAGGCAACAGAGGTATCCGATCCATTCCTTAATTATGATGAAGAAATGGATTTTAAGACATTCATCAGGAATCTGAACGCCGCTGGTAAATCTGCCGAAAGTGCAGAATCCACCACGGGTGATGCCAACTAACTAATCAATCTATGCGCAATATGCCGAAAGGCATAAAAAATAGGAGGTGCAAATGCACCTCCATTTTTATTGCAGTTTTATGCTGGCAGCATAACAAACTCATTTTCAGATAGGGTAAGATAAAGACGTAAACAAAACAAACAGTTCTTTATTAAGGAGGAATGAATATGAGTTATTATGGATTATACGGATTAGGAATGGACCCTATTAAGGAGAAGGAAACAACATTGGAAAATAAGAAACATGAGTTGTTTTTAGCAGAATATTCTGTGTATGGAGAAACAGAATATACCAGATTAAAGCAGGAACAGTTGAGAAAAGAAATTAGAGATTTGGAAAATGAGCTGATAAGGGAAATGAAAGAAGCGCCGCTCCGACGTCAGAGAGAAGAAGAACAAGAAAGAATCAGAAAGCAAAAGGAAGAAGAACAGGAAAGGCTATTTAAGACTCAACGCACAAGAGAACAAGAAGAGAAATTGAAACAGTTGCGAGAAAAGCAGGAGCTTGAAAAAATAGCGCGTAGAGAGGAGCAGGAAGCGAAAAGACTCTTAGAAGAACAAAAAGCGCAGGAAGAATTACAGCAACGCAGAGAAAAACTCGCAGAACTGGTTCAGCTACGCGCGTTGGAACCGCTGTCCGTGAAGGAAAAGACACAGGGATATACCTGGGTGCATCCAAAGTCTGCGCTCTTCTTATACAGAATGTTGGAAGTATATATAAAAAAAGAAGGCTGTGAAGAAGAAAAGCTGATTTGGCAGGGCGTACATCATACCCTGATGAATCAGGAGGAAGACAGAGCGAATGAAATGCTTTGCATCTATGAGGATGAGATTACAAGAAAAGATATTCAATATTTATTGAATCGTTATAAAAAATTATATCCTGACAAAAAAGACATAGGACGATTTTTTAAAGTAGATATGCAAATCGGCGTTATGGAGAAGCAACTTCGTTATGATGAGCAGACAACCTATTGCTGTCCGCCGGCACAGTACATAATTACGGTATCGGAAGATGACGTAATTGAAATTGAGTTTCGTAATAATCAGGAGCTTGAGAATAGCATAGCGCAGGAAAAGAAACAATTATCCTACTACATGTCTTTCGACAAAGATCAGATAGAGTGGGAAAAACAGCGCATCAGCAAAATGCTGGATAAAATCGCGGAGCATCCAAAGGCATTTTATAATGCAGAGATGGAAGCAACTGTGGTAAAATACTACGCTCACCTGCAGGACCTTCTCAAGGAATCCGTAGAAAAGAAGAGAATCAATATGCTAACTGCCAGCGGTGAGAAGGGTGAAAACAACGTGGATTACCACTTAAGATGGTTAGGTTCTAACTATCGTACCGTTACAAAGGATTGCTACCGCGACGACAAACTCACCATCCTTTTAAAGAAAGAAGATTTTATCGATGAAGTGCAGGAGCTGGACCATATTCTGGTAAGCAAGCATGGCGTTTACCTCATCGAAACCAAGTACTTAAAGGGCAAAATTACCGTAAAGAAAAACGGTAACTGGGTCCGCACCGACGGAGGAGAAGAAGAGGGCATGTTAAGTCCGGTAGCCCAGGTGGACCGTCATCACGTACTGGTAAGCGAAATTCTTGACGGGCTGGTAGCGGAGGAACATATCCACGACATTATCTGTATCGCCCATGACAAGGCCATCATCGAAGGAGAAGAAAACAGTCCGGTGCCGGTGGTAAAGGCAGATAATCTGGTCCGTTTTATCAAAACCGAGGATGCAAAAGCTTCCGATTGTGAGTATGATTGCGAAGCAATTTTACAGCGGATCGAAAGCTATAAGGTAAAGTAAAATAATGAAAAAGAGCAGAGGAGGACATCGCAAAAACTGCGGTGGCCTCCTTGTATTTTAGGCCGGTTTTGTTTATAATTATAGTGATTGTGTAAATAACATTCATAGGGATAAGGAGGATAACCATATGAATCACGGATTTATTAAAGTAGCAGCGGCAACACCGGAGGTAAAGGTGGCAGACTGCATTTGGAACGGAGAACAAACCATAAAATTAATAGGAGAAGCAGAAAATCTGGGCGTTAAAGTTTTGGTATTTCCTGAACTTGGAATTACCGGCTATACCTGCGGTGATTTATTCTTACAGGATACACTGCTGGATGCTGCACAGAAAACCATGTGGAAGATTGCGGAGGCAACGGAAGGTAAGGATGTCTTTGTGTTTGTCGGACTTCCTTTACAGATCCGTGATAAATTGTATAATGTGGCAGCAGCAATTCACAACGGGGAATTGCTCGGTCTGATTCCAAAGAAATATATCCCGAATTATTCCGAATTTTACGAGGCACGACATTTCCACGGAGGTCCTGCAGAAACCGCAGACATTTTCGTGGACGGTCTTTTGGTGCCGTTTGGTCAGAATATAATTTTTACCTGCGAGGAGCTTGGCATGACCCTGGCAGCAGAAATTTGTGAGGATGTATGGACCCGTATTCCTCCAAGCAATAATCATGCCTTGGCAGGCGCTAACGTAATCGTGAATTTATCCGCCAGCAATGAGGTGGTAGGTAAAGGAAAGCGTCGCCGCGATTTGGTAAAGGGGCAGTCCTCCCAGCTGTTGGCTGCGTATATTTATGCCTGCGCCGGAGAAGGAGAATCCACCACGGATTCCGTGTTTGCTGGCCATAACATGATTGCGGAAAACGGAAACATCCTTGCGGAACAGCGTTTTGCTACCGGTCTTTGCGTTTCGGAAATTGATGTGCAGAAGCTTCGTAGCGAGCGTCGTCGTATCGGCAGTTTTATGACAGAAGAAAGAGAAGATTATACCGAGATTATTTTTACCTATCCTTCTTTACAAAAGGGACTTGCTGAAACCGAGCTGACCCGTCCCGTGGCAAAATCTCCGTTTGTTCCGGAAAATGTAAACAGACGCAAGGAGCGTGCGGAAGAAATTACCATGATTCAGGCTCTGGGCTTAAAGAAGCGGCTGCAGCATACCAACTGTAAGAGTGCGGTTATCGGCATTTCCGGTGGATTGGATTCTACCCTGGCGCTGCTTGTTACCTGTAAAGCCTTTGATATGCTGGGGCTGCCAAGAACCGGAATCACCTCTGTTACCATGCCTTGCTTTGGCACCACCGACCGTACCTACAACAATGCTGTTACATTAGCAGGGGAGCTTGGCACTATGGTCCGGGAAGTAAATATTGCAGAATCTGTGCGGAAGCACTTTGAGGATATCGGTCATGATGAGACAAAGCATGATGTAACTTATGAAAATTCCCAGGCAAGAGAGCGTACCCAGGTACTGATGGATATTGCCAATCAGACAAATGGTATGGTAATCGGTACCGGCGACTTGTCTGAGCTAGCTCTCGGATGGGCAACCTACAACGGTGACCATATGTCCATGTACGGTGTCAATGCGGATATTCCGAAGACACTGGTGCGCTATCTGGTGGCATATTTTGCCAAAGAGGCGGAATTGGCATCGGAGAAAGCACTGGCAGAAGTGTTAAAGGACATTTTGGATACTCCGGTAAGTCCGGAGCTGCTCCCGCCAACCGACGGTGAAATTTCCCAGAAGACGGAAGATTTGGTGGGACCGTACGAACTCCACGATTTCTTCCTGTATTATATGCTGCGGTTCGGTTTTGCACCAAAAAAGATTTTCCGCCTGGCAAAGCATGCCTTTGCAGGAGAGTATGAAGATGCGGTAATTCTTAAGTGGTTAAAGACATTCTACCGCAGGTTTTTCAGTCAGCAGTTTAAGCGTTCCTGTCTGCCGGACGGTCCGAAGGTGGGCTCTGTAGGAGTATCCCCAAGGGGCGATTTGCGCATGCCGAGTGATGCCTGTGTAAGACTTTGGTTAGAGGAACTGGAAAGGCTGGAAACCCAATAAAATAAAGGGATGCAACCCAAAGTTTACATTTTGAAACCTGCACTTTCTTGTGTGTATTTCAAATTTTGATATGCTGTGTTTACCTACAAAACGAAAGGAAGAATTGATATGAACACAGGAGAAAAAATAGCAAGATTAAGAAAAGAAAATAACTACACACAGGAACAACTGGCAGCGTTGTTGGGAGTGTCCAGACAGTCGGTAAGCAAATACGAATCCGGTGTGACCTATCCGGAAACCGATAAGCTGATTCGATTAAGTGGATTGTTTGGCTGTACCGTGGATTATTTATTGAAAGATAATGCGGAGGAGCCCGAAGCATGTGTGACATCGGCAGACTTTTCTGATAAAGAAGTATTTTACAATAATATGTTTACGCGGTGGCGGAATTTTGAATATAAAAGCGAGAAGCAAGTATTTGGAATGCCGTTATGGCACATCGGAAAAAATGCAAAGGGCGTGTTTGCCATCGGAATAAAGGCGCAAGGTATTGTGTCGGTAGGATTTCTATCCCTTGGACTGGTATCCTTTGGATTTTGTTCCTTGGGATTGCTGGCGTTTGGACTTTTTGCTCTGGGCCTTCTTTCTGCCGGATGCTTTTCCTTTGGTGGCATTGCATTTGGTGCTATTGCCGTAGGAATCATTGCCTGCGGTGCAATTGCAATCGGTGAATTTTCTATAGGAGCTTTAGCAATCGGTCATTATTTTGCCATGGGAGACCATGCCTACGGTATGTTTGCCGTTGGTGATACAAAGGTAGCCGGTGATGTCTTTGAACAGCTTGGTGAAGTAACGGAGTTAGGAAAACAAATGGCAGTAAAAGCGATGAGACAGGAAATTCCAAACTATTATCAATGGATTGTGAAAATAATCGAGAAACTATTGTAAAAAAGATTGAACATATGTTCGAAATGTGATATGATATATTTAAGCAAACGTGTTGCAGGGTGGTAGCCTCCCAAACTAGAAATAGATGGGAGGTGGTGCTAATGATGACTATATTTGAAGCAATATCTTTGATGTTAGCTTTTGGTATGTTACTCGTTACGCTGCTTGCCTACATAGATAGGAATAACAAGCGAAAATAAATAAGCCTACCTTGTACTTGGCGGTGCAGGTAGGCTTAAAAACTAAACTGCGAGGCTAACCACTTTGTGGGCGGTTGCTTCTTCTAATTGAATTATAGCACAATATACTTGAAGATTCAATTAGAAATTTTCAAGTATATTTTTATTCAGTTACTTTTGCTTTAGCCAGTGTCAACTCAATCGCTTCCACCAGAATGGTCTGGGTATATGTACTGCCTTCCGTAAATTTCAGTTCTTCCACCGGGACATCAAGGCTTAACTGAAGTTCTAAATCTTCCAGGGCAGGGGTAAGCAGCGGATACATGGTTTCTACTGCTTCATCCAGGTTGATTAAGCGTACGGAATTGATGTGGTTTTCATCACACACCAGCTCCAAATGGATGGTGGTGTCATTCATTTCCATGGTGGTAGTATAAACACCGGGATAATACAGTGGAGCAGAGGTTTCGGTGCTTCTTTGGTCTGCGGAAGGGCCCACCAGGTTTGGCGTGGATTCTTTCTTCATGGAAACAAGGGCAATTACCAGTGCAAGTATAGCAACACCCAGAAGCACAAGGGCAGCAGTCAGAAGAAGTTCTTTTAATTTAAAAACAACAAATTTTGGTTTGGACATAAACACCTCCAACGGGTTTTCTGTTATCAATATATGAGGGAGAAGGGTATGGCATTACAATTTATTTTAGGTGCGTCCGGCACCGGTAAAACTACATATTTGTATGATATGGTAACAGCCCGGGCGGCAAAGAATCCGGATACGGCCTATTATTTTATAGTGCCGGAGCAGTTTACCCTGGCTACCCAGAAAGCCTTGGTGCAGCATAATCCTGCCGGAGGAATTTTTAATATCGATGTACTTAGTCTTGCACGTCTTGCGCATAAGGTTTTTGAGGAGCAGGGCGGCGAACCGCGCCGTATGTTAAAGGATATCGGTAAAAGCATGGTGGTAAAACGTGTGCTTTCCGAATGCCGGGATGAACTCTTTTTGTTTGGTGCCAATGCAGGTCAGTCCGGATTTGTGGAGGAAACGAAATCCCTGCTTTCCGAACTGTTCCAATACGGTATCGGTGAGGCGCAGCTGCAGGAGATGATAGAGGATAATAAAGACAACGAACTGCTTGTAAAAAAGCTTTCCGATGTCCTCATTCTGATGCGTAAATTTAAAGACTTATTGGGACAGGATTACATGACCTCCGAGGGTATTTATGATGCTCTGGCAGAGTGTATCGAAAAGTCCAGATTTATGAAAAATTGCGAAATTGTACTGGAGGGCTTTACCGGTTTTACTCCGTCACAGTATGAATTGTTGCGTAAGCTGTTCAGGTTGGCAAAAACGGTTTACGTGTCCGTTACCATTACAAAGGAGGCAGCGTTTGGTCCTAAAAAAGAGCAGGACTTGTTTGCCATGAGCCATAACACGGTAGAGCGGTTAACTAAATTAGCAGAAGGGGTACGCTGTGAGGTATTACCGCCTGTGGTTGCGGGAGAAACAGATTACCGGCACAAAGAAGGCAGTGCCCTGCACCATTTATGGAGCCGTTTATTCCGTTATCCGGTAAAACGGTTGGACGGACAGGTGACAGATGAACTGACGATATTTGCCGGAGCAGATGCAAAGGCAGAATGCCGGTATGCGGTAACAAAAATATTGCAGCTGATTCAACAAAAGGGTTACCGGTACCGGGACATTGCGGTTATTGTCAGCGATATTAATTGTTACGGAGAATTAATGGAACAGGAGCTTACCGCTTCCGGTATCCCTTGCTTTTTAGATTACAAAAAAAACATGTCAGAAAATACCTTTGCGGAGTACTTGAAGGCAGTTCTTAAGCTGGCAGAATCGGGACTCCATACCGAGGGTGTAATTTCCTATGTGAAAAATTCCCTGTCGGGCTGGAAGAAGGAAGAGGTTTTTGATTTGGAGAATTATTGCCTCGCCCTGGGTATAAAAGGATACCAATTTGAAAAAGAGTGGAAGAGAAAATATCGCAGTAATACAGAAATCTCTTTGGAAATGCTGAATGCTTCCAGAGAACGGCTGGTGGCAGAGCTGGGTCCGCTTATGGAGGCTTTTCGGAAGGAAAATGCCACAGTAGAAGACTTTACCCGTGCTTTATTTTATTTCTTAAAAGCGCATGGTCTTGAAAAGCATCTGCAGGAAAGGGAGGAGGAGTTCCTGGCAAAGGGAGACCGCCTGCGGGCAAGAGAATATGCCCAGGTGTACCGGGTGGTGTTAGACTTGTTTGATCAGCTGGTGGAGCTTCTCGGCAAGGAAAAACTGTCTCCGAAGGAATACCGGGAATTGGTGGAAACCGGACTCAGGGAAGCTAAAGTGGGTCTGATTCCGACCGGTTCCGAGCAGGTGGTAATCGGTGACATGGAACGTACCCGGTTAAAGGAAATTAAGGCATTGTTTTTCCTTGGTGTAAATGACGGCAAGGTACCTGCGGTATCAAATAACCAGGGGATTTTCAGTGATAAGGACCGTCAGGAGTTATCAGGAGATAAATTTGAATTGGCACCGGATCCGGTGACCCGTATGAACAATGGACAGTTCTATTTGTATATGAATTTAACCAAGCCTGCGGAAAAATTATATTTGACGTATGCTGCGGTGGGAGAAGACGGAAAAACCATCCGTACTTCTTATCTGGTGGGTAAAATGAAAGCTCTGTTTCCGGAACTGGCCATCTGTACAGAGTATGATTCGGCAGCGGAGCAGTTAGTGCAAAATGATAAGGGCCGTCGGGCATTTTTATCGTCTCTCAGGCAGTTTGCAGCCGGTGAGGCAGAAACTTCCTTTGGGGAATTATACCGGTTTTACGCCAACACTCTGGTGCAGGAAGAACTGGATATGCTCATCCGGCAGGCAGTAATGGCGGCGGAAAAAGAGCAGCTCACACCGGAGCTTGCGAAAGAATTATACGGTAACACCATTGTTGGAAGTGTAACCCGTATGGAGCAGTATGCAAGGTGTGCTTTTGCCCATTTCTTAAAATATGGACTTTGTCTGGAGGAACGGCAGGAATATAGTCTGCAGTCTCTTGATATCGGTAATTTATATCACGACGGGTTGAAACGGTTCGGAAATGAGCTGCTGGTACAGGGAAAAAAATGGCAGGATATTTCGGTTGAGGAGCGTAATGCGTTGGCAGAACGCGTTGCCAAAGAGGCGGTAGAAGCGTATGCTACCGATATCTTTGTAAGTTCCGCAAAGAATCAGTATTTAACGAAACAAATGGAGAGAGTATTAAAGAAAACACTGGAAATATTAACAGTCCAGCTGGCGGGCAGTGATTTTTCACCGGAGGCGTTTGAAAAGTCCTTTTTCCATACCGACCGGAATTTGAGTCTCCACGGTGTCATTGACCGCGTGGATTCCTGTGAAACCGAAAACGGAAAGCTGATAAAGATTGTGGATTATAAATCCGGAACAAAAGGCTTTTCCCTGGAAGAACTGTATTACGGACTTTCCATGCAGTTGGCGGTATATATGACGGCGGTGCTTCGGGAAAAAGAATATAAGAATGCCATTCCGGCAGCCATGTTTTTCTACCATGTGGATGACCCGATTGTGGATAAGTCGGACCATATCGAGACCGATGTGTTGAAAAAACAGCGGGTAAAAGGTTTGGTGAATGACAAGGCGGAAATTGTCCGGAAGCTGGACCATGCCTTTGCGGATGCGACAGGCGGTTTGGCTGCTTCCGTGAAATCGGTGAAAATACCGGTGGAAACGGACAAGGAAGGAAAGTACGGCAAGCGTTCCAAAGTAGCGGACAGTACTATGTTTTCTGCCATATCCGATTATGTCTATGACAAATTAAAAGCGGAGAGCGAAGAAATCCTTGCCGGTGCGGCAGAAATCACTCCGTACAAATGTAAAAAGAAAACCGGTTGCGATTATTGCAGTTATATAGCGGTGTGCGGGTTTGACAAAAAGAACGGCGGCACCTACCGCATGCTTCCGCCGCTTAGCGATGAGGAAGTGTTGGCAAAGCTTCGGGAGCGGAAAACGAGGCAGGATAAATAGCAGAAGGGAGTAGCCATGGCTGAAATCAGATTAACACCGGAACAGCAAAAGGTAGTGGATACAAGAAACTGTAATTTGCTGGTGGCGGCAGCTGCAGGTTCCGGTAAAACCGCGGTTTTAGTAAAAAGAATTATAAAAAAGGTAACGGAAGAGGGCCAGGATATCGACCGTCTGTTGATTGTAACCTTTACCAATGCAGCTGCGGCAGAAATGCGGGAGCGTATTGGTGCTGCCATTGAAACGGCTATTTCGGAAAATCCGGAAAGTACTCATTTACAACGGCAGATGATGTTACTGCATAATGCAAAGATTACAACGATTCACAGCTTTTGCCTTTCTGTTGTCCGGGAATTTTTTCATCTGTTATCTTTGGATCCCGGTTTTCGCATCGGGGATGAAGCTGAGCTTTCCTTACTTCGGGCGGATGTGTTGGAGCAGGTGCTGGAAGAGGCATATGAAAAAGAAGAAGAGTCATTTCTTTCCTTTGTGGAAAGCTTCGGAAATGTAAAAAATAATGATGCGGTTACCGGGTATGTGATGAAACTGTATCATCTTGCCATGAGTCAGCTGAATCCGGAGGAGTGGCTGGAGCTGCTGCCGCAGGAATTTACTCTGTCTCAAGCAGAATTTGTAACCTGCCCTGTACTGGAGCTTATCATGCTGGAGGTAAAAAATTGTCTGAATGACTGTAAAATAGTACTGGACCGTTTATTTGCTTTAGCGGAAGAGCCGGAGGGACCAACGGCATATGCAGAAACCTTCCGGGCAGATGAAGAAGAGTTGCTCCGCCTGCTTTCTGCAGCAAAAGATTATGCATCTTTTTATGAGGCTTTTTCTGAACTTAAATTTGCTGCCCTTTCCCGAAAGAAGCAGAATCCGTCCGAAAAGAAAAAGGAATTGGCAAAAAGTCTGAGAGACCATATGAAAAATCAGATAAAGAAGCTGAAGGAAGACTTTTTCTTTGAATCGCCGGAAGAAATGTGGAAAAGTATTACCCACATGCAGCTTCCGATGCAGGGACTGGTGTCTTTGACAAGACAGTTTATGAGCCGCTATGAAGCAGAAAAAAAAGAGAAGAATTTGCTGGACTTTAATGACTTGGAACACATGGCGCTTCAGATTCTGACGAGGCAGTGCGGACCGGGAAGCATTGAGCCAACAGAGGCGGCAAAAACATTGTCCGGGCGGTTTGATGAAATTATGATAGATGAATATCAGGACAGCAACCTGATTCAGGAAGCGGTTCTTACTTCAGTGTCCGGTGTTTGGAGGAACCATCCGAACATTTTTATGGTGGGTGATGTAAAGCAGAGTATTTACCGGTTCCGTATGGCTTGTCCGGATTTATTCATGGAGAAATACGAAACTTATCAAAAGGAAGGACCTGCACAGAAAATTGACCTGGCAAAAAATTTCCGCAGCAGAAAATGCGTGCTGGATGCTATTAATGTGCTGTTTGCAGGTTTGATGCATAGGGAATCCACAGAAGTGGAATATGATGCGGCAGCCTCCCTTTATTTTGGTGCTTCTTATCCGGAAGAAAAAGAGTGCCATCAAACGGAAGTCATGTTTGTAAATGCAGAAGCTTCCTGGGATGATGCGGAAGTTGTGGAAGCAGAAGACGATGCTTCAGGAGACGACGCAGAAGAGCATGATCCTGCAACTGCGGAAGACGGAGAACTGTCCGGTGCAGAAAAGACGCTGGTTCAGGCAGAGGCATATGCGGTGGCGAAGCGTATTAAAGAACTTAGACATTCGGATGTAACAGTCGGTAGTGAAGAAAAATCAGCAGATTACGGAGACATTGTCATTTTGCTCCGAACTATGAGCGGTTGGTCAGATGTGTTTTTAGAAGTACTTTCGGAGCAGGGAATTCCTGCGTATGCCGATACCGGCGCCGGGTACTTTAAAACGTTTGAAATCAGAAAAACCTTAGATTTTCTTCGTGTTTTGGATAATCCGAAGCAGGATATTCCTTTTGCAGCAGTACTTCATTCTCCAATCGGAGGATTTAATGCAAAAGAGCTGGCAGAACTTAGGGTTTCATATGGAGCAGTTTCAGCAAAAAATAAAACAAACCGATGCCTGTATGAGGCTGCGAGAGAAGCAGCAGCCAATGCTCTCGGAAAGAATGACGGAATTCATTCCAAAGCTGCAAAATTCTTTGCGTTATACGACCGGCTTAGGGAAGAAGCAGAGTATGTCAGCATCCATGAGCTAATCGGAAACTTTTATAACTACAGCGGTTTCCGGGATTTGGTAACGGTAATGCCGGGTGGTGAACGCCGCAGAGGTAATTTGGATATGCTGATTGTGAAGGCAAAGCAGTACGAGGCTACCAGCTTCAGCGGCTTGTATGATTTTATTCAGTACATTGACCGGTTGATTAAATATGAGGTGGACTTTGGCGAAGCCGGCAGTGCAGATGCCGGACAGCAGGTGCGCATTATGAGTATCCACAAGAGCAAAGGTCTGGAATTCCCGATAGTATTCCTTTGCGGCATGGAGAAAAAATTTAATCGCAGGGATATGAGGGAACGATTGATTATCCATTCGCGGCTTGGACTTGGCCCGGAATTTGTGGATACCACACTTCGTGTAAAGGCTCCGACATTGTTTAAAAAAGTGATTGCAAAACAAATGAACGGAGAAATGATAGCAGAGGAACTGCGGGTACTTTATGTTGCAATGACCAGAGCAAGGGAAAAACTGATTCTGGTAGGAGCTATGAAAAATCCGCAAAAGAAGTATGCTTTGTGGCAGCAACAAGCAGAAACAGTGACGGATATGGGGCTTTTGGATGCTTATGTTTCCGGGGCGGATTCCTACTACGATTTTATATGTCCGTTATTATTTGCAGGAAGTACGTCTGATATGGGAGAACTGTTGCAGGAAGAAGATGTTACGGTTTCTGTTGTCAGACACATGGAAACGGAAGAATTCCCGGAAGCGGCATTTACCGGAGTATATAAGCTAATGGAACGGGGAGCGTCAGAACGTGCATCGGAACAGGTAAAAACGAGTCTTACAAGGGCGGAACGTTTGCAGGTGCTTTTACAAATGAAAGAGATGGAACCATCTGCACGCGCGGAAGAGGTTGAGATACGCAAACTTTTAGAACTGCAGAATTTGTTTGAATATCCTTACGGAATCGAGGCAAATCTGCCGGTAAAGGTAACAGTTTCCGAATTGAAGAGAATGCATCTGGAAGCGGAAGAGCAGGAAGGGGCAGAGACCGGTGCGTCTGTGCAAGCCCTGTTACCGGACGAGGTTTCTTTTGATGAGGTACCGTTTGATGCCATAGGAGAACTTAACGTTTTGGAAGATGACGTTACGTATCCTGAATTTTTAAAACCCGAAAAAATAATTTCCGGTAGTGACAGAGGTACCATTTATCATCATATTATGGAACTGATCCCGTTTACGGCAGACATGCCGAATAGTGAAGTAAGGTCCACGTTAGACTTCATGGTAAAGGGCGGAAGCTTAAAGCAGGAAGAACGTGATGCGGTGAATGATACCAAGCTGGTTAAATTTTTTGCCTCCGGACTCGGCAGACGTATGTGCCGGGCCGAAGCGGCAGGAACCCTACGCCGTGAGCAACCTTTTGTTATTGGTTTACCGGCAAAAGAATTATATCCGGATTCCCAAAGTGACGAGCTTGTTCTGGTGCAGGGTGTTATCGATGCTTTCTTCGAAGAAGAGGACGGCTTGGTTCTTATGGATTACAAAACGGACCGCATTCATGAAGATGCAAAAACCGAACTTACCAAGAAATATCAGAGTCAGTTAGGATATTATCGTACCGCACTGGAAAAACTGACAGGCAAAAAAGTAAAAGAAGTTTGGTTTTATGCCTTTGGAACCAATGAAGATTTCAGGATAGAGTAAGGGATGTTATATATTAAAATTTTAGGCACTACATTATCCGTGTCCGCCTGACTCTTCCTACCGTGTTCGCTTCATACGGAGCAAATAACAAGCCTTTATGTATAAACATGAAATTTATGGAAACACTCAAAATATAAAAGAAATATTTAGGAGGTTCCCATGAAAAAAAGAAAACCGATTGTACTTAGTGAAATTAAACCGGAAGAAAAAAGAAAGTACGAAATTGCCAAAGAACTTGGCTTATTAGATAAGGTCCTTGCCGAAGGCTGGCAGTCCCTTTCCGCCAAAGAAACCGGAAAAATCGGCGGCATGCTGTCCAAAGCAGCGAAGGAAGCAAAAACGAAGGCTTTATGATATTTAATTCCCTTGCATTTTAGCTTGTGAAAAATTAAAAAAATCCCCTGTTATGAATTTATCCGTAGAAAACGCTGGAGAAACGTCGGTCCTTGGCGAAGTACTGCGACGTTAGTCGCATGAGCCTAGTACCGCTACGTTTCGATGCTAGCGAGAGCGGGTTTTCGAAGGATAAATTCATAACAGGGGATTATTAAATCTCATAAAACAAATGCCGGGAACTAAATATCATATCCCTTGAGAAGCTTTGCACGGCTTGGATGGCGTAATTTTCTCAGTGCCTTTGCTTCAATCTGACGGATACGCTCACGGGTTACGTTAAATTCCTTACCTACTTCTTCCAAGGTGCGGCTTCTGCCGTCCTGAAGACCGAAACGGAGCGTTAAGACCCTTTGTTCACGTTCGGTAAGTGTTTCGAGGAGCTTACCAATCTGATCCTGGAGCATGGAGTAAGCGGCTGCTTCCTCCGGTCCCATAATACGTTCATCTTTGATGAAATCGCCAAGATGGCTGTCATCTTCTTCACCGATTGGAGAATCCAAAGAGATTGGGTCTGCGGAAACCTTTAAGATTTCGCGGACTTTATCTACCGGAAGCCCCATAACATCTGCAATTTCCTGCTCGGACGGTTCACGGCCAAGCTCCTGCATTAAAGTACGGGAAACGCGGTAGGTTTTGTTAATAACTTCAGACATGTGTACCGGAATACGGATGGTACGGGACTGGTCTGCAATGGCACGGGTAATGGCCTGACGAATCCACCAGGTTGCATAGGTGGAGAATTTATATCCCTTGGTGTGATCGAATTTTTCTACTGCTTTGATGAGACCTAAGTTACCCTCCTGAATTAAATCAAGGAAAGAAAGACCGCGGCCCACATAGCGCTTTGCGATGCTGACAACCAGACGAAGGTTGGACTCTGCAAGTTGCTGCTTGGCTGCATCGTCACCGGACTGAATACGCTCGGCAAGAGCAACTTCTTCTTCAATAGAAAGCAGCGGATAGTCGCCGATTTCTTTTAAATACTGTTTTACAGGGTCATCGGACATGACATTGGCAAGGGCATTTAAATCCTCTGCCTCTAAAAGAGCTTCATCTTCCTGGTCCATATCAAGAAGAGCTTCTTCGGAAGGTTCATCATCTTCAAACGGGGTGATAATGACAACACCGTTATTTTCCAGATATTCATAAATTTTATCAGTTTGTGCGGCAGATAAATCAAACCCCTTGAAGAAATCGTTTACCTTATCGATTTCAATGGCGTCCTTGTTGGCACGTCCCATGGCAAGAAGTTCCTGCAGCTTTGCTTCGAAAGAAGCCTGTGATTCGTTCATTCTTATTTCCTCATCTCTATATTTCTGGCAATAAAGCCGACTAAGCGACATTATAACACAGGTACCTGCAAAAAGGAAAGAGAAATTTTTGAAGAATTTAAGAATCTGTTGCAAGAAGTTGTCAAAATGAGGTATACTTTGCGTGAAGCGGGCAGTTTGTCTGCAAAAAAAGAGAGGATTTTACTTATGAGAGAACGTATTTATTGGAACAGAAACTGGGAGTTTACGGCGGAATATACGGAAGCATTACTGGAAAAAGAATTTACGGGTGATGTGGTAGAAGTTACGTTACCGCACACTGTAGCAGAAACGCCGTTCCATTATTTTGATGAGAGCATTTATCAGATGGTCAGCGGTTACCGGAAAGTTTTTGTGCCGGAAGAGGCATGGAGAGAAAAGCAAGTGTTGCTTACTATTGAAGCAGCAGGTCATCAGGCAGAAGTTTATTTAAACGGAGAAAAAATCACGGAACATTTTTGTGGGTATACTGCATTTTCGGTGGATTTGGCATCACAGCTTATGTTTGGGGAAGAAAATGTACTGGTGGTGAAAGTGGACAGCCGGGAAAGCATCAATGTGCCGCCGTTTGGAAAGGTAATCGATTACATGACCTATGGAGGAATGTATCGCGAAGTCTATCTGGATATTTTGGATAAAACCTGCATTGAAGATGTTTTTGTAAAAACAAGACGGATTTCTGCCATGACCTATGAAATTTCGGCGGAAATTGATTGTCTGCAGCTGCCGGAAGATGAAATCCGTGTGACACTGCTGGACGGCGATGGTGCCCATATGTGTACGTTAGGCCAGTCCTGGCAGAGGGTGACCGGCATTTCGGAGTGGCATCCGGATCATCCGGTGCTATACATTCTCCGCACAGAATTAATTCGCGGAAATGAAGCGGTGGATGTGCTGGATACCCGGTTCGGGTTCCGGGAGGCGGTCTTTAAGAAAGACGGTTTTTATTTAAATGATAAGAAGTTTAAACTCCGGGGGCTGAATCATCACCAGAGTTATCCTTATGTGGGATATGCCATGCCGGAATCCATGCAAAGGTATGATGCAGAAATTTTGAAGAAGGAACTGGGCGTGAATGCTGTCCGTACGTCCCATTATCCGCAGTCACAGCATTTTATAAACGCATGTGATGAATTAGGTCTTCTGGTATTTACGGAAATTCCGGGCTGGCAGCATATCGGAGATGATAACTGGAAAAAGATTGCTATGAAAAATACCGAAGAAATGGTGTTGCAGTATCGTAACCATCCGTCTATTATTTTATGGGGTGTCCGTATTAATGAATCCATGGATGATGATGAACTTTATACAGAGACAAACCGTATTGCCCATGCATTGGATTCTACCCGTCAGACCAGTGGCGTCCGCTATATTCAGAAGAGCAGTTTACTGGAAGATGTATATGCATACAATGATTTTTCACATCAAGGCTATAATGCGGGATGTTTAAAGAAAAAGAAGTCCACACCGGATAAGAAAAAGGGTATGCTGATTTCTGAGTTTAACGGGCATATGTTCCCAACGAAAAGTTTTGATGCGGAAGAGCATCTGACAGAGCACATGCTTCGTCATGCCCGTGTCATGGATGCCTATTATGGGGAAAAGGAGATTGCCGGAGGCTTTGGCTGGTGCATGTTTGATTACAATACCCATCAGGATTTCGGCAGCGGTGACCGTATCTGCTATCATGGTGTTACGGATATGTTCCGTAATAAAAAGCCGGCGGGAGAACTATACTTTGCGCAGCAGGAATCGGAACCGGTGCTGGAAGTATTTTCTTCTTTGGAAATCGGGGAACATCCCGGCGGATATGTGGGTGAAGTTTACATGGCAACCAATGCAGACAGCATCCGGGTGTTCAAAAACGGCCGGTTTGTAAAGACCATCCAGGCAAATGATACGGAGTTTGAAAACATGCCTCACGGTCCGGTAATGATTGATGAGTTTGTGGGCGATTCTTTGTGCACGGAAGAAGGATATAAAAAGGGAAAAGCCAAGGCGGTAAAAAAGGTGCTGTTGGCAGCCCAAAAGTATGGTATAGCAAAGCTTCCGCTTTCTGCAAAGCTGACGGCAGCAAAGTGTATGCTGTTTTACGGTATGAAGCTTTCTGATGCGGTGGATTTGTTCGGCAAGTATGTCAGCGACTGGGGCGGCACCGCAACCGTATACCGCTTTGAGGCCGTAAAGGACGGTTTGGTTGTGAAGACTGTGGAAAAGAGCCCGATGAAGGAAAAACATCTTGCTGTACAGTGTTCCCATACAGAGCTTACGGAAAAGAATACCTACGATGTGGCAGCCATCCGGTTTCGCATGGAAAGCGAGAAGAACAATCTTCTTCCTTTCTGCCAGGACATTATTTCCTTATCCACGGAAGGCCCGATAGAGATTATCGGCCCGAAGGTGGTTTCCCTGCGCGGCGGCATGGGTGGCACCTATGTAAAGACCACCGGAAAAGCCGGAGAGGCAAAGCTTGTGATTCAAGCAGAGGGATTGGAACCAATAGAGATTGCGTTTACCGTAGTATAAGTTTTTAAGGCCGGCAGGCCAACTGATGTTATCAGTGCCTGCCGGCCTTTTCCTGTGGTTCCCACCGATTCCCCTGCCGACTCCGCTGCTTCCCACGGGGGCTTGCCGGTTTGTTCTCCGAAGTGAGGACTATGCCGGTTTATTCCCGTTTTGCCAAAACTCGGGACGGAGTGGAATTGGTATTTTTTGTGATTTGGCTTGTTCAAAACATCCTGCGGATGTACCTTTCAAGAAAAGTTCAGGGCATGTCAGACACATAAAGTGTCCACCTCCGCCCTTCAAACAGTTGGACAAAACGGGAAACGCAGTCATATCACTTCGGGAGGACAAACCGGAGCCGCTGGGAAAGCACGGAATGCCGGTGCGGGAAAAACGGTGGGAAACAGTGGAGATGCCGACAGCGAAGTTCACTTTATGGTTTTTCTTAAAAACTGAGAATGTTCACTTGAAATGGGAGGCAAAGGGGATAATAAAAGAAATATTATACTCACAAACTAATTGACACAACAAACGCGGAGGAATATAATTACCATGAGTATGTCCATGCAAAAAGAGGACAAAAAGGAATAAAACTGCTAAAACATTAGGAGGAGAACATCATGGCAAAAATCAGAACAAGATATGCACCAAGTCCAACGGGACGCATGCATGTCGGCAACTTAAGAACCGCATTATATGAGTATTTAATTGCAAAGCACGAGGGTGGCGACTTCATCCTCCGTATTGAAGATACAGACCAGGAACGTTTTGTGGAAGGTGCTACGGAAATTATTTACCGTACCATCGCAAAATGTGGCATGGAATATGACGAAGGTCCGGATAAGGACAAGGGCTTTGGCCCATATGTTCAGAGTGAGCGTATGAAGACCGGCGTTTACATGGAGTATGCTAAGAAGCTGGTTGAAATGGGTGAGGCATATTATTGTTTCTGTACTAAGGAGCGTCTGGATACTCTCCGTACTTCCGTTTCCGAGAGCGACGAGTCCAAGGAAATCGTAAAGTACGACAAGCACTGCTTAAGCTTAAGCAAGGAAGAAATCGAGGCAAAACTGGCAGCAGGTGAGCCTTTTGTTATCCGCCAGAATATGCCAACCACCGGTACCACATCCTTTACCGATGCGGTTTACGGTACAATTACTGTTGAGAATGAAGAACTGGACGACATGATTTTAATCAAGTCTGACGGCTTCCCAACCTATAACTTCGCAAACGTTATTGACGACCATTTAATGCAGATTACCCACGTTGTCCGTGGTAATGAATACTTATCTTCCACACCAAAGTACACCAGATTGTATCAGGCATTCGGTTGGGAAGAGCCTACCTATGTACACTGCCCGCTCATCACAGATGAGGAACACCGCAAGCTTTCCAAGAGAAGCGGTCATTCCTCTTTTGAGGATTTATTAGAGCAGGGCTTCCTGCCGGAGGCTATTGTAAACTTTATGGTACTTCTTGGTTGGAGCTCCGGTACCGACAGAGAGATTTTCTCCCTGAAGGAATTAGAGGAAGTATTTGACTATCATCACATCAACAAGTCTCCTTCCGTATTCGATATCCAGAAGTTACGTTGGATGAACGGCGAATACATGAAGATGTTAGATGATGAAAAGTATTTAGAACTGGCAATTCCTTATGTAAAGGAAGTAGTCAAGAAGGACTACGACTTAACTAAGATTGCGTTACTTGTAAAGAGCCGTATCGAAACTCTTTGTGATATCGGCGAGAAGATTGATTTCTTTGATGAGCTTCCGGAGTACGATACCGAAATGTACGTACACAAAAAGATGAAGACCACCAAGGAAAGCTCCCTGCAGGTATTGCAGGAACTGTTACCGGAATTAGAGGCATTGGAGGATTATTCCATTGCCGGCGTCGAAGCAGTATTAATGGGGTATATTGCTAAGACAGGCATCAAAAACGGACAGGGCTTATGGCCGGTTCGTACTGCGGTTTCAGGAAAGCAGTCCACACCGGGCGGTGCTTATGAAATCATGGAAATCCTCGGTAAAGAGGAATCCTTGAACCGTATTCGCAAGGCCATTGCGATGTTAGCGGAATAAACGGTCACATACTTTAAGAGAGAAGGGTAAAAATTATGGGACGAGAGAAAAAAGCAGCAAAAGCAGAACCTGAGGGTCAGCAGTATTTGTACAAGGACGAAGAGTTACGTTTAAAGAGAAGTAACCGGTTAGTGTTTCTTTCTACGGTTATCATGTTTGTTATTGTTATTTTCTATTTGGTAATGCGCATGATGTTTAGAGAAACGGACAGACCAATGCTTCCGCAGATTGCCAACTGGATTACAATACTTGCTTTGATTACCAATATTGTAATGTATAAGGTAAAAAAGTTTAAGAATAAGTTCCGCACCACCAATGCGGTTTCGGTTGGTGTAGTTTATGTGGCGGTTATGTTTATGACCGATGCAACCTTTGTATATTGGCTGTTGGCGGCAATTTTGCTTATGAATCTTCCGTTTTATGATTGGAAGTATTCCAAGAAGCTGGCTATCTTTTATTGGGTAAGCTATATTGTCAGCGTTTTCTATCGTCAGACAAGCGGAATTACAGAAAAAAGTGCGGATACCTATGCACTGTTCTTAACTATTATTGCAGTTATTTTCCTTGCTACCATGGTATCCAAGGTAATGAATATTTACATGAAAGACATTACCGGCTTCATGGGTTATCAGCAGGCACAGCAGGACGTAATGTTAAAGGATGTTCTTGCTACTTCTAAGGTTGTGAAGGACGAAACCGATAAGAGCAGCGAGGCAACCGCACAGTTATATGATTCTGCAGAAACCATTCACCGCAGTATGGTAGAAATTGCAGATGCTATGGAACTGACCGCAGAAAGCGTTCAGGACCAGAATATCATGACCCAGGAAATCCAGGGTAATATCGAAGGTACCGCAAAGCGTTCCGCAGATATGGTAGCTGTGGCTGAAGAATCTAACGTAAGCATCCATGAAAACATGGAGGCCATCGAAGAATTAAAACAACAGGCAGGAGAAATTGCAATAACAAATCAGCAGGTAAACGAGGCAATGCAGAAGTTGCAGCAAAAGACCCAGGAAGTAGAAGAAATCGCCGGAATGATTTTCAAGATTTCCAGTCAGACCAATTTACTTGCGCTGAATGCATCTATTGAAAGTGCAAGAGCCGGTGAAGCAGGCCGTGGTTTTGCAGTGGTTGCGGAACAAATCCGTCAGCTGGCAGAACAGACCAGAGTTTCCACCGAAAGCATTAAAACGATTGTTACTGAGTTAAATGCCAATGCGGATGAGGTTGTGGCAGCGGTTGAAAAATCTACGGATGCTACAGAAAAGCAGAATGAAATGATTATTACAGCAGCGGAAAACTTTGAAAAGCTGGATAAGAATATCACTTCCTTAATTGGCGGAATCAGAGAAATTGATACCGATATTTCCGGTATTTTTGCAGCAAATAACAAGATTGTGGAAAGTATATCCCAGCTCTCTGCAACAGCAGAGGAGATTACCGCTACTGCAGAGCAGGCAAAGAATTTAAGTGACAACAACTTAAAGAGTGCCGAGGACGTAAAGACTGCTATTACCACAATCCAGACTACATCAGAAGGAATGGAAAAATATTTTTGAGATTCAACGAAGCACAACAACAAGCAATAGCACACGGAGAGGGGCCGATGCTGGTACTGGCAGGCCCCGGCTCCGGTAAAACAGCGGTAATCACAAGAAGAGTTCTGGAGCTTACCAAGCAGGGTGTGGCTCCCGGCAATATTCTTGTGATTACTTTTACGAAAGCGGCAGCTGCCGAAATGCAGGAGCGTTTCGAACGGCTGCAACAAGACAAGGGGCGTGTTAATTTCGGAACATTTCACGCCGTGTTCTTTAAAATTCTGAAATATGCCTATCAATGGGATGCATCCAATATTATCCGGGAGGAAGTCAGCACTCAACTGCTGTCAGACCTGAT
The DNA here is from genome assembly GCA_045531955.1 of Lachnospiraceae bacterium. GTDB lineage: Bacteria > Bacillota > Clostridia > Lachnospirales > Lachnospiraceae > SIG299. The sequence continues at coordinate 9,564 of JAZSFC010000048.1, read as the reverse complement.
ACGAAAGCTGGATATGGAAATAGAGGATGAAAGAGAATTCATTGACGGAATCCGTACAGAAATCAGCAAGATAAAAACAGAGAGAATTGATATAAAAACCTATTATTCCATGAACTGCCCGGAGGAACAGTTTCAACGAATTTATCAGGAGTATACAGAAAAAATGCGTCAGCAACGTTTGATTGACTTTGATGATATTTTATTGTATACGTATGATTTGCTTCGGGAGCGCCCGGACATCTTAAAGCTGTGGCAGGAGAAATATCAATATATATTGATTGATGAGTTTCAGGATATTAACCGGATTCAGTATGATATTATCCGGATGCTGGCAAAGCCTCAGGATAATATATTTATTGTAGGGGATGATGACCAGTCAATCTATCAGTTTCGTGGAGCAAGACCGGAAATTATGCTGAATTTTCCGAAAGACTATCCGTCGACAAAACAGGTATTATTAAATTATAATTACCGATCTCAGGAAGAAATAGTGAAAGCGGCAGGCAGAGTGATTTCCAATAATGAAAAGCGTTATCCGAAGGAAATCCTTGCTACCAAAGAGGGAAGCAACCCTGTAATTACAGAAAAGTTTCCCACCCAGGAGGAGGAGGGAGAACGTATTGTGGAATTAATACGAAGATACAAGGCAGATGGAATTCCTTATAAGGAAATGGCAGTATTATTCCGTACCAACACCCAGGCAAGAGGTGTCATGGGAAAACTGCTTTCCTACAATATACCGTTTCAAATGAGGGACGTGGTGCCAAACTTATTTGACCACTGGATTGCAAAAAACATAATTACTTACATTAAGCTTGCCATGGGAAGCAGGGACCGCAGCCTGATGCTGCAGATTATGAACCGGCCGAACCGGTATCTTTCCAGGGAAACATTGCAGGAACCAACGGTGGATTTTGATAAATGGAAATGGTTGTACCGCGACCGGGATTGGATGGTGGAACGCATAGACAAGCTGGAATATGATTTGGAAATGCTTGCGAAAACCAACCCTTATGCAGCAATAAATTATATCCGTCGGGGAATCGGTTATGATGATTACCTGACGCAGTATGCAGAATACCGGAGAATGAAACCGGAGGAATTACTTGAAATCGTAACAGAACTGCAGGAAAGTGCCAGGGAATTTGAAACCTTTGAGGAATGGTTTTCTTATATGGAGGAATACCGTCGGGAGCTGGAGCACCAGAAAGAGCTTCGGGAAAAACGGAACGTGGACGGTGTTATGCTGGCTACCATGCATTCTTCCAAGGGACTGGAGTACGAAGTAGTAATTCTGCCGGATGTGAATGAAGGAATCACACCATATAAACGGGCGGTGTCTAACGATGAACTGGAGGAAGAACGCCGGATGTTTTATGTGGCGATGACCAGGGCAAAGCAGTATTTGCATGTGTTTTCCGTAGTACGTCTTCACGGAAAGGAAATGGAAGTTTCCCGGTTTGTAGGGGAGATGGTACTGGGAAATGAGGACCTTGAGCCCGGAACCCATGTGGTCCATGCAACCTTCGGAAGAGGAATTGTGGTGGCACGGGATAAAGAAAGGGTCCGGATTTATTTTGCTTCTTTGGATGAAGAAAAATTACTTCACATAGAAGTTTGCAGAAAGAAAAATGTATTAAAAACAGAGTAACAGCCAAACTATTCTTAACGGAAACTTAACAGCACACTATGCTATGATATACCGTGAAAATACGGTATTTGTACGGTGTTTTTAGTTTGCGTTAAGGAGGTCCGACGATGACAGTCAGGCAGAAAGTCTTGCTTGTGGAATGTGATAAGAATTTATGCAGTGAATTATCCGCACTCTTATTCGAGCATGACTATGAAGTGCTGGTTGCCGTTACGGGTGAAGAGGCTATACGTATGACCTTTTCCCATTGTCCGGAAATTATTCTTTTAGAACGCGATTTGCCGGATATGGATGGCCTGGAAGTATTGACTTCCGTAAGAAAATGGTCGTTGCTCCCGGTGATTATGATGTCCGAACGGGAGGAAGAGGAAATTATTGCTGAAGTTTTGGACGCTTTTGCGGATGATTATGTAGTGAAGCCGGTGGGAACGGTAGAACTGCTGGCCAGAATGCGGACCGCACTTCGTCATACCCGCACCTTGAGTGGGGATTTGCAATTTGCCAATGAAGGAAAGATGGTAGTCGGACGTCTGACGATAGACTATAATAAATTCCGGGTTTATGTAGATGAAGAGGATGCGGGTCTTACTCAAAACGAATTCCGGATTGTCGGTTTGCTGGCAAGGTATGCCGGTAAGGTGCTAAGCTACAGGCAGATTATGAATGAACTGTGGGGACCGAATGCCGGGACGGATAATCAGATTCTTAGGGTAAATATGACCAACATCAGAAAGAAGATTGAAGATGATGCAGCACATCCGAAATATCTGTTTACAGAGAATGGAGTGGGATATCGTATGGTGACGAAAGAGGAAGCTGCACAATGGAAATAGTCGTTTTGAGGTTTTTTTTGTATGTTTTGCTACTTGATAAAATGAGGGAAATATGCTATATTACTGTTGTAATGAGTATATTCCTCATTTTTTTTATGTTAATTATTGTTAAAAAATAAACAAAGTTAAGAAAGGAACCAGTGAAATGAGCAGAAAAATCACTATTATCGGCGCAGGAAGCGTTGGTGCAACAATTGCGTATACCTTATCCCAGGATGATATCGCATCTGAAATCGTAATGATTGACGTAAACAGAGATAAGGCTGAAGGAGAGGTAATGGACATTATCCAGGGTACCTGCTTCAGAGAACCAATTTCTATTACTTCCGGTGACTATGAAGATGCAAAGGAATCCGACATCGTTATTATTACCTCCGGTGTGGCACGTAAGCCTGGTCAGTCCAGATTAGAACTTGCTCAGACGAATGTAGATATTTTAAAGGAGATTACCCCACAGATTGCTGCTGCGGCTCCAAATGCAAAATATATTATTGTAAGTAATCCGGTAGACGTTTTAACCTATGTATTCACAAAGATTTCCGGCATTCCTGAGAACCAGATTATCGGTTCCGGTACCGTACTTGATACAGCAAGACTCCGTTGCGGCATTGCGGAGCACTTCAATGTAGCCCAGAAGAATGTACATGCGTATGTGTTCGGTGAGCACGGTGACACATCCTTTATTCCTTGGAGTAAGGCATGCATCTCCGCAGTTCCGATGGAAGAGTATGTAAAGACCATGAAGAACAGCGGTGTTCGCGTAACTCCTGTGGATAAAGAAGGCATGTTAGAATATGTACAGAAGTCCGGCGGCAAGATTATTGCGAACAAGGGTGCTACCTTCTATGCAGTATCCGCAGCGGTTTGCAAGCTCTGCAGCATCTTACTTGCATCCACAGACTCTTATACAACCGTTTCTACCATGATGCATGGTGAATACGGCATTGACGATGTATGTTTAAGTACACTTGCACTGGTTGGACCTAACGGTTGTCAGGGTAAGGTAGAAGTGAATTTAACTGATGAAGAAGAAATACTGTTGAAGAAGAGCGCAGATACCTTGAAGGGAATTATTGCCCAGCTTGATATCTAACAGATAAAAGGAGAATGAATTAGTTATGAAGTACACTTATTATCCGGGATGTACCTTAAGAACAAAGGCAAAAGAATTAGACGCTTATGCCAGAGCTTCTGCAAAGGCGCTGGGATTTGAGCTGGAAGAAGTTGAAAACTGGCAGTGCTGCGGTGGTGTGTATCCGCTGGGTACTGACGAAATTGCTTCCAAACTTTCTTCTGTACGTGCATTAAACGAGGCAAAGGAAAAGGGTCAGGATTTAGTAACCCTCTGCTCCGCATGCCATCATGTTATTAAGCGTGTTAACAACGATATGAAGACCAATGAGGACATCCGCACCAGAGCAAACAACTACATGCAGCTGGAAACTCCATATGCAGGTGAGACAAACGTGCTGCACTTCTTAGAAGTGTTACGAGACAAGATTGGTTTTGATACATTAAAAGAAAAGGTAGTAAATCCGTTAACCGGTAAGAAGATTGGCGCTTATTACGGCTGCTTACTTCTTCGCCCGGGCAAGGTTCTCGGTTTTGATAATCCGGAGAATCCTACCATTATTGAAGATTTCATCCGCGCTATCGGAGCTGATCCGGTGGTTTATCCATACCGCAACGAATGCTGTGGCGGATACATTTCTCTCAGAGAAAAAGAAATGGCAAAGAACATGTGTGAAAAGATTAAAGAAAGTGCATCCGGTTTCGGCGCAGAAATGTTAATTACAGCCTGCCCGCTGTGCATGTACAACTTAAACAAGAGCGAAGCTGAGCTTCCTGTATATTATTTCACCGAATTACTTGCCGAAGCACTTGGAGTAAAGGAGGAGGTTAAGTAATGAGCAGCGCAAAGAATCAGGCTGAAAGAATTAAAGAAATCAGCGGCGTTAATCCGTTAAAGTGCATGAAGTGCGGTAAATGCTCTGCTACCTGTCCTGCTTTTAACGAGATGGATATCAAGCCTCATCAGTTTGTGTCCTATGTTTTAAACGGTGACATTGATGCACTGGCAAATTCCAAATCCCTTTGGAAGTGTCTCTCCTGCTTTGCCTGCGTAGAGCGTTGCCCAAGAGATGTACAGCCGGGCAGACTCATTGATGCAGCAAGACAGCTGGTAATCCGCCAGAAGGGTCAGACCGGTCTTGCGCCGGAAGAAATTCCGGAGTTGCTGGACGAAGACCTTCCGCAGCAGTTACTTATGAGTGCATTCAGAAGATACAGGAGGTAAGCCGTAATGCAGAGAATAGGCGTTTTTGTCTGCCACTGTGGTAGTAATATTGCGGCTACGGTAGACGTAAAAAAAGTAGTAGAAATGGTTGCTATGGAACCGGGTGTAGTACATGCTGAGGATTATCAGTATATGTGTTCCGAGGCCGGCCAGGCAAAGATTGCGGAAGCAGTCAAAGAAAAGAAATTAACAGGTATTGTGGTATGTTCCTGTTCCCCACGTATGCATGAGAATACCTTCCGTACCGCTGCAAAGCGTGCAGGTATCAACCCATACATGGTAGAAATTGCAAATATCCGTGAGCACTGTTCCTGGATTCACAAGAATGTAGAAGAAGCAACCGAGAAGGCTGTAATTCTTGCCAGAGCAGCTATTGCAAAGGTAAATTTAAATGCTCCTCTGTTCCCCGGCGAAAGCCGCGTAACAAAGAGAGCACTGGTTATCGGCGGCGGTATTGCCGGCATCCAGACTGCACTTGATATCGCAGATGCAGGTTATGAAGTAGATATTGTAGAAAAGACTCCGAGTATCGGCGGCAGAATGTCCCAGTTAGACAAGACCTTCCCTACCCTCGACTGTTCCGCATGTATCCTCACTCCAAAGATGGTAGAGGCTGCGGCTCATGAAAAGATTAAAATCTATACATACAGTGAGGTAGAAAAGGTATCCGGTTTCGTTGGTGACTTTACCGTAGATATCAGAAAGAAAGCAAGAAGCGTTGATGCCAACAAGTGTACCGGTTGCGGCGTTTGTCAGGAAAAGTGTCCTTCCAAGAAGGCTCCGAGCGAATTCAACCGCGGCTTAAATACAAGAAGTGCTATTTACACTCCGTTTGCACAGGCTATTCCGAACGTTCCGGTTATTGATAGAGATGCCTGCATCAAGTTTAAGACCGGTAAGTGCGGTGTCTGCGAAAAGGTTTGTCAGGCAGGTGCTATCGACTATACACAGCAGGATGAAATCATTACCGAAAAGTACGGCGCAATCGTTGTGGCTACCGGTTTTGATACCATCAAGTTAGACAACTACGATGAATACGCATACAACCAGAGCAAGGACGTTATTACTTCCTTAGAGTTAGAGCGTATCATGAACGCAGCAGGTCCTACCAAGGGTCATTTAGAGCGTTTATCCGACGGCAAGCACCCACACGAGATGGTATTCATCCAGTGTGTAGGCAGCCGTTGCTCCGACAACAGAGGTAAGAGCTACTGCTCCAAGATTTGTTGTATGTACACTGCAAAGCATGCAATGTTAATCCGTGACAAGTATCCGGATGTTAACGTAACCGTATTCTACATTGACGTTCGTACTCCTGGTAAGAACTTTGATGAATTCTACAGAAGAGCGGTAGAAGAATATGGTGTAAATTATGTGAAGGGTCAGGTTGGTAAGGTTATCCCTCAGCCAAACGGCAAGCTCCTTGTTCAGGGCTCCGACTTACTTGACAACAAGCAGATTCTTAAAGAAGCAGACATGGTAGTTTTAGCAACCGCTATCGAACCGGAACCATCCGTAAGACAGATTGCAACCATGCTTACTGCAAGTATCGATACAAATAACTTCCTGACAGAAGCACATCCAAAGCTTCGTCCGGTAGAATCCCCAACGGCCGGTGTATTCTTATCCGGTGTCTGCCAGGGACCAAAGGATATTCCTGAAACCGTTGCCCAGGCCGGCGCTGCAGCAGTTAAGGCCATCGGCTTACTGGCAAAAGATAAGTTAATGACAAACCCATGTACCGCAAAGGCTGATGAGCTTATGTGTAACGGATGTTCCACTTGTGCTAACGTATGTCCTTACGGCGCAATTTCTTACGAAGAGAAGGAAATCAACGACCATGGTATCCGTGAGACCCGTCGTGTGGCAAGCGTAAACAATGCACTTTGCCAGGGCTGTGGTGCTTGTACCGTAACCTGTCCGTCCGGTGCTATGGATTTACAGGGATTCTCTAACAGACAGATTATAGCGGAGGTAGATGCAATATGTCGTTAAATAATGAAGAATTCAGACCGAAGATTGTAGCGTTCTGCTGTAACTGGTGTAGTTATGCAGGTGCTGACCTTGCAGGCAGCAGCCGTCTGGCTTATCCTGCCGACGTAAAGATTATCCGTGTACCTTGTTCCTGTCGTGTAAACCCGATGTTCATCTTAAGAGCCTTCGAAAAGGGCGCTGACGGTGTTATCATCTGTGGTTGCCATCCGGGCGACTGCCACTACAGCACAGGTAACTATTATGCGAGAAGACGTATGACACTTTTATTCTCCATGCTGGATTACATGGGCGTGGAAAACGGCCGTACCCGTGTAGAATGGGTGTCCGCAGCAGAAGGTGTTAAGTTCTCTCAGACCATGAACGAATTTGTAGAAAAGATTCACTCTCTTGGTGAAAATGTAAGATTGGGGGATTTAAGATGCAAGAATTAATCAATCGTGCAAAAGAGCTTCTGGCAAACGGTACCGTAGCACGTGTACTTGGCTGGAAGGCCGGCGATCTTTGCTATAATCCTGAACCGGCTTTCTTCACCACAGCAGAAGAACTTGATAATTTTGTATATAACGGTTTTTGTGGCGCTAACCTTAGCAAGTACATGATTGCTGCTTCCAAATTAGAAGGCAAGACCATGGTTTGCTTAAAGCCATGTGATTCCTACAGCTTCAACCAGCTCATCAAAGAGCATCGTGTAGACCGTGAAAAGGCATACATTGTTGGTGTGGGCTGTATGGGTAAGTTAAACATCGAAAAGGTAAAGGAACTTGGCATTAAGGGTGTTACCGCGGTGTCCGGTGCTGAAATGGCAGACGGTGCAGAAACACTTACTTTCCAGACCCTTTACGGAGAAAAGTCCTGTGCATACTCTGATGCAATGCTGGAGCGTTGCCATGTATGTAAGGGCAAAGAACATGTGATTTACGACGAGTTAATCGGCGAGTCCAAGGATACCAAGGATGCAGAGCGCTTTGCGGAAGTTGAAAAAATCGAAGCAATGAGTCCTGCTGAAAAGTTTGCATTCTTCCAGAAGGAACTTTCTAAGTGTATCCGTTGTAATGCCTGCCGTAACGTATGTCCGGCCTGCAGCTGCCGTAAGTGCGTATTCGACAGCACCAAGTTTGACAGCGACCAGAAGGCAAATGTGGATTCCTTCGAAGAGAAGATGTTCCATATTATCCGTGCCTTCCACGTAGCAGGACGTTGCACCGACTGCGGTGAGTGCAGCAGAGTATGTCCACAGGGCATTCCGCTTCACTTATTCAACCGTAAGTTCATTAAGGATATCAACGAGTTATACGGTGATTTTCAGGCAGGTGCAGACGCTGAAACAAAGGGTCCGCTTACCGATTTCACCTTTGACGATGCAGAACCAAGCATCGTAACAAACCGCTAAGGAGGAATAATGTATGTATAAGATTGCGAAAGAAAATCTGACCGCATTATTTCAGTTAATGGCGGCAGAAAGAGATATTTATGCACCGGTAAATAACGGTGGTCAGGTAAATTTCGAGGCATGGGCAGAGGGCGCAGAAGTAGACTTAGACACTTTAAAGAGTGTAAAGTCTCCGAAGGATGCATTCTTCCCACAGAGCGAAAATTTATATACCTGTTATAGAGACGGCAAGAAGATTACCATTCAGCCGGAAGTGTTACGCCATGAGGATTTCGTGGTATTCGGCATGAAGGCTTGTGACGTAAAGGGTGTTGAAGTTTTAGATAAGGTATTCTTATCCGAGCCTGTAGATACCTTCTACGCAGCAAGACGTGCCCACGGCACCATCGTTGCCCTGGCTTGTCATGAGCCGGAAGAAACCTGCTTCTGTAAGGTATTCGGCATTGACTGCGCAGAGCCTGTGGCAGACGTTGCTACCTGGATGGTAGAAGGCGAGCTGTACTGGAAAGCGCTCACCGAAAAGGGTGAGAAGTTAACGAAAGCAGTTGCTTCCTTGCTTACAGAGACAGACGATGCAAAGGTAGAGGCAGAAAAGACCGCTATCCGCGCTATTGTAGAAAAGCTTCCTTACTCCAACCTTTCTTTAGAAGGCTGGAACGGCGATGCTTTAACCGAAAAGTTCGAATCTCCAATTTGGGAAGACTTATATAAGCCATGTCTGGCTTGCGGTACCTGTACCTTTGTGTGCCCAACCTGCCAGTGCTACGACATTAAGGACTACGACACAGGACACGGCGTACAGCGTTACCGTTGCTGGGATTCCTGCATGTACTCCGATTTCACCATGATGGCTCACGGTAACAACCGTACCAGTCAGATGCAGAGATTCCGTCAGAGATTTATGCACAAGTTGGTATACTTCCCTGCAAACAACGACGGAATGTATTCCTGTGTAGGCTGTGGCCGCTGCGTGGAAAAGTGTCCGGCATCTTTAAACATTGTAAAAGTAATTAAGGCTTTTGAGAAACAGGGAGGTGACCAGTAATGTGCGATTGTACTTGTCATGAAAATTACACACTGGATACCTTAATTCCAAAGGTTGGTGTGATTACAGACATCCGTCAGGAAACCCCTGACGTAAAGACCTTCCGTGTCAATGCTCCGGAGGGCGGAAAGTTATTTGAACATATGCCTGGCCAGTGTGCCATGGTTTGTGCACCGGGTGTCAGCGAGGGTATGTTCTCCATTACCTCTTCTCCTACTAATAAGGAGTATCAGGAATTCAGTATTAAGAAGTGCGGTATGTTAACCGATTATCTCCACAGCCTGGAAGTTGGTTCCGAAATTACCGTACGCGGACCATACGGTAACCACTTTCCGGTAGAAACCGAGTTAAAGG
>JAZSFC010000018.1:0-10108 GCA_045531955.1 Lachnospiraceae bacterium | reverse complement strand
GAAGTAGCTGCACTTCGCGGTATTTCCGTAGAGCAGTTAGGCTAATTTGAAAGGGGTAAGAAAAATGGCAGAGAATTTAAAGATTACTTTAGTAAAGTCTACTATCGGTGCTATTCCTAAGCATAAGTTAACTGTAGCTGCTTTAGGTCTCAAGAAGATCGGTCAGTCCGTAGTTAAGAAGAACAATGATGCTACAAAGGGACAGATTCAGCAGATTAGACATTTAGTAAAGGTTGAAGAAATTTAATAACGTAGCAAGGAGGTGCGCACGATGAATTTATCAGAATTAAGACCAGCAGATGGTTCTAAGCATAGCCAGAACTTCAGAAGAGGTCGTGGTCACGGATCCGGTAACGGTAAGACCGCAGGTAAGGGTCATAAGGGTCAGAAGGCGCGTTCCGGTGCTACCAGAATCGGTTTCGAAGGTGGTCAGATGCCTTTATACAGAAGACTTCCTAAGAGAGGTTTCCACAACAGAAACACTAAGATTATCGCAACAATTAATCTTGATACATTAAACAGATTCGAGGATGGCGCAGAAGTAACTGTAGAATCCTTAGTGAACATGGGAATCGTTAAGAACCCACGCGATGGCGTTAAGGTTCTTGGAAACGGAGAACTTACTAAGAAGCTTGATGTTAAGTTAAATGCTTTCAGCGCAAGTGCTGTTGAAAAGATTCAGGCTCTTGGTGGAAAAGCAGAGGTGATCTAAATGTTTAAAACATTCAGAAATGCTCTTAAGATCAAGGACGTAAGAAGTAAGTTGCTGTTTACACTTCTTTGTTTAGTTATCGTAAGAATTGGCTGTCAGCTTCCGGTACCGGAAGTTGACAGAGAATACTTCCAGTACTGGATGGCAATGCAGACCGGTTTCGGTTTCCTTAACACCCTGACTGGTGGTTCCTTCTCTCAGATGTCCATTTTTGCATTAAACATTTCTCCATACATCACATCCTCCATTATTATGCAGCTTTTAACTATCGCTATTCCGAAGTTAGAAGAAATGCAGAAGGATGGCGAGTCCGGCAGAAAGAAAATTGCAGAGTGGACAAGATACGTAACAATCGGTCTTGCTGTATTTGAATCTATTATGATGACCATCGGATTTAATAACAGTGGTCTTCTTGAAGAAGGCAATCTGTTCCTTCAGATCCTCGTTATCACAGCTTCCTTCACAGCAGGTTCCGCATTCCTTATGTGGTTAGGTGAGCAGATTACAGAAAAGGGCATCGGTAACGGTATCTCTGTAATCCTCTTAATCAACATCGTTGCAAGCTTACCAACAGACTTTACTGGTCTTTGGAACCAGTTTATCGTTGGTGGTGAAAATGTTGTTAAGAAGGTAATTGCTGCAATCGTAATTATTGCTGTAGTTATCGCATTAGTAGTACTTGTAGTTCTTTTACAGGATGCTACAAGAAAGATCAGCGTTCAGTACGCTAAGAAGATGCAGGGTAGAAAGATGGTTGGCGGTCAGTCTTCCCATATTCCGCTCAAGGTTAATACCGCAGGCGTTATTCCTGTTATCTTTGCAAGCTCCCTGATGCAGACTCCGATTATTGTTTCTTCTCTTTTCGGTGTATACGGCAAGAGAGGCAATGCTTGGGAAAAGTTCTTATATCTCATGAACCAGCAGAACTGGTGCAACTTTGAGAACTGGGGCGAATTCAAGTACACACTTGGTCTTTTGATTTACCTTGCACTGTTAATTTTCTTTGCATACTTCTACACATCGGTTACTTTCAACCCAATGGAAGTTGCAAACAACTTAAAGAAGCAGGGTGGCTTCATTCCTGGTATCCGTCCGGGCAGACCAACAACTGAATACTTATCCAAGGTATTAAACTACATCATCCTGATTGGTGCAGTATGCTTGGCTATCATTTCCGTTATTCCGATTTTCTTTGCAGGTGCGTTCAGTGCACAGGTAAGTTTCGGTGGAACATCCATCATCATTATTGTTGGTGTTGTTCTTGAAATGATCAGACAGGTTGAAACCATGATGAGAGAACGTCATTATAAGGGCTTCTTGTCCAACGAATAGTTAACATACTGAAAAACAGATAAGGGTGGAGTTATTGCTCCACCCTTTTGTGCAAAAAATCAGGAGGAGGTTATACAAATGAAAATCATTATGCTTGGTGCACCGGGTGCAGGTAAAGGAACTCAGGCGAAGAAGATTGCAGAAAAGTACGGGATTCCTCATATCTCCACCGGAGATATTTTCAGAGCGAATATTAAGAATCAGACAGAGCTTGGCATGAAGGCAAAGGGCTACATGGACCAGGGTATGTTAGTTCCTGATGAATTAACATTAGAGCTGATTATGGACCGTTTCACCAATGATGATTGTAAGAACGGTTATGTATTAGACGGTTTTCCAAGAACCATTCCTCAGGCAGAAGCATTAACCAAGGCTCTGGCTGATAAGAATGATGCGGTAGACTATGCTATCAATGTAGACGTTCCGGATGAAGCTATCGTTACCAGAATGTCCGGCAGACGCGCATGTCTTACCTGCGGCGGAACTTATCATATCAAGTTCAATCCAACCAAGGTAGAAGGCATTTGCGATGCCTGCGGCGGTGAATTGGTACTTCGTGCCGATGACAAGCCGGAAACCGTACAGAAGAGACTGGATGTTTATCATGAGCAGACCCAGCCGCTGATTGACTATTATCAGACACAGAATATTTTAAAAGAGGTTGACGGAACTCTTCCTTTGGAAGAAGTTTTCGGTGCAATTATCGCTATTTTAGAGGACTAGAATATGTCAGTAACGATTAAATCTGAAAAAGAAATTGAGCTGATGCGCGAGGCAGGCAGAATCCTTGCCATTGTGCATGAGGAGTTAAGAGATTTTATACGTCCGGGAATTTCGACTATGGACATCGACAAAAAAGGATATGAAATCATCAAGAGTTATGGATGTATTCCTTCCTTCTTAAATTACAACGGATATCCGGCATCCATTTGTGTTTCCATTAACGACGAGGTTGTTCATGGAATTCCAAATAAGAAGCGAATTCTTCACGATGGCGACATCGTAAGCTTAGATGCCGGTGTAATTTACAAGGGCTACCATTCTGACGCTGCCAGAACCTGGGCAGTAGGTGAAGTAAGTGCTGAGGCAAAGCGCCTTATGGAGGTTACAGAGCAGAGTTTTTACGAAGGAATCAAGTTTGCCAAGGCAGGCTGCCACCTTCATGATATTTCCGCCGCTATTGAAGACTATGTTGTGGCTCACGGTTATTCCTGTGTCCGCGACTTAGTTGGTCACGGCATCGGTAAAGAACTCCACGAAGACCCGCAGGTGCCAAACTTTCATCAGAGAAGACGCGGTATGAAGCTGGTGCCGGGTATGACCTTAGCCATTGAGCCAATGGTCAACATCGGCAGACCGGAAGTATGCTGGCTGGATGATGACTGGACCGTTGTAACGGAGGACGAAACTTTGTCCGCACATTATGAGAACACAGTGTTGATTACCGAAGGTGAGCCGGAGTTGCTCTCTATTCGTAAAAAGTAAGGAGGATTATCATGTCTAAAGCAGATGTAGTAGAAATCGAAGGAACCGTAATCGAAAAGCTTCCAAACGCAATGTTCCAGGTAGAACTGGAAAACGGCCACAAGGTATTGGCTCACATCAGCGGTAAGCTTCGTATGAATTTCATCAAAATCGTTCCTGGTGATAAGGTTACTCTGGAATTGTCCCCATATGATTTAACAAAGGGACGTATTATCTGGAGAGATAAGTAAGATAGTTTCATAAATAAGGCCGCCGCTACCAATTTATTCTTCGCAGACGCGCTCGCGCTCCCTCAAAACGTAGTGGACGCTAAGCTCGTGCAACCTTCGGTTGCATTACCTCGCTAAGCGCCAACGTTTTTCAAGGGTCTGCTTCAGAATGAATTGGTAGCGGCGGCCTTTGTTTATTTGTGAAACCATGTTATTATCTTGCCGGTGCGGAGATTCTCGAGATGCGGTGCGAATTTTTTGCATTTGCCATAAAAACTTTCTTGAGAATTTAAAGAAGAGTTGTTATACTGATGGAAGAAATTTAATATATATTCATTTACATGAAAAAAAAGACGATATATAATTGGATAAAAAAATTATGGATGAAAAACCAAAGGGGAGAAAATCATGGCAACAAACAGACCAAGAGGAAGAGTCAAAAACGTAACAAATAATAGTAAAGGTGTGAAAAAGCGTGGCAACGGCCTTGGTACCGGTCCGGTGGGAAGTACCGGAGGTTCCGTAGGCGGCAGCAGCAATCCCGGTGGGAAAAGAACAACCCGGGCCGGCGGTAATAGCGGTGGATTGTTGAAAATCATTCTGCTTGTAGTGGTATTGCTTGGCGGAGGCGGCGGTTTAACAGGGCTGTTGGGCAATCTGCTGGGAGGCGGTGCCGGTAATACCGGAAGCAACAATAGCAGTACCTCCGGCGGCGTAACGGATTTGCTTGGCAGTCTTGGCGGTGTGCTCGGTAATTTAAACTCCGGCAGCACCAGCTCCGGCTGGGAACTTCCCGGTAATACAGGAAAACTCAACACTTCCGTAGACTCTGCGGCAAGAGAGAAGAGAACTGTCATCAAGGGCAACGGCAAGGATGAAGTCACTATTATGGTGTATATGTGCGGCACTGATTTAGAGTCTAATTACGGCATGGGTACTGCCGATTTGCAGGAAATGCTGGGCGCTGACCTTGGAGATAACGTTAACCTGATTGTATATACCGGCGGTTGTAAGCAGTGGAAGAACAATATCATGAGCAACAGCGTGAACCAGATTTACCAGGTGGTAGACGGCAAGCTGAAGGTACTGGATAAGGATGCGGGTTCTGTTTCCATGACGGATCCGGATACTTTGGTTGACTTTATTAAATATTGTGACAAGCAGTTCCCTGCAAACCGTAATATGCTGATTTTCTGGGATCACGGCGGCGGCTCCTTAAGCGGTTACGGCTACGATGAAAAATATAAGAACAGCGGTTCCATGAATCTGGCAGAAATTAACCAGGCGTTAAAGAAGGCCGGCGTAACCTTTGATTTTGTGGGCTTTGATGCCTGTCTTATGGCGACTCTGGAAACAGCCCTGATGCTGACTCCGTATGCGGACTATATGATTGCATCCGAAGAAACAGAACCGGGTGTGGGCTGGTATTATACCAACTGGCTGACCAAGCTGGGTGCCAACACTTCCATGCCAACCATTGAAATCGGCAAGAACATTGTAGATGATTTTGTGGATACCTGTGCTACCAAGTGCAAGGGTCAGAAGACAACGCTTTCTGTAGTGGATCTTGCGGAACTGGAAATGACTGTGCCGGAAGAATTAAAGGAATTCTCCAAGTCTGCCAGCGAACTGATTAAAGAAAATAACTATCAGACCGTGTCGGATGCCCGTTACAATACAAGAGAATTTGCCCAGTCTTCCGCCATTGACCAGGTGGACCTGGCACATCTGGCGCAGAATATGGGTACCGAAGAGGGAAAGGAACTGGCAGAAGCACTGCTCAGTGCCGTGAAGTATAACCGTACTTCCAGCAACATGACCAATGCCTACGGTTTGTCCATTTACTTCCCATATAAGAAAACGTCCTCTGTGGATCAGGCGGTGAATACTTATGAGGCAATTGGCATGGACGATGACTATGCCCGTTGCATTCAGGAATTTGCCAGCCTGGAAGTAAGCGGTCAGGTGGCTGCCGGCGGTACAAGCTCCCCATTGCCATCCTTACTCGGAACTTTACTTGGCGGAGGTTCCGCCGGAAGTACAGGCAGTAGTGGCGGAAGTTCCGATGTAATCTCTGATTTGTTGGGCAGCTTTTTATCCGGTCAGCTGAGCAATATCGTTGGAATGGACAAATCCAACACCAATTTTTTAACTGAAAGTGCTATGGATACGAACACCATGGCAAAGTATGTATCGGACAATTATTTTGATGCTTCTGCCCTTGTTTGGACAGAAAATGCGAAAGGTCAGAGGGTGCTTTCCTTAAGTGAGGAACAGTGGAGCAGGGTACATGCCCTGGAACTGAACATGTTCTATGATGATGGCGAAGGCTTCATTGATTTAGGTTTGGGTACCGTATTTGAATTTGACGAAAACGGTGCCTTAATCGGCGATACCGACCGTACCTGGCTTGCCATCAACGGTCAGCCGGTGGCATATTATTATCTGGATACCGTGGACGACGGTACCAACTACACCATCACCGGTTATGTGCCTGCACTGCTCAACGGTGTGAGGGTGGAACTGATGCTGGTATTTGATAATGCAAATCCACACGGTTATATTTCCGGCGCACGTCCGGTGTATACCGATGGCGAAACCGAAACGGTTGCCAAAGGCATGACGGAAATTAAAGTGGGCGACACCTTGGATTTCATCTGCGATTACTATTCTTATGAAGGCGAGTATCAGGACAGCTATTTCCTCGGCGAGCAGATGGTAGTAACCGAGAAGATGGAAATCAGCAATGTAGACGTGGGCGAAGGCAAAGTGAAAGTAACCTACCGCTTTACGGATATATATAATCAGCATTATTGGACACCGGCGTTTACGAAGTAGACAAGGGAGTTAGAACTGCCACAGAAGAGATTTTGTGGCAGTTTTTGAAAAAGACGCATTAGTGGGGCTTGGCCTGGAGATTTGGATGTTCAACCGGGCAAAATACCAACCAATCAATAGGACGAGAGAGTTTGTTGGTAAATGAAGTGTAAAACGGGAGAAGATTATCATGTCAGTAAAACTTTTAGAAATTAAGAAGGAAACCTGTCCGGCAGCCCGCTTGATTGGTAAAAGATATAATAGCAGCCCAAAATGGGGCGAGTGGTGGGAAAATAACTGGTTTGCAACTCTGGAGGCATTGCCGGTGCTACCAATGAACGGTGATGCTTACATTGGCGCGGTACACATAGTGGATGGTATGCCGGAGTTTTGGATTGGCATGTTTTTCTCGCAGGATACGGAAGCACCGGAAGGCTTTGAAGCTGTGGATATGGAACCACTGTCCTATGCAGTTTGCTATTTGCAGGACAAAGAAGGCAGCGGTGATTTCTACACCATGGATACCCATAATATGTGCCTGGAAGAACTAAAAGTCCGTGGCTTAAAGCGTAAGGAAGATGACTGGTGCTTTGAACGATATAATTGTCCGCGGTTTACCACACCGGATGAAAACGGTAATGTGATTCTGGACTACGGAATTGCCATTGAGGACTAAAAGATGAGAGATTATAGCAAGCAGAATAAACTGGCCTGGGAGTACAGTGCCTATGATTTCTGGGTGAAAAACTCCGGCACTCCTGCAGAACGGGCAAAAAAGGATGTAGAGAACCCAAAAAGAATGCTCAAATATCACGCGAATTATTTTGACACTTACGAGGGAATCAAAGTAGCCAACATTTGCGGATCCTGCGGAAAGAAAGCAATTCCCCTGGCGCTCCTGGGAGTAGAAGTGACGGTGTTTGACATTTCCGAGGATAACAAAAGGTATGCCTTAGAAGTGGCGGAAGCTGCAAATGTGACCATCAATTTTGAGGTTGGCGATGTTCTGGAAATTGACATGAAAAAGTACGGTGGGTATTTTGATATAGTATTTATGGAAGGTGGCATTTTACACTATTTTCACGATATTAATGAATTCATGCAGGTGATGCAGGGGCTGTTAAAAGAAAACGGCAAAATGATTTGCAGCGACTTCCACCCGTTCACAAAAATTTCGGATATGCTGGAACTGGAGCAACCGTCCATGAGCTATTTTTATTCCGACGTGTTCGAGGGAGAAATGGCCCACGCCCATTTTTACGAGGAAGAAATCAGAAAGCAAATGCCAAAGTGCAGTTATAGAAAATATACAGTCAGCGAAATTATAAACGGAATTCTTCAGAACGGGTTTGCGCTGGAACGGTTTGACGAGCATCCTTCCTGGGCAAATGAAAATGTTCCCGGAGAATTTACTGCGATAGCAAGGAAACTGTAGGAGGTATCTAAGATGAAAGTAATCGATGTATATAAACAATATTTTGCAGCCGACTGTATGTACAACACAGTACAGCGTAACGGCGTGGTAGTAACCTTAACAGCCACCTCTGACAGTGGCATGATTAAATACGAAGTTGGTCTGTCCTTCTTCCCGCACCGGGATGAGGAGGACTTTGGTATTTCCTATGATGCCTATGCAGCCAAAGAAATTTATAATGCCAAGGGCAGACGTTCCAAGAAAAAGGAAGCAGTGTTCATGGAGCAGTTAAGAGAGCATGCGGATGCAGGGGCAGCAGAGCTTGGCGGTACCATCTTTTGGGATAAGCCGCTTAGAGAGGCGCAATTGGGATAATAAACTTCAAAAAATATTGGTTTTTCCGAAAATAAACCGTCAGTTGAGTGAAAAAACAACCATTAAGGGGGAAAAAAAGAGGGTTTTCAACTAATGTTCCATGTTTTTTTCTGTTTCGGACTAATAAGATATAGATAAGAGCAGGAGCTCTGGTGGCCACGGAACAAAAAGAAAGAAGAATATTAGTAAAAGGAGAATATACATTATGGAAATGACAATCGGAAAAAGAATCGCACAGCTCAGAAAAGAAAAAGGACTTACCCAGGAGGATTTATCCCAGATGATGGAGGTCAGTGCTCAGGCGGTAAGCAAGTGGGAAAATGACCAGACCTGTCCGGATATATCCTCCCTGCCTAAATTAGCTAAAATTTTAGGTGTAACCGTAGATGAATTATTATCCGGCAAGGAAGAAACAGTTCCGGTAGCAAAAGTACTTACTCCGGAAGAACGCAAGGACATTAAGGAAATGATGCTACGAATCATACTGGACAGCAGTGATGATGGTCATATAAAAATCAATGTTCCTATGGCATTGGTGCAGGTGGCTTTGGAAATAGGAATTGAGCTTCCGCAGATTTCCGGAAACGGTGCTTTAAAGAACCTGGATTTGCAGAAGATTGTGAATCTGGTTCAACATGGTGCCATGGGTAATCTTTTGGAAATGGAATCGGGTGACGGTAAAACAATCCGCGTCTTTGTGGAGTAGCCTATGAGAGTGTTGGTACAGGGAAACACCGGAGAAAAGGTTGGTATTCGTATACCAACAGGCTTGGCATTAAACCGCGTGACTGCGGGAATTGCAGTTAAGGCATGCAAAAAGAATGGTGTGGACATCTCAAAGGAGCAATTAGTAGAACTGATAAATGTCGTAAAGGATTATAAAAAGAACCATCCGGATTGGAAACTGGTGGAAATGGCTGGCCCCGATGGGG
Organism: Lachnospiraceae bacterium; assembly: GCA_045531955.1. Taxonomy (GTDB): domain Bacteria; phylum Bacillota; class Clostridia; order Lachnospirales; family Lachnospiraceae; genus SIG299. The sequence goes on along the minus strand of JAZSFC010000018.1, from coordinate 832 downwards.
AATATGTGGAGGTTATTATATAAGAAGAAACTATGTAAGGGTTGGTGTAAATCATAAATACACCAACCCATTTCTTTGCCTATTTCAGGTTTACTTCCTCCTCAGTCACCGAAGGAAGATTACTTAAATTGTTGTTTTCTGTTCCGTCCGGCAGAGACTTTAAATACTCGGAATCCTTCCGATGGGCCACTCCTACACCTTGAATATCGCCGGCTTTCGCCATGGAGACTCCATCTTCCTTGGACACGGCAGTACCGTCTGACAGCTGGTAGCCTGTTACCTTACCGCCGGACTTTACCAAGCCAACGATTTCCTTGGCATCCCCCTTAGGTGTCGGAACTTCGTCTAATGCTGCATAGGCAAGCTTAGCACCAAACGTGTTGTTGTCATAATCGTTGTTGATTGGAATTTCAAATGGTTGTGTATTCATAACTCTCCCCGTATTATCTTCTATTTTAAAAACAAAATTTTGTTTCGAGGATAGTATTTGCGGAATTGAAAAAGATATGTTGGAGAAGTTTTCTAAAAAATGTGCACACATGCACAACCTGTATTCGTAAAAACAGCTGGCTTTGCCGTCTGACGCCGCAAAGCGGCTCGATGTTTTACTCATGGAGGGTTGCGCATGTCCTCACAGTCAATAAAAGCAGGTCAAAATTCACATGCGAGCATGCAATTTTGACCTGCTTTTTTGCCTGCGCGCACATTTTTGCAAAAAAAACCAAAAAGTGCTTGCAAAAAAGAAAATTTGGTGCTATTATAATAAATGGACTTTTTTCGAAAGGAGAGAAGTCGGAGGGCCAAGCGGTCTTAGGAAGACAACCATGCTCAG
>JAZSFC010000025.1:0-53825 GCA_045531955.1 Lachnospiraceae bacterium | reverse complement strand
CCGAGAGACCCGTTCACGGGTAGCAAGTAATCCCACGCGCGGCTGGCAGGCCAACAAAAGACGCACTTGTGCGTGGCTTGTAGTATTAGGGCTATGCCCGAAAAGGAAAAACCACCCGCTGAGCGGGTGGATAATTATTATGCAGATAAGGCAATGGAAAAGGGGTATTTTAATGAAACTTTAATCCTTTAAGGCAGAAAAACCCTTGCGGAAGTGTCCAATTAACCCTATAATAGAAGACGATGTATCTTATAAAGATACAAAAGAGAGTATTTAAATGAGAGAAATGTTGTGGAGGCAGATTATGACAGGTTGGAATAATGAATTACTTCAGATTGGACCATTTACCGTGTACGGATATGGTTTGATGATTGCCATTGGAGTTTTGGTGGCATACAGTGTGGGCGAATACCGTGCAAAAAAGCAGGGTCTTGATCCGGATTCCCTGTTTTGGATTACCGTCAGTTGCTTAGTCGGTGGTATTCTTGGAGCAAAATTGTTATTTATTATAGTAGAAATGAAATCTATTATTGCAGACCCGTCTATCTTGCTGGATGTAACACACGGCTTTGTAGTATATGGCGGAATTATCGGCGGCATTGGCGTTGGTTATTTGTATTGTAAGAGAAAAAAGCTGGAATTTTTGAAGTATTTTGATTTAGTTATGCCTTCCATTGCTATTGCCCAGGGCTTTGGCCGTGTGGGATGTATGTTTGCAGGCTGTTGCTACGGAAGAGAAACGGACGGTTGGTTCCATGTGATATATCATTCTTCCGATTTTGCACCAAACGGTGTAGCGTTAATTCCAACCCAGATGATTATGGCAATATTGAATTTTGCACACTTCTTTATTTTAGCCTTTTTGATAAAAAAGCTGGTGAAATACGATGGTCAGATTGCAGGATTTTATCTGGTATTTTACAGCGTTGGCCGATTTTTATTAGAGTATCTCAGAAATGATCCAAGAGGAAGTGTAGATATTCTTTCTACCTCCCAGTTTATCTCACTGTTCATTTTGGCAGCAGGCGTGGGAACAATTTTATTCTGTGGATATCTCGGAAAGAAACGGGCAGCAGCTGTGGATAATGGTTTAACAGAGGAAACAAAAGTAATAGAAGAAGACAAAATAGAAAAAGAAGTTGAGTAGAGAGAAAGCGGAGACAGGGGGTAAAATGATGGCAAAAATACTAATTGTGGAAGATGAAGCAAAGATTGCACGCTTTTTGGAGTTAGAGTTAAAACATGAAGGCTATGAGGTTGTCCATGCAGCAGATGGCAGAACCGGTCTGGAACTGGCACTGCAGAAGGATGTAAATTTAGTCTTGCTCGATATTATGCTTCCGGGGCTTTCCGGAATTGAAGTATGCCGCAGAGTGCGCATGGAATCCCAGGTGCCGATTATTATGTTAACGGCAAAGGACGATGTAACAGATAAGGTGGCAGGTCTTGATATGGGTGCAGATGATTATATGACAAAACCATTTGCAATCGAGGAATTATTGGCACGTATCCGTGTAGCGTTGTCCAGACATTCTTCTAAGCATCAGGCAGAGGCAGAAAAAGATGAATTATCCTATGGAGCATTGGTGTTAAATACAGCAGCTCATTCCTGTGAATATAACGGAGAAGAAGTTATGTTAACCAAAAAGGAATATGATTTGCTTGAGTGCCTGCTCCGGAACAAAAATGTAGCCATGTCCAGAGAGCAGCTGCTCAGTACGGTATGGGGTTATGAGTACATGGGTGACACCAATGTAGTGGATGTATATGTACGCTATTTACGTCAAAAAATTGATGATAAATACGGAATTCATATGGTAGAAACTATCCGCGGTATCGGATATATGATAAAAGAAGAGTAGGCGGAGTAGTTTATAAGGAGAGAACTTAATGGAAAAGCAGCAGGGAAAATGGAAACGGCAGATACGATGGATTAAAGAGGGAATGAAAAATTTCAGGCTCTCCTTGTCTTTTCGTGTGTCCTTAAATTACCTGCGCTTTTTTCTGATTAATGGAATTATCTTTTTCTTTATTCTCGGTTTTCTTTATGTGCATGAGGAAATGAAGCCTGCCCGTAGTGTGGCGGAGCAGATGGTAGTGCTTTTGGAAAAAGACGAGGAAAAGTTTGTAGAATATGCGGTTTTGGAACAGCCAAAAAATTTAGCGGTGTTTTTACAGGATGGAGAAAAAACCCGGTTGTTATATGAGGAAGGCAGCGAAGACTGGCAGAAATACCGTTATGTTTTTGGTTATTGCCATTTAGAAAGAAACGATGGTGAATGGAAACTTTTAATCAGGGATAAGCAGAGACTTTTCCGAAACGGGCAGAACTATGAGATTACATTTTACTATGACGCGTCGGATGCGGTAGAAAAATCCTCGTCCTTTTTGAGAAACGCCTCCTTTATCTATCTGGTATTGATGCTGTTTATTATCTGGGAAAGCCGCCGGGATAACAAACGTATTTTTGCTCCGATAAAAAATCTGACCGATACAGCAAGAAATTTGACGGTAACCAATTTGCACAGTGAGCGTCTGCCGGTAAGGGGAACGGAAAAGGAATTGAGGGAGTTAACCCAGGTGTTTAATGATATGTTAGACCGCCTGGAATTATCTTATGAGAGTCAAAAGCAGTTTGTATCCAATGCTTCCCATGAACTGCGGACACCGATTGCGGTAATTCAGGGTTATAGCCGTATGCTGTCCCGCTGGGGGGCTTCCGACCCGGATATATTAAATGAAGCAGTAGAGGCCATCGGAGATGAATCCAAGGCCATGCAGGAACTGGTAGAAAAACTGTTGTTTTTATCCCGTCACGACCGCAAGACTTTAAAGGTGCAAAAAGAATGGTTTTCCATGGGTGAGGTTGTGGAGGATATGGTAAAGGAAACCCGAATGGTGACAACTAATCGGGAAATAAAAGCCAGCCTGATACAAAATGTTTCGGTGTACGGTGATGACCAGTTGCTGAAGCAGGCCATCCGTGTGCTGATTGATAATGCTATTAAGTATTCCGATGAAGGTGATACTATCACTATCGGATGTGAAAATAAAAACGGTAATTGTGTCCTTACGGTAGAAGATACCGGCCGGGGGATGAAAAAAGAGGATGTGGACCATATGTTTGAACGTTTTTATCGTTCCGATGATATTCGCGGTAAAATTGACGGTCATGGTCTGGGGCTCTCTATTGCAAGACTGATTATTCTGTCACATGCAGGCACAATTAAGGTGCGGACCCAGTATACCGTGGGAACAAGCTTTACTATTACGATTCCGCGACAGAGAATGGCGCCTCGCCGTCAGGAAGAGCCAAGATAAGCATATAGGAGTTAGATATGGGCTGTAAGGAATGTCCAAGAAAATGTAATAAAGAGCGCGTAGAGGGTGATAAGACTTCCTATGGCTATTGTCAGGTGTCCGTCCTGCCCAAGGTGGCAAGGGCGGCACTGCATTTTTGGGAAGAGCCGTGCATTTCCGGAGAGGAAGGTTCCGGTACCGTATTTTTTTCCGGATGTAATCTTCGGTGCGTTTATTGCCAGAACGTGGAGATAGCAGCTGGGGTCCGGGGAAAAGTAATTTCGGTGGAACGTCTTTCGGAGATTTTTTTGGAATTGCAGGAACAGGGAGCAAATAATATAAATTTGGTGACACCTTCCCATTATTACCGGCAGATTAAAGAAGCCCTTCTTTTAGTAAAACATAAGCTTCATATACCTGTGATTGCCAATACTTCCTCCTATGATTCCGTAGAGGTTTTACGGGAAATGGAAGGGTTAATTGATATTTATTTAGCGGATTATAAATATTGTTCTTCCAAACTGGCAGAGAAATATTCCCATGCAGCTAACTATCCGCAGGTGGCAGCAGAATCCTTAAAGGAAATGTTCCGTCAGGTGGGTGAACCGGAGTTTGATGAACGCGGTATCATGAAAAAGGGTATGATTATCAGGCATCTGTTGCTTCCGGGTTGTCTGGAGGACTCCAAGGCAGTACTGCACTTTCTTTATGATACCTTTGGGGATTCTGTATTTATCAGTATTATGAATCAGTATACGCCACTTGCTCAGGTGGAAAAATACCCGGAGATAAACCGCCGAGTAACCGATGAGGAATATGAAGAAATTGTGGATTACGCCATCGAACTTGGTATAGAAAACGGGTTTATTCAGGAGGGCGAAACCGCAGAGGAAAGTTTCATACCGGCCTTTGATGGAGAAGGGGTATAAAAAGAGGCTTGCGCATGCAAGCCTCTTCAAATTTTTATTCATACATTTGTTCCAGCACGTTAAAATAGTTCTCAAATGTTTTTTTGCAGCATTCTGCATTCTTAATTACAATTCCGTTAGCGCGTAAGCCAAGCAGGGAAAATGCCATAGCCATGCGGTGGTCATCATAAGTTTCAATTTCTGCAGAGTGCGGAGTGCCTGGTTCAATTTCGAGACCACCTCCAGCGTTTATTTCTGTACAGAGGATTCCTACCCGTGTTAATTCGTTTATAATGGCGTGGAACCGGTCACATTCCTGATATTTAATATGAGAAATACCGGTGATGATGGTTTTGCTGTTTGCAAAAGGAGCAATGGCAGCAAGAGTCATGGTTTGGTCGGAAAAGGAACCAAGGTCTGCGGTTATGCCGGAAAACTGACGGTTTTCATGACCTGTAGCAGTGTAGCTTCCAACAGATACATTGTAGGAAACCTGACATCCCATCTGTTTCAGCACGTCCAGGAACTGAACATCGCCTTGCAGGGAGTGCTCGGGAATATGCGGAACTGTCATGGAAATACCAAGTAATGGTGCCATGGCATAAAAATAGCAGGCAGCAGATAGGTCAGGCTCAATGAAATAGTCTCTGGCGGTATAGGTTTGTCCGCCCGGAATAAAAAAGGTAGAGACATCCCGCTTTTCTACCCGCACGCCGAACTGTTCCATCATGGCAACCGTCATATCAATATAGGCCATGCCATGAGTGCCGGTAACATGAACGGTAAAATCACTTGGAAACAGGCAGGCAGAGATTAAAAGCGCGCTTAAAAATTGACTGCTTTTATCAATATCTATCGTAACCTCCGTTGCTGACAGAGGTGCATTATTTTTAATTTGTACCGGGAGAAATTCTTCTTTTTCCGGAAAAGAATAATTACTACCTAAGGAAGAGAGCGCAGCAAATAATTCTTTCATAGGCCTTTTTTTCATTTGCTCGGAGGCGTCGATACGGCAGTTGCATCGGGAAATACCGAGGAATGCAGTTAAAAATCTGGCAGCAGTTCCTGCACTTCCTACATAGATGACGGCATCTTTATTTGGAATGTTACCGCCTTCTCCATAAACCGTAACCTGTTTGGCTGCCTCGTTTACGTCGACTTGAAAACCAAGAGAAATTAGGCTTTGAATAAAGTTTCTGGAGTCATCAGAAAAAAGCACGCCGGAGAGGGTGCTTTTTCCGTTTGCCAAAGCGGCAAGCAGAAGTGCCCGGTTAGTAATGCTTTTTGAGCCGGGTACTTCTACTGTATATTCTTTTTTGTGAGTTTCGGGAAATGGTCTAATGGCAATGTCTGACATAGAGTTTTCTCCGTTTCTTAAGTTAGTTTACAAATGGTACAAGATATGCTTCATTATTGTTTTCGTCATAGGACAGTAAATACATACGGAGCGCTCCGTTATGTTCTTCACCGAGTAAAAGCTGGTTCGGAAGACCTTCACGGGTGATGTTAATCTGAAGAGAAATATAAGAACCTGCACCAACATCACTGCTGTAGGCCACCATATTGTCTGTGCCGTAGCGGAAGCCCTGGGAAAGATCAATCTGATACAGGGAAAGACTTAATAAGTCGGTATCAGATTTCAGAAGATAAACGTCAGCATCTTCATTAACTACCCAACGATCGGTAACTTCAATATCTTCCGGATTGGTTACATTGAGAATTTCAATTTGGGAAACCGGGTCAGGAAGTATGATTTCTTCTTCATCGTCTTCTGTATTGGAAACCGGAACATCCCCTTCTTCTACCATGGTGATGGAAGAAATAACCGGCTGGTTTTCCTTTAAGACAGTGCCCTCTTCGTCTTCAACTAAAATATCATAGCAAATTTTATCCACATGTTCCATTCCGAAAACTACTTTACCGAAACCGGCGTAGTAACCGTCAAGTGCGGTAGAATCTTCATGTACAATAAAAAACTGGGAAGACGCGCTGTTGTAGTCGGTAGCGGTTCTTGCCATGGAAATGGTGCCGCGTACATGACTGATGGCGTTTTTGTAACCGTTCATGGAAAACTCACCCGGAACGCTGTAGGTTGCGCCGCCAAGACCGGTACCTTCCGGGTCGCCGCCCTGAATCATGAAACCGTCCACAATACGGTGAAAGGTAAGTCCGTTGTAAAAACCGTCATTTACAAGATTAACAAAATTGGTAACGGTAGCCGGTGCTGCATCGGCATTCAGTTCCAGATAAATTTCTCCGTAGTTTTCAACTTCCATTAACGCATAATGGGTACCGGATAAATAATTATCAACATTGTAATTTGGATTATTTTTCTCTTCTTTGTTTCCGCAGCCTGCCAGCAGAAATACGGAGAGCAAAGACAGTATGCAAAGGGAAGCTAATTTTTTCTTCATAACGCAAAATCTCCTTTTTCTATTTTAACGTGTACATTCTGCATCAAAGTTACGGCAAAACTATGTCAAAACTGCGAAGTAACCATGAAATATTTGCTTTATAACAGAAAAGAGCAGCCTTAGGTTAAGGCTGCTCCATAAATTTACCAGTTTTTCTTGTAGAACACATGACCGTTCAAAATATAGAATACCGTATAGGTGCTGTAATCTTTTGTACGGTATGCACTGTCTATTGTGCGGAAGAACATAAAGTCTCCGATGTTATTACGTCCGGCCAAAGCTTCGCGTCCGGCGTCATAACACTTTTCCGGGATACCCCTGCGTTGTGCCCGGTCAAGAAGCTCCTGTGCGGCACCGGCAAATTGTCCCGGTGCAAATAAAACTTCTTCCAGGGTAGTGCCCCAGTAACCATCCTCCATGCGGTTTAAGATTACATTGGCAACAGCCAGCATACCCTCATAGCCCTGATCGCCGGCTTCGGTGTAAATAACAGTAGCAAACAGATAAAGTTCTTCTTCTGTCATAGTCATAGGGGTACGGAACGTTTCTTTTACGGAATGAATTTGGTTTTTCGCCATAGCGGCTTCCATGGAGTCCTGTAATTCCTTTTCATGGACTTCTTCCAGAGTAAGACCTGTCTTTAGTTTAAAGTTAAAGGTAACATACTTCTCGGAAATATATCCGATGGTACCATCGGTCAGTTCGACAGCAATCCAGTCTTTGTAACTCTTACCCAGATGAACCGGACAAGCCTGTCCTTTTTTTAACTTGGTCACGGTGTCATACCAGGTGCCGGGACCGGTGCGGACATTTAAAACACTGGCAGTAATATATGCAGTAACCAGATTTTCCTGGTCGCATCGTTTGATTACTTCTTCCGGAGAAAGAAGATATTTTGAGCTTACATAACCTTCTTTGACGGAACCTGTGGTGATTTTTGCCCAGCCATCGGCTTCATCCAAAATGAGTGCGTAGTTATCTTTGTACAACTTACCAACAATGTCGTGATTTGTGCCGGGACCCTTTCGGATATTCAGGCTTTTGCTGACCGAAGCAATGGAAAACTTCGGGACATAAGCTTCAGGAGCCGGTGTTGGACTTGGTGTTGGTGTCGGAGTTACCGTTGGGCTCGGACTTGGCGTCGGAGTCGGCGATATGGTCGGAGTCGGAGTAGGCGTCTCGGTTGGAGACGGCGTAGGTGTGCTTGTTGCCGGAACCGGAGTTTCCGTAGCGACCAAAGGACCGGGAGTACTTGTATTTGCTTGGTTTTCGGCCTCATTGTCTGTGATTGGTGCAGTAGGTTCCGGTGTTGTTTGGGAATCGGAAATAATGTCTTTTCCGGAGGCAACAACATCAGAATCCGGTTTCGAAAATGAACCGGCCAGCATAATGACTAAAAAGCAAGTGCAGGTGGCTGCAAATCCAATCAGCGTGCGCTGTGTCTTTTTCATAAATTTTTAAAACCCTTTCTACAATCTTTAACAATTTGTTTCCCATAAAGTGTGTTTGTTAACAATTTTGTAAAAAATACCTTGTGTGACGAGTATATCACACTTTTTCCAAGAAAGAAAGGGGTGTTTTATCCATTTAATTCATAGATATAAGCATTCCCGAGCTTTCCGGTGCGCAGAACGATATGAAGCTCCGTGAGTAAAAGCAGGGCGGTTTGAGCCAATGGCACCGGAATTTTTGCCAGTCGCGCAAACTCTTTTGCAGTAAACATATCCGGTAAGTCCTCCGGCAGAAGCATCATATAGTCCCGTGGGGATTCTATATCATATTCTGCCACAAGTTTTAAAGGAAATTTGTCACATTTGGTCGCCCGCTTCTTTTTATCTTTTCCGTAACCGTCCAACATGCGGTATTCTTCCATATCCATCAGGATAATTTTCAAAGAAAAGCCCGGATGGGCCAGGAAGGAACGGATGCCGTAAAGCTCACCGAATACCTGCAGAGGATTACCGCGCCGGGTGGATTTTTTTGGCGGTGTAATTTCACCGGTATCAGGTGTAACCCAGCGCAGATAGTTTATGTTGGTAACCGGATATACAACGGTAACCATATGGTCTTTCAGAAAGAAGTCCAGCTTGTTTCGTAACTTATGAAATTGTCTTGTCTGAATCTCGAATATATGGCCGTCTACGCAGACGTCGGCAAAGTAGGTGCCGATTTTGATTTCCTGATGGGCAAGGTCATGGGAGAGATACTGTTTTAATGTGCTGTGCACGGTTTTTTCGCCCAGAGTTCCTATGCCGCCCATGGCTTCCTGCCGCTGCAGGACGAGATTCCGGCTAAGGTCAAAGTAATCGATGTCCATAACGGGTGTCCTTATCTAAATCATTTCCGGTGTTTATGTAATTGACGTATATAGTCAATTAATTCCGGAGAGCAGTTTTTCTTTTCAACAATAACTAGCTTTGTCTTTGTTAACCAAAGGCAAAAGATATAAGGGCCTTCTTTTATCTGATAAAAATCATTGTAATAGTAAGTTACTCCCGGATAAGATGGGAAGGTACAGTGCAGGAATGTATCGTAAAACAAAAGATTAATTCGTTGATTTTTCGGTCCTGCTTCTGTAGAAGGGGCGGCAGTCCTTTTTTTGTGTTTCAGCAAAAGCCTTAGAAGAAAAGCTCCTGCAATAATAGCAATAAGGATGTAATTTTTTGCTTTCAAAGCAAAAAGAATATCCTTGAGCTTATCCAATGCGAAAAGAGTTGCCAATAATCCGGACAGAAGTACTGCCGGGAGTGCAGTACAGGAGGTTTGTCTTTCCAGAGAAGCGAATTTCATAAGAAAATGGGCTTTATCTTCATTGGAAGTCATACAATAGCTTTCGTAAAATGGCTTTGGAAGAGAGGACTGTATGTTCTCTAGAACGTAAGTTAATTGAGCTTCCTCAAAATCCGTGCGATGGGCAGTTAATAAAAACTTTATGAGTTCTCCGGAGCAATTCTTTTTTTCTAAAACAAAGTGCTGGTCCCCAGGTAATGTAAGATAAAAATTAGAAGTTGTTTCAATGGTTTCCTGAATTTGCTTATAGGAATAATATTCCATACCGATTTTACTGGATACAGTAAAAAAACCGGGATAAAAACAGTATTCAATTTTCAAATTGTGATAAATGGGCAGGGAACGATACTCACGTTTTAAAAGAAGAAGCGGTAGCAGAAAATATGTACCAAGGGTAAATAATATCCCCAATATAGTAAGGAGAAAAAAGACCGGTTTCGTATAAAAGGTAAAGAGCATTCCTAAAAGAGAAACCAGTAAAATACAAGTAATAACTCGCATATAGGTATTGTCAGTTTTATGAAATTTTTTATATTCTTCCCAAGTGATAGTTGTTGAAGAATGGTAGAGTGGTTCCATAAGTATTCTCCTTTATTTATGTGATTCACGAAGCATCCGTATATAGTTCACAAGCTCTGGGGTGCAGTTTGTTTTAACAATGATGATATGCTGCTGCGCGGAAATCTTTAAATAAAAATTAGTTTCTGTTCCTGCACCTTTATAAAAGGGTTGCTTCCTTTTTTCTTAAAAAGTGTTATAAAAAATGAAGCCATCATTAAAGCAAACAAAACAGAAGTGAAATAATTTTTATAAAAGAGGGTATACCCTACTAATACTATTGCGATAATTATTAAGATATAATGCAATTTCCATTGCTTAATAAAAACGTATTGTTGAAGTTTGTGTTGCTCGTCAGCATTAAAAAGAGTTGACGTTTCAAATAACGGGACATCAGAAGAAGGAGAGGAAGTTTTTGCTAAAAAGTAGGTATCATAGAACTCATAATGGATTCTTTGATTTTGTAAGGTTCTATTTGTGCGATACTCTTTTTTTACCTGGTAAAAAGAAAGCAGGAGAGAACCAGTTGCTGCAAAAAGGGAAAAAAGCATAAACCCGAAAGAGTGGCTGGTGATAGCAAAAAATATTATGGCGGAATATAGGAGGATTAGTAATTTACTTTGTTCTTTAAAAACGGCTTTGTTTAACTTTTTGTATTCTTCAAAGGTTATTATAGTAGTGGTACTATATAGCGGTTTCATGTTTTCCTCCTTCGTATCATTGCTTTATATAAGGCTTCTCTCAAGTTCCAGTATAGCATAAAAAATAATCCCAGACAATCACGAAATCAGTATTAACAACAGAGGTCTATAGCGATGAGTTTATGCAGAAATTATGGGAAAGTGTTGGTTTGGAATAAATGCAAAGATTCTTTGATGACACAGTAACAAAATTCTGATATACTGGTCTGTGTGTGGATAAGATATCTGTACACAGACCGTTTATTAGGAGGAAAGAAAAATGGATTTATTACAATATGTGAGTCTTTCAACAACTCCGCATCAGGCAGTGGCAGCAGGTGCAGATTATTTAAAGGAACAGGGATTTGAAGAATTAGTTCTTGGTAAATCCTTTGATATTAAAAAAGGCGGTAAGTATTATCTGAAGGCTTACAGCACTTCTTTGATTGCTTTTACCGTAGGTGAAGAAACAAAAGAACATCAGGTGTTCCATGTGGCAGCAGCCCATACGGATCATCCTTGCCTGCATATTAAACCAAAGGCAGAAATGGCACCGGGTAAATATTTAAAAATTGATACCGAAATTTACGGCGGACCGATTTTAAATACCTGGTTAGACCGTCCGCTTTCTATTGCGGGCCGGGTTGCCATAAAGGGAGAAGACATTTATCATCCGGAAATCAAACTGGTTGATTTTGCCCGTCCGGTAGCGACCATTCCAAATCTTGCTATTCACTTTAACCGTAAGGTAAACGAAGGAATCGAACTGAACAAGCAGTCCGACATGTTGCCAATCATCGGTCTGTTTGAAGAAAGCATGAATAAAGATAATTATTTCTTAGAGCTTCTCGCAAAAGAATGCGGTGTGGCAGCAGAAGAAATATTGGACTTTGACTTATACGTATACAATTTGGAAGCAGGCTGTTATGTTGGAGTAAAGGAAGAAATGATTTCCGCACCAAGATTAGACAACCTGACCTCCTGTTTTGCTTTGCTTTCCGGTATTTCCGGTGAGGTACGCAAGGACGGCATTAACGTTGCCATTTTATTTGACCACGAAGAAATCGGCAGCCGCTCCAAGCAGGGGGCAGACTCCGCTCTTCTTCAGATGGTACTGGAAAAGATTTATGTGGCTCTCGGCTTTGATAAAAATGCTTTGTCCGACAGTATTTTCAATAGTTTTCTGTTCTCTGTGGATGTGGCCCACGCAGTGCATCCGCACCACACAGAAAAGTATGACCCGGTAAATCAGGCCCACTTCAACGAAGGCATTGTATTAAAGCTCAACAGCAACCAGCGTTACACTTTCGATACGGAAGCAGTGGCCATTGCCCAGGGTATTTGTGATGCAGCAGACGTAAAGTACCAGAAATTTGCCAACCGCTCCGACGTTGCCGGCGGCGGCACCCTCGGCCCGATTATTTCCGGCTGGCTTCCAATGAAGACCGTAGATATCGGTGTGCCGATTCTCGCAATGCACTCCGCAAGAGAGCTGATGGGTAGAAAAGATCAGGAGTATCTGGAGATGCTCATGAAGGGATTTTTTGAGAAATAGGGATATTAAAAAGAGCTGTATGCGGATTCCGCGTACAGCTCTTTCTATATACTTGATTGAGTTTAGCCCTGTAACAGGGAAAGAACGCCCTGGGTGGACTGGTTTGCCTGTGCCAGCATAGACTGACCGGCCTGTTGTAAAATGTTGTACTTGGACATGTTTACCATTTCTTCCGCCATATCTACATCACGGATGCCGGATTCCGCAGCCTGCAGGTTTTCGGCGGTATTATCTAAGTTTGCAATGGTGTGTTCCAAACGGTTTTGTACCGCACCCAGTAAAGAGCGCTGTTTGGAAACCTTGGCAATTGCTTCGTCGATTTTTCCAAGACTCCGGGACGCACCGGTTTGAGTGGAAAGATCTACGTTGGAGTCATTCACTCCAAGAGCGGTTGCACTCATATTATCGATGGAAAAGCTCATGGTCTGACCTTCATTGGCACCGACCTGAAGAATAATACCTCTGCCGCCTGCCTGGACACCGTATTTTGGCTGGCCGAGAAAAGCATCAGTATCACCAAGGCCCTGTCCTCCTTGTAATGTCATGCACAAGGAATAACCGTTAGTGCCACCTAAAGGTTCGGAATCTGCAGCAACAAAGAGCGTATTCGGTTCATCCGGTATAGCGCCGGAAAGAGTTACTTCTAAATCTAAGCCGTTTTCCAGCAGAATCTGCTCAATATCTTCTGCAGAGTATTCTTTTCCCGGTTGTAAATATAATTCACGATAGCCGCCTTTGCCGAAGCCGCCGCCTTCTAAAGCACCTGTTTCGGTATAGGTAATCGGGTCTACAACTTTCATATGTTCTTTTCCTGCGTCTGCAGTAAAGAAGATATCTAAATGAAAGTTATATTCCTCACCATATTTGTTGGCTTTAAAGGAAATCGTATTTGCCCCCACAAACTGAACGCTGTCATCGAAAGAGGACCGGGCAGTTGCTTTTGCTCCGGCTACGGTAGGTGCTCCGGTAATATCTGCGGTAGGTGTGATGGATGCATAATTCAAATTTACCTCGACAGTAGCCGGTGCTGCGGCAGCAGAGGAATCTTCCTGTTTTGCATTCTGCACCAGCTCGTCAATTTCAGATTGGGTATAGGTCTGGTTTTTGGCAAGATTTAAGGTAAGGATTTTCCCCGTGGAATCCCAAAGGGCGGATTCACCACCTAAGGTGGCGGAGGTGCTGACACTAACCTGAACACCTGCCACATCGGAAGTTACAAAGGCTTTTAATCCTTCATCATATATGCCAAACTTAGGACCGGAACCGGTTCCGCCGGCACTGCTTGCACTTAAAGAACCGTCCAACAGCTTCATGGTATTAAATTCGGTATCGCTGGCAATACGGTCTAATTCTTCCTGCAGCTGTTCGATTTCGTCCTGAATGTTACCGCGGTCATCGTCGGTTTCTGTGCCGTTGGCTGCCTGCACTGCTAACTCTCTCATTCTCTGTAAGATGGAGTGGGACTCGTTTAATGCGCCTTCGGCGGTCTGAATCATGGAAACGCCGTCAGAAGCATTGGTAGATGCCTGGTCAAGACCCCGAATCTGGCTTCGCATTTTTTCGGAAATTGCAAGGCCGGCTGCGTCGTCTGCCGCTCTGTTAATGCGGTAACCGGAGGAGAGTTTTTCTGTACTCTTTGCTAAAGCAGAAGTGGAAATGCCCAACTGCCGGTTTGCGTTCATTGCTGTCATGTTGTGTTGTACAATCATTGCCATAGAGATACCTCGGTGTTTTCTGATTTATGTTTGAACGATAAATTACTCTGTGAAATATATCGGCATTTATGAACGTTTTCTTTAGACAGAAATTCTCATAAATACAGAAGTGCAGCGTAATTTAGCGCTGTCCTTAGAACCCTACTTAGCCAAGGCATTCCATAACTTATAAATTTTAAAATCCCGGAACCAAGTGTCCGACATCTCAGCTGACTGACGTTCGTATCCGGGCGGACAAATGATGTTTCATTTGTTCCGTCCGGGGCGAGCGGCTGTCAGAGGAGTCAGGCGAACACGGTTCCGGGATTTTTAAAATTTAATTATTATGAAAACCTTGGCTCTTAGCTTCTCAGTTCAGCGCCAAACTTCTTATTCATATTCTTCAGAATCTTCTTTACAAAGCCGTCTACGGAATCAGCTGCAAATTCCTCATCCTTTGGAGTGAAGACTACATTGAAGGCCATGCTCTTCTTGCCTTCGCCAATCTGGGCACCTTCGAAAATATCGAAGAGCTTGATGGAGGTTACGTACTTGCAGGATTCCTTGATGGTATCTTCCAATTCACCGCAGGTAACAGCCTTGTCAACCACGATAGCAAGGTCACGTTGCTCTTCTGTAAATTTCGGAAGCGGAATGAACTTTGCGGTCTTGCCGTAGTACTTGGAAAGAAGCTCTAAGTCAAGTTCCATAAGATATACCGGCATTCTAAGGTCGCACTCATCGGAAATGTCGTAAGCCAGCTTACCGAAGTAACCAACCACTTCGTCACCAACGGAAACGCTTGCGGTCTGGTATGGGTGTAAGAAGGTGTTCTGTGTATTTGCATACTTGAATTCTACGTGGAGAACGCTTGCCACCTTTTCAGCCACACCCTTCATGGTGAAGAAGGACTCCTTCTGACCGAACAGCGCCACACAAAGGGTCTGACGTTCATCCGGATAAGCTACCAGCGGAAGCTCGCCCGGAATAAACTTCTTAGCGATTTCGAATAATCTGCCTTCTAAGTTGCCCTTCTTCTGGTTACGCACAATGGCATTAATCATGGAAGCGGCAAGTGTGGTTCTCATTAAGGAAAGCTCTTCACTGATTGGATTGATGAGGCGGATGGCATGACGCTCAGGAGCATCTGCAGGAAGCTTCAGTAAATCCAAATCGGATGGAGAGAAGAAGGAGTAGTGGATACATTCGTGGGCACCAACGCCGCAGAGCGCCTTCTTTAAGCGCATTTCTGTCTTCTGCTGAACGGTTTCGCCGCCGGCGGTAACCTTTGCACTTGGCAGGAAGCTTGGCACGATGTGCTCGTAGCCGTAAAGACGGATTACTTCCTCTGCTACATCCTGGTAGGTTTCCATGTCTTCACGGAATGCAGGAATCTGTAATACTAACTCATCGCCGTTTACCTTAGGCTCGAAGGTTAAGTTAGTCATAATGCGGATAATATCCTCGGTTGGAACGGTGATACCAAGCACTGCATTTACCTTGTTGATGCTTACCTTCAGTTCCTTTGGCTCTACGCTGTTGCCGGTATTTACATCGGCATGAAGCTTAGCAACCTTACCGCAGCCCAGCTCTTCGATTAAGTGAAGGGCACGCTTTAATGCCATTACGGTTGCGTACTCATCAACGCCCTTAGCGTAGCGGGAGCTGGAATCGGAAGACTTACCGACGGAACGGGAAGTTCTTCTGATGTTGTCTCTTGCAAACTTTGCGGATTCAAATAATACAGTGTTGGTGGTTTCGCGGATTTCGGAATTCAAACCGCCCATAACACCTGCTAAAGCAACCGGCTTTACGCCGTCGCAGATTAACATGTTTTCTGTGGTAAGAGTAAGCTCGGTTTCATCGAGAGTAACGATTTTTTCTCCGTCCTTTGCACGGCGTACGTTGATGGCATCACCTTCTAAAGTGGTGTAATCGAATGCGTGCATCGGCTGACCCAGTTCCTTTAAAATATAGTTGGTAATATCTACCACGTTGGAGATGGCATCGATGCCAACCAGGGCAAGTCTGCGCTTCATCCAGGCAGGGGATTCTGCAATCTTAACGTCGGTAACGTAGTGTGCGCTGTAACGAGGGCACAGTTCCGGACAATCCACGGTAACTTTGAAGTTAGGAATGGTTACATCGGATTCGGTGTAGTCAAGGGCAGGAGTCTTTACCGGCTTTTCAAGAACTGCAGCCACTTCTCTTGCAATACCGAAGATGCTCTGGCAGTCCGGACGGTTTGCAGTGATGGCAATGTCGAAAATCCAGTCGTCAAGGCCAAGTATTGGCTTAACGTCAGCGCCTACAGGAACGTCATCCGGTAATACGAGAAGGCCGTTGTAGCCGGCACCCGGATACATGTTTTCGGAAACGCCAAGCTCAACGCCGGAGCAAAGCATACCGTGGGATTCATAGCCGCGAAGCTTACCCTTACCGATGGTCATAACGCCCTCTACGGTTTTGTGGTCCTTTGCGGTGGCATATACAGTAGCGCCAACCAAAGCTGCCGGGAACTTGCCGCCGGCATGAACATTGTCTGCACCGCAGCAAATCTGGAACTGGCCGTGTTCGCCGCAGTCTACCTGACAAACGTGAAGATGGGTATCAGGAATAGCTTCACAGGTAAGTACGTGACCAACCACAACTTTACTGATGTCCTTACCTACTTCATATAATTCTTCTACTTCGAAACCGCAGGAGAATAACTTTTCTTCTAATTCCTGTGGTGTAATATCGATATCTACATAATCTTTTAACCAGCTTAATGGTGTAAGCATAACAGTAATCCTCCTTTATTTATCGTTAAGCTGACCAAGCACCTTGATGTCGGATTCGAATAAATGCTTGATGTTGTTGATGCCGTACTTTAACATTGCGGTACGCTCGATACCGATACCGAACGCAAGGCCGCTGTACTCATTAGAGTCAATGCCGCAGTTTTCCAGTACCTTATTGTTTACGATGCCGGCGCCGAGGATTTCAATCCAGCCGGTACCCTTACAAAGCTTACAACCCTTGCCACCGCACTCGAAGCAGGAACAGTCTACTTCTACGGATGGTTCGGTGAATGGGAAGTAGGACGGACGGAGACGGGTCTTTGTACCTTCGCCGTAAATCTTCTTAACGAATTCATCTAACATACCCTGTAAGTCGCAAAGGGTAATGCCCTTGTCTACAACCAGACCTTCCATCTGGGTGAACATTGGGGAATGGGTTGCGTCGTCGTCGGAACGGAATACCTTACCAGGAGATAAAATCTTGATTGGCGGCTTCTTGTTTTCCATAACGTGAATCTGGCCCGCAGAGGTCTGGGTTCTGAGTAAGAACTCAGGGGAGAGATAGAAGGTATCCTGCATATCTCTTGCCGGATGATCCTGCGGTGTATTTAATGCGGTGAAGTTGTAGTAGTCGGTTTCGATTTCGCTGCCTTCGAAGATTTCGAAGCCCATGCCTGCGAAAATGTCGATAATCTGGTTCTTTACCAGAGTGATTGGGTGCAGATTACCCTCGGCTTGCGTTTCTGCCGGCAGGGAGATATCAATCTTTTCCGCCTCGTAGCGGTCCTGTAATTCCTTTGCCTTCATCTTTTCGTCAAGGGAGGATAAGAATTCCAGTGCCCACTCCTTTAACTCGTTGACGCCCTTACCGTAGGCTGCTCTCTCTTCCGGAGCGATGTTTTTCATTTCTCTCATTAAGAGACCGATTTTACCGGTTTTGCCGTCTAAGAACTGCTTTCTGAATTCATAAACGTCCTTGGAGGAAGCAAGTGCGTCTGCACCTGCAAGAATTTCCTGCTTGATTTGTTCTAAATTTGCGTTCATCTCTTTCTTCCTTTCTTGTTAAAATATGTCCCTTGCATGTAGTGCAGGGGTATCGTATGTTTTCTTCTTATTTTTGGTGATTTTGTATCCGTGTTCGTCTACCTCTTCGGAGGGCTGTCTGTTTTTGTCGGACAAACTTCGTATGTCCGCAAAAGCCAAACATCCCTCCGAAGAGAGGCCGGACACCTGGATACAAAAGCATCAAAAATAGTTAGAGAATATAAAAAATCCCCTGCATCTACATGCAAGGGACGAAGTTTTTCCGCGGTACCACCCAGGTTCTTTTTACCTATAATAGGTAAAAAGCTCTCATTCAACTACGTAACGTGTAGAAACGTCAACTGCTACTTGTAACAGCTTTGTCTGTTTGTTCACAGCTGCGGCTCCGGTGTGAAAGTCAATGATTACCTTGTTTTTAAGGGAACTTTCAGCCGGTGATTCCCTCTCTCTGAAAAAAGTATAATCATCTGTGATTACCTAGTAATCTGCACCATCTGTGCCTTTTTCAATATCAATTTCGATTCTAGCACAGTTTTTTTAAAACATCAAGCCCTTTTATTCGTCATTATTGATAATTTCAAAAGCGGTTTTTGTGCATATTATACAAAAAACATTTGTATACAAGTTTTAGTTTGACAAAGTTGCATAAAAGTGGTATTCTGAATGCGAACGGTAGATATGAGAAGGTATCTTATCGGAGGTAGAAGCGTTTGGGGAACGTGAGAGGGTAAAAACTATAAAGAAGAAAGGTTATTTTGAAAGTGCTGAAGGACTTCTGCCACTGATAAATAACCTTTCTTTGCAAATCGGAACAAAAAACTCGCAGCAGGCGGGTTTTTGTTGTATATACGGAAAAAACAAGAAGCCTTAAGAAAAAACAAGAAAACAGTATAATTTCAGTGAAATAAATACTCAACGAGGAGGATTACTTATGGCAAAAGAGAAACAAATGAGAAAAAGAGAAAAGAAAACAGTAGCAGTAAAACCTCGGAAAGAGAGAAAAAGTTCTCTCTTTAGCAGCTTAATCACGAAAACGGTAATCGCGTTTGTTCTCCTGATTTTAATTATTGTGTTGCAAGGTACGATGTCATATTCCTCTGCAAAGGATATGTTAATCGAGGAAGCGGAGAGCACTCTGGTTACTACGGTGAAAGCAAAAAGTGACTATATTGGGCTCGGCATGGAACAGGTAAGCGACCGTATGATTGAAATCCTGACCAGCGATGACGTTATGTATTACTACATTAATGGTACCATCGACTATGCCATGCTGGATGATGAGCAGAGTAAGGTTAAGACAAGAATTCAGGAAAATCTCCGTAATTTAAAGCAGATTTCCGACTTTGTATATCAGTTGTATTTCTTTAACAGCAAAACCATCGGTCATTCCACAACACCATTGGATATGACAAAAGAGTACTATAAAAACTTTATTGCCAGTGAAGAAGGCAATTATATGAACACAACAGCAGATAAGTATGGCTATTTCGGAAAGCATCCTTATCTGGATGAGCAGATTACGGAAAAAGAGGAAACCTTTGATATGTCCAGATATGCCATCAGTATTTGGCGTAAGGTTGGTATGAAGGCCGGCATGGTTATGATGATTGTAGACATTGACCGGAATGTAATTTATGATTCTCTGATAGATTTGGACAGAGGTGCCGGAAGTTATGCGGCATTTGTTGCGCCGGGCGGAAACGAAACCGTTTATTGCGGCGGTGGTACGGAGGCGGCATCTGCGCCGGTATTCAGCGAACTTTCCGCATATCAGGAGGCAATTGCATCCGGACAAACCGAAGGCTTTTTAGAAACCTCCTGGAAGGGGAAAGATTATGTATTTGCTTATTCCATGGTCAGCGACACCGGAGCAATGGTTGTAACATTGGTTCCTACGGCAGTGTTAATGGAATCTGCAAAGGCTATCCAGACCAACACCTTCCTTACCGTTGGCGTTGCAATTTTACTGGCAATCGGTATCTGTGTTTTCCTGGCATATACCATGAACGGCGGAATGAAAATGGTGAATAAACGTCTGGCAAAGGTGTCCGGCGGTGACTTTACCGCAAACAAGCCGGCAAAGAGCAAAGACGAGCTTGGTCAGATTGCAGGCAGTGTAGACCAAATGACGGAAAACATCCGCAGTCTGATTATACAGGTCAAAGAAGTGATGGAAACCGTATCCGGAGTTACCGGCCAGGTTGGTGAACATACCGAAACCTTAATTCGTTCCAGCAGCGAAATCTGCGGTGCGGTAAGTGAAATCGAGCAGGGTATTGCAACCCAGGCAGAAGACGCCCAGGATTGTGTAACCCAGATTACGGAATTATCGGAACAGATAGAAGTGGTTTCCGGATACTCCGAAGAAATTACCAGAATTTCCGAAGATACCAACGGTGCTATCGGTGAAGGCCTGGAATTTATTGATGAATTACACGAAAAATCCAAGGCAACGGAAGAAATTACTTTTGCAATCCAAAAGGACATTGTTTCCTTAAACGAGCAGACAAAGGCAATCGGTGCTTTCGCGAATATTATTAATAATATTGCAGCCCAGACCAACCTGCTTTCCTTAAATGCTTCCATTGAGGCGGCAAGAGCGGGCGAGGCGGGTCGCGGCTTTGCGGTAGTTGCAGATGAAATCAGAACCCTGGCCGACCAGTCCAAGGAGGCGGCTAACGAAATCGGCGGCATTGTAGGTAAGATTCAGGCCCAGACGGATTCTACCGTAGAGGCTGCAAACCGTGCAGGCACTATTGTTGCATCCCAGAACGAGTCCTTAGACAGCACACTGCAGGCGTTCCATAAGGTAAACGACAGAGTAAAGCAGATGGCAGAAAATCTTGCTAAGATTACCGAAGGCATGAGCCGCATGGAAGAAGCTAAGAAAGAAACCGTAAATTCTATCATGAATATTTCTGCTGTTTCCGAAGAAACCAGTGCAAACGCTACCCAGGTAGACAGCAACGCAAAGATGCAGCAGAGCCTGGTGGACGAATTAAAGAAGAGCGTGGAGCTGCTTTCCGAAAAGGCAACCCAGATGGAAGAAACCGTAGGTGTATTGAAGGTAGATTAATTGGAAAAGAAGTAAAATTTGCCCTTTACAAAAGGATTTTTTCGTGCTACCATGTCAGATATAGTTTCATACTTTACCGGCTATGAAAAGGAGAGTACGTGAAGGAAAGTCTTACAGAGAGTCCCCGTTTGCTGAGAGGGGATGGACGGAAGTTCACCGAAGATGGCCTTGGAGCTTCGCACCGAATTAAGCTTCCGCAAAGAAACTTAGCTAGGCTGCGACGGGTTCACCCGTTATCGTGGCGCACTGTGATGGCAGTGTTAGAAATACTGACATAGTGCATAAGGCAACGTCTGCGAAGACGTTGTGAATTAAAGTGGTAACACGTGAGCAAATAAGGCTTTCGTCTTTAACAAAGGCGGAAGCCTTTTATTTATTCCAAAGCACGTGTTTTTCACCACAAAACGGCAACACTATTTATTAGAAAAGTGAGAGCAAATCCTCTGCTCGCAGAGGCTCGCATTTTGCTCCGCATACAACAGAAAATTGACATTTTCTGATTGTCAAAAAACAAGGAGGATTGAAATGGAAAAGAAGAAATTTTACATGACAACAGCTATTGCTTACACTTCCGGCAAGCCGCATATCGGTAACACCTACGAAGCAATTCTGGCAGATAGCATTGCCCGCTTTAAGCGTTTGCAGGGTTACGAGGTGTTTTTACAGACCGGTACCGACGAACACGGTCAGAAAATCGAAGAAAAGGCAGCCGCAAAGGGTGTGACTCCAAAGGCGTTCGTTGATGAGGTTGCAGGCGAAATTAAGAGCATCTGGGACCAGGTAGGCACTTCCTATGACAAGTTCATCCGTACTACTGATGCAGACCACGAAAAGCAGGTACAGAAGATTTTCAAGAAGCTCTACGACCAGGGCGATATTTACAAAGGTCATTACGAGGGTATGTACTGTACTCCTTGTGAGTCCTTCTTCACCGCGTCCCAGTTAGTGGACGGCAAATGTCCGGACTGCGGCAGACCATGCCAGCCGGCCAAGGAAGAGGCTTACTTCTTAAAGCTTAGTAACTATACCGACAGACTGATTGAGCATATCAACACCCATCCGGAATTCATTCAGCCGGAGTCCAGAAAGAACGAGATGATGAACAACTTCCTGCTTCCGGGCCTTCAGGATTTGTGCGTATCCAGAACTTCCTTTAAGTGGGGAATTCCGGTAAGCTTTGATGAAAAGCATGTGGTTTACGTTTGGATTGACGCTCTCAGCAACTACATCACCGGTATTGGCTATGACTGTGACGGCAACTCTACGGAGCAGTTCAACAAGTTCTGGCCGGCAGATTTGCACTTAATCGGTAAAGACATTTTACGTTTCCACACCATTTACTGGCCAATTATGTTAATGGCGCTGGGCGTTCCGCTTCCAAAGCAGATTTTCGGCCATCCATGGTTACTTCAGGGCGGCGAAAAGATGAGTAAGTCTAAGGGTAACGTGCTTTATGCCGATGACCTTGCCAAGGTATTTGGTGTCGATGCGGTGCGTTATTTTGTGCTTCACGAAATGCCGTTTGACAACGATGGTGTTATCACCTGGGAACTTTTAGTTGAGCGTTGTAACTCCGAGCTTGCCAACACCCTGGGCAATCTGGTAAACCGTACCATCTCCATGAGCAACAAGTATTTCGGCGGCGTGGTTACCGACGCGGGTGTAGCAGAGGATGTGGACGCAGAATTAAAGGCACTGGCACTGGAAACTCCTGCTAAGGTAATTGCCAAAATGGAAAACCTTCGCGTGGCAGATGCCATCACAGAAATTTTCACTTTGTATAAGAGATGTAATAAGTATATTGATGAGACAATGCCATGGGCTCTGGCAAAGGATGAAACCAAGCAGGCACGCTTACAGACTGTTCTTTACAACTTAATCGAGAGCATCTGCATCGGCACCAGCCTTCTTGCTCCGTTTATGCCGGAAACCGCAACCAAGATTTTTGCCCAGTTAAATACTGCAGCAAGAGACATTGACGAGCTGGATGCATTCGGCAAGTACGCAAACGGCACCAAAGTAACCGAAACTCCGGAAATCCTCTTCCAGAGACTGGTGCTTGAGGATGTTTTAAAGATAGCAGAAGAAATCAAGGCTGCCCAGGCCGCAGAGTACGCTAAAGAGAATGGCTTAGAGCCGGTGGAAGAAAAGAAGGAAGAGCCTGTGATTGACATCGCGGCAAAGCCTGAAATTTCCTACGATGACTTTGCAAAACTGCAGTTCCAGGTGGGTGAAATCATTGCCTGTGAAGAGGTTAAGAAGTCCAAAAAGCTTCTGTGCTCCCAGGTAAAGATTGGTTCCCAGGTAAAGCAGATTGTGTCCGGTATCAAGGCACACTACACACCGGAACAGATGGTGGGCAAGAAAGTTATGGTTTTAGTTAACTTAAAACCTGCTACTTTAGCCGGCATCGTATCCGAAGGCATGCTTCTTTGCGCCGAGGATGAAAACGGCGAACTGGCACTGATGACACCGGAAAAGAATATGCCAAGCGGTGCGGAAATCTGTTAATTTAACAGGAGAATACAAATGAACGTATCTATTATATACGGCATAGCCGCCGCCATTGCACTTTTGCTGACGGTGGGCTATTGCACCATGGTAAAACAAAAGGAAAACTGGTTGCTTTGGTTGTATTTTTCCGTGTTTGTTGCCAATCTGGGGTATTTTACCCTTTCCATTTCCACCACGCTGGAGGAGGCACTGCTGGCAAACCGGCTGGCTTACTTAGGTTGCGTGTTCCTGCCGCTATTTATGCTGATGATCATTCTAAAGGTATGCAAGCTGGAATGCAGAAAGCTTTGGCGGACTATATTGATTACAGTCAGTACAGTTACCTTTTTTATTGCCGCCAGTCAGGGGTACCTGCCTTGGTACTACAAAGAGGTTGCCTTCACCCGTATGGACGGAGTTGTCAAACTAACTAAGGTTTACGGACCGTTGCATGTATGGTATTTTGTATATTTGTTCGCATATTTTGCCCTGATGATTGGTGTCATTTGCTATGCAACCAGACGGAAGAAAATTGCCACCTATAAGCAGGCGGGGTTACTGGCGGTAGTAGTGTTGTTTAACATCGCTATCTGGCTGGTAGAGCAGTTTGTTCATTGGGAATTTGAATTCCTTGCGGTTTCTTATATTGTCAGTGAACTGTTGCTACTGTTTTTATACGGTATGATTCAGGATTATGAGGAATTGCTGGATAAAACAAAGGAGCAGCATCAGGAAAACATTTCAGAAAACGCAGTAATCCGCCCAACACTTACACCGGAAAACTGGCCGGAGCTTCAGCTGTTATCTGCGAGAGAACGGGATGTTCTGGATAAAATTTTGGAAGATAAAAAACGTAAGGAAATTGCGGAAGATCTTTTTATCACGGAAAACACGGTAAAAAAACATATTTCCAACATCTTTTCCAAACTGGGTGTTTCCAGCAGACACGAATTGCTTGAAAAAATAAGTAAGTAATAATTAAAGGAGTCGGTTCTTTATGAACCGGCTCTTTTTGAATAGGAAATACTACTCCCAAGGGGTAATAATACTACCCGTAGGGGTAATGGAAATGTACTCCCCGGCTTGGTACTATAGACGTATACGGAGGAGGAGAATTTTATGAAGCTTGAAAATAAAAAAAATGAGGATATTACAATATACCTGGAGGATCAGGAAGCGGTTGCCAATACTTATGTAATGCGATGTTTTACTGTAATTATGATCGTGTATGTGATTGCACTATGTTTAAATCTTGCAGGTATATTTACCGTGGAACAATCGCTGGTATGGAAGAGCTTTGTGCCGTCTCTGATGATATATGTTTTTGTTAAACTGGTTATAAAAAATCTCTCTTTGTCGGATCCTAAAACAAAATATTTTATCTTATTCAGCACGATTGTGGTATTTACGATAATCGGTGTTTTTCTGACCTATCATGTAATTTATGGTCCATTACTGCCTCTGTTATATGCCATACTTTATCCATCAAAAAAATTTACAAGGTTTGCCCTTATTCTGACGGTAATCAGTACAGCGATTATTGTATACGCAGGATATTACTTTGGATTATGCGATGCTAATATGGTGTTGCTGACTTCCGGTGCAATGGAAGAATATATTGTGAACGGACAATTCACCCTGACGCAGATTAATGAAAATCCGGTCTTTACGTTATTTTTGTTTTTTGTAATGCCGCGCTGCTTGATTTATATTGTTTTTGTAACTGTATGCAGAAGTATTTACAACATTGTCAGCGGCAGTTTGGAGAAAGCAAAATTAACGGAGGAACTCCGGATTGCAAAGGAAGAGGCAGAGAGGGCGAATCTTGCAAAATCACAGTTTTTGGCAAGAATGTCCCATGAAATCCGTACGCCGATTAATGCAGTGCTTGGCATGAATGAAATGATTCTTTTGGAAAGTGAAGAAGAGACTATCCGGAATTATGCAGAGGATGTGAAGAACTCTTCAGAACTGCTTCTTGGAATAATTAATGATATTCTGGACTCCTCAAAAATCGAATCAGGAAAGATGGAGCTGCTTCCGGTGGATTATTCCATGGGAAGCCTGCTGAATGACTTATATAATTTAATCCGCATCCGGGCAAAAGATAAAAATCTGAAACTGGTATTTGACGTAGATGCTTCTATTCCAAGAGGATATTTTGGTGATGATAAACGCATCCGGCAAATCCTGATTAATTTGCTTACCAATGCAGTCAAGTATACGGAAAAAGGAACAGTAACCTTGAGGGTGACGGCTCAGAAAACCGGAGAACAGGCGCTTTTGCGGTTCGCGGTAAGAGATACGGGAATCGGTATCCGTCCGGAGGATCTTGAAATTTTAAATGAAGAATTCCGCCGGGTAGACGTTGTAAGAAACCGGAATATCGAAGGAACCGGGCTTGGCTTAACCATTGCAAGGCAGTTTTTGACGTTGATGGGAAGCAAACTGGTGATTACCAGTGAATATGAAAAGGGAAGTGAGTTCTCTTTTGAATTAATGCAGCCTGTGATAGATGAGATGCCATTGGGAAACTTTCAGGAAAGACTGGAAAGAAGTGCACGGCCGCAGAAGAAAATTGAGTTTTTAGCGCCGGAAGCAAAAATACTGGTGGTGGATGACAACAAAATGAACCTGAAAGTATTTTGCGGGCTGTTAAAACATACAAAAATGAAGATTTTTGAAGCAGAAAGCGGACGGAATTGTCTGGAATTATTGGAAAAACAGAAGGTGGATTTAATTTTCCTAGACCATATGATGCCTGAAATGGACGGAATAGAAACCCTCCATGTTATGAAGGAACGCCGGCTGTGTGAAAAAATACCGGTTATTATGTTTACTGCAAATGCCATTATCGGAGACAAAGAGAAGTATTTGCAGGAAGGCTTCCGTGACTTTTTATCCAAGCCGGTCTTGTCAGAAAAGCTGGAAGAATTATTGTATAAATATTTGCCGCAGGAGTTTTTTGTGAAAGAAGAGGTAGTAAACAAAGAATCCGCCGTACAAGAAGAACTGGCTGTATCCGCAGAAACTGCCGGAGAAGGTTTATCAATACCGGAGGAAATCAAAAAGCTGGTACCGGAATTAAATATTTCTGCCGGCATGGCAACCAGCTGTGGCGATGAGGAGTTTTACTTAGAAATACTGGGAGATTTCGTGAATCTTCCAATCAAAAAGGAATTACAGCAATATTGGGAACAGAGCGACCATCACAATTATTGTATTCGTATTCATGGGTTCAAAAATAATGCGTACTCCGTCGGGCTGCGGGAGCAGGGGGATATCGCATACGATATGGAGCGCCTTACACGGGAAGGTTTTTCAGAAGAAGTAAGTGTTTTACAGAAACAGCTGTTTGAAAAATATGATGCATTTTGTGCTGCATATCATACGGTTGTAAAGAAAAAAGGAGAGAGTGCAGAATGATAACTTATTATGCAACTATGGCAATATTAGCACTGGCCGGTCTTTTACTTTTGCTGTGCAGTTATGAGATGAAAAAGCTGAATCATTATTCGGCAATGGCACAGCTTCTGATGACTATAGCGAATGGCGGATACCTGGCCCTGGCATTATCGGAGTCGATAACGGAAGCGGCATTAGCCAACAAACTGTGTTATCTTGGCGGCTGTTTTCTTCCGCCGCTATGGCTGTTGCTGATTTGTACCATTTGCAATTTCCATATGCCGCGCTATATCAAAATGTTTCTGTACGGGTACAGCTTTATTGTGTACGGAATGGTTCTTTCCATCGGTTACAGCGATTTTTATTATGAAAGTATGCATTTGGAGCAGTATATGGGTGCAAGCGTATTGGCCCACACCTATGGTCCGGGACATGCGTTCTTTTATGTAATACTGTATGGATATTTGATAATTCAGATTGTGTTGCTCATCTATACCATGAGGAAGAGAAAAGCGGTTTCCAGAAAAAACTTGTGGGCACTGATTGTTATGGAAATAGTAAATGTGGGTTCCTTTATACTTAGCCGCTGGTTGGATTCCGCAATAGAAATCATGCCGTTAATATATGTACTGGACTCCGTAGCATTGCTTTACCTGCAATATCGGGGATTTTTATATAATGTGGAGGAAAACTTTGCGGATAATTTTGCCAAGCAGGAAACCTACGGGTATTTGATGCTTGATAATCAGTGGAGATATCTGGGATGTAATCCGATGGTGGAAAAAATAATTCCGGCAGTGGCAGAATGCGTTATTGACCGGAGTATCAGGAACGTATCCGGAATGGAAACCGTAAACGGCTGGCTGAAACAGTACCATGCAGCCGGAAAAGAATATTATGAATATGAATACAAGGAAAAGCATTATGAATGCCGTGTAGAACGGATTTTTTACCGTGAACATCCGTTAGGCTATATGGTGGAACTGCGGGAAGATACGGTGAAGGAGCTGTTTATCCAAACGGTTACGGCGCTTAGTGAAGCGGTGGATGCCAAGGACCGTTATACCAGCGGTCACTCGAAACGTGTGGCAGAATATGCCCGGAAAATTGCGGAGCGCATGGGAAAAAGTAAGGAAGAGCAGGAAGAAATTTATCGCGCCGGACTTTTGCATGACGTGGGAAAAATCCGTATTCCGGCGGAAATTATCAATAAACCGGGAAAACTGACGGATGAAGAGTATGATATAATAAAGATTCATCCGGTAACGGGTTTTCATATTTTACAGGGAATTTCCGAAGACAGTATTATTGCCATTGCAGCGAAATATCATCATGAGCGTTATGACGGAAAGGGCTATCCAAACGGTCTTGCGGGAGAAAACATACCGGAGGTTGCAAGAATACTGGGTGTTGCAGACTCCTATGATGCCATGGCCAGCAACCGAAGCTATCGAAATTCTTTGCCGCAGGATGTAGTGCGTAAGGAGCTGGAAAAAGGAAGGGGAACCCAGTTTGACCCTGTGATTGCAGATATTATGCTTCAAATGATGAAAGAAGACACTGCTTACACGATGAAAGAAGCAGAAACCGTAAAGAAACGTGTTATGACGGTGGATGACGAAGCAATCAATAATAAAATTATTATCCATATTATGAAAGATGAACCAAGGTATGAGATGGTGGCAGCCGGAAGCGGAAAAGAAGCACTGCAACTTTTGGAACAGCAATCCTTTGACTTGATTCTTCTGGATGTAAAAATGCCGGAAATGGACGGTATGGAAACCTTGCGGAGAATTCGCGAGAACTATCGTATACCGGTAGTACTGATGACCAGTGATAAAAACCTGGAGATGGCAACGGAATTTGCGGCTCTGGGATGTGATGATTATATTACTAAGCCGGTGCTGCCATTGCTGATTAAAGAGGTTGTCCACACAATGACAGAAAGAACCAGTAATTCATAAGAGTAATGCCGGCAAAACAGCCGGCATTTTCTTATGGTCTTTCTAAACAAAACATGCTATACTGGTCATGTATATATACAAAGGAGGTTACCATGAAATACTTCACAAAACGCGATAAAATGTATAGCACCGCCGGGGAGCAGGAGCTTCGGGCAAATACTTATGTAATGCGGTGTCTTACCGTCACAATGATTGTGTACCTAATCACCTTTGTACTTAATTTGGCGGGCATTTTTACCATTGAAGCAGAGTTGATGCATAAAGCATTTTTCCCTTCTGTGGGAATATACCTTCTTGTACAGGTGGTTTCCAGGGTAATTTCCCTGTCGGATAAAAGAACAAAATACTTCATATTAACCTGTACGGTTGTATTGTTTTCCATTTCCGGAATGTATCTGACCTATCATGTGATTTTGGTTTCGTTGTTGCCGTTTTTATATGCAACCCTGTATTCCTCAAAAAAGGTCATGCGGTATGTGTATACGTTAACGGTACTCAGCACGGTAGTTGTGGTGTACGGCGGTTACTTTTTTGGCCTTTGTGATGCCAATATGGTGCTGCTTACCACGCATGATTACACGGATACCGTTAAAAATGGTGTCATGCTGCTAAATAAGGCAAATGACAACCCGATGGTATCCCTGTTCCTGTTTTTCGTAGTACCGCGGGCGCTGATTTCCGTTGCTTTTATGTTTGTGTGTAACAGTATTGTGGAAATTGTCAGTGCCAGTCATAAAAAGACGGAGGAAATGTTTTTACAGACTGTTACAGCCCTTAGTGAAGCGGTGGATGCAAAAGACCGTTATACCAGCGGTCATTCCAAGCGGGTAGCCGAATATTCCCGCCGGATTGCAGAGCGCATGGGTAAAAGTAAAGAAGAACAGGATGAAATCTACAGAGCAGGCTTGTTGCATGACGTAGGAAAAATCCGTATTCCGGAGGACATTATCAATAAACCCGGCCGGCTTACGGACGAGGAGTTTAACACCATTAAAATTCATCCGATTACAGGCTACAATATTTTACGCGGTATTTCCGAAGACAGCAGTATTGCTATAGCAGCAAAGCATCACCATGAACGGTATGACGGCAAAGGTTATCCAAACGGACTGATTGGAGAAGAAATACCGGAAACTGCCAGAATCCTTGGGGTGGCGGATTCCTACGATGCCATGGCCAGCAACCGAAGCTATCGTAACGCACTGCCGCAGGATGTGGTGCGGGGCGAGATAGAAAAGGGAAAAGGCACACAGTTTGATCCGAAAGTTGCAGATATTATGCTGAAGATGATGGAGGAAGACAAGGACTACCGCATGCGGGAAACCGATGCTTCCCATCGCCGGATTTTAACGGTGGATAATGAAAAAGAGAATAACGAAAGAATTGCACGTATCGTGCAGGATGAGCCACGCTACGAGGTAGTGTTTGCCGGCGGAACCGAAGAGGCCATGAACTATTTGGCAGAAAAAGCATATGACCTGATTCTTTTAGATGCGGTGCTTCCGGGAGAAAATGTGGAGGAAATGGTTCTTAGAATCCGGGAGAACTACAATACCCCAATTGTACTGATGATTGGCGATAAAACCTCGGATGATTTTTCGGATTTTACGGCGCTTGGTTGTGATGATTATATGACGAAACCGGTACAACCGCTTTTGTTAAAGGAAATGATTCACAATTTGACGGAGCGGACAAGTCTTTAAAGACTACAAAAATGTATTGATTTAGTAATGTAGTTGCAATATAATATGTATAAATCAGTAAGGAGGTAATAAGTATGACAGCAACAATACAGGTTAGAGTAGATGAAGAATTAAAAACAAAATCCGACCAGCTTTTTAAAGAACTGGGTACCGATACAACAACAGCAATCCGCATGTTTTTAACACAGGCGGTTGCAAATAATGGTTTTCCGTTCGAAATAAAAAAAGCACAGACGACAGTGCCATACAGATACCTGACAGAAGAGGAACTGTTTTCTAAATTAGAAGCATCCAGAAAGCATGCATCCGAAGGCAGTTATAGAGCAGCAGATAATATGGTTGCCGAGATGAGGGAGAAGTATGGCTTATAATGTAGT
Source organism: Lachnospiraceae bacterium (assembly GCA_045531955.1). Taxonomy (GTDB): domain Bacteria; phylum Bacillota; class Clostridia; order Lachnospirales; family Lachnospiraceae; genus SIG299. Next base: position 23,081 of record JAZSFC010000025.1, on the reverse strand, counting down.
AGTAACCTCTGATGCGGAGAAAGACTTAGATAAATTTATTAAATATTTACTGTTCGAAAAGAAGAACGAACAGGCCGCAGGGAACCTCTTGGATGACTTTGAAGAAACCAAGAACATATTGTCCAATGTGGCAGCCAGTTTAAAAGATTGTGAAAATCCTAGGTTAAAGCAGTTTGGTTATAAGCGAATTAACTTTCGAAAGCATCGATACTTTATGTTGTACCGATTAGAGGGAAACATGGCTATTATTGACAACATGTTTCATGAGTTAGAAGACTACGAAAATCATTTAGTATAGTATAAGTAGAATACAAGGAAGGGTCACTTTTAGCACAGAAAAAGTATTTCATATGCTAAAAGTGACCCTTTAAATTATGTATTTCCTATACCTTAATTTTTTATTTCTCAGTGTCCTTGCCGTCTGCCAGCTTAGCGCCTACAAATCCGGAAAGAACGGACTGTAAATCAATACCTGCGGATTCCTTTAAACCATCGGTTACCTGGGTAAGGGTGGTCATGATGTCCTTGGTAAGCTTTGCAGAGTTACCGTCACCGTACATGGTAATCTTATCAACCTTAGTAAGAGGCTCGGCAATGCTCTTGGCAATTTCCGGCATAGCGTTGAAGTACATTTCAAGAACGGCAGCTTCGCCCATCTGCTTCATAGCGATGGCCTTCTTTTCGATACCTTCTGCTTCTGCTAAAGCCTTTGCACGGATTGCTTCCGCCTCTGCAAGACCCTTGCTGCGGATACCTTCTGCTTCCTGTTCCATAGCGTACTTGTTTGCTTCCGCGGTAGCCTTCATAGCTTCTGCGGCACGTTCCTGTTCGTACTTTTCCGCTTCTGCGTTCTTCTGACGCTCGAATAACTGAGCCTCGGAATTCTTCTGGGTTTCGTAAAGTTTTGCTTCTGCCTTCTGCTGAACCGCATATTTTTCTGCTTCTGCTTTCTTCTTAACTTCTGCTTCGAGCGCGCGCTCAGTGAGCTCAACTTCCTTCTGCTTTAAGAGAATTGCCTTTTCCTGACGGGCAAGGTTTGCTTCCGCGGTGGCAATTTCGATGGTCTTACGCTCGGTTTCCTGCTGAATCTGGTAGGAAGCATCGGCGATAGCTTTCTTGGTGTCGGCATCCTTCTGGAGTTCTGCTTTCTTGATGGCAAGTTCGTTTTCCTTCTGGGCAATGAGGGTGTTGGCAGCAATTTCTGCTTCCTTGGCGCCTCTGGTTGCCTCTGCCTGAACAACGGCCTTTTCCTTTTCGGCGGTAGCCTGTGCGTTAGCAATAGCAAGGGCGGATGCAACTTCTGCGTCGTTGGCTTCCTTTCTTGCGTTGGCCTGGGCCATGGCAATTTCCTTTTCGCTTTCTGCACGGGAAATGGCTGCAGACTTCTGAATCTTTACGATGTTATCCACACCGAGGTTCTCGATTACGCCGTTGCCGTCCACAAAGTTCTGCACGTTGAAGCTGACAATGTCAAGACCCATGGCAGCAAGGTCAGGCTCTGCGTTTGTTTTAACGTTGGTTGCGAAGGACTGACGGTCGCTGACCATCTGTTCCAGTCTCATCTGACCTACGATTTCACGCATGTTACCTTCCAGTACCTGCTGAGCCACGCCTGCGATGTAATCCACCTTCTTATTTAAGAAGTTCTGGGCTGCCAGCTGAAGCTTTGCCGGGTCGTCACTGATTTTTACGTTAACAACCGCATCCACCTGGATGTTGATGTAGTCTGCAGTAGGAACTGCGCTGGATGTTTTTACGTCAATCGGAATTAACTGAAGTCTCAGTTCATCCTTCTTTTCCAGGAACGGAATCTTGATGCCAGCTTTACCGATTAAAATCTTCGGTTTCTTACGAAGACCGGAAATGATGTACGCTGTATCCGGGGATGCTTTTACATAACCCAGGATGAACAGTAAAACAATAAGTACTACGATTGGTGCGATGATGAATAATAAGTCCATAATAAATCCTCCTTTGTTTCCCTTCTTTGTTGACATCAAAGTATATGCCCCGCGGGGGCTTTTGATGTTACATTAGTGGTTTTTCTAATGTATGGGTATAGTATAACACATAATGAACGGTTTGTGTGGATTTTAATGCAGTTTTAATGAGATTATTAATATACTTTTTCAGGGCGGTGTGATAAAATGGAGGGGGACTAACAAGTTATAGTATCAATGAAATATTTGCTTCGTTTTTGCGTCTATATCTAGTGAAGAACAAAAACAGGAGGTATATGATGAAACAGAGGATATTTTTAATTTTTTGTATAATATGGATGGTGGTTTTTTGCGGTTGCGCTAAAGGTGTAGAGTCCTGCCCGGCGGCAGATCCGGTACCCGGGGCAGAAACGGTTTCTTCGGAAGAGACTTCCGATAACATGATTACATCCGACATGTTAAGTCAATATGTTTACGCTGCATTGCAGGCAGACTGGGACGAATGGAATGCCAAGGATGACATGCAAAAAGCAATTTCCAGCCGTATGCCGGGGCATATTTACTGGAGCTTTGACACCTGGACAGAGTGCGAGGAATTCCTGGGATTTGAACTTTTTAATCCGCTGGAGGACAGTGAGTTTGAAAAGGGCTCCTACGTGGGTATGCCGGAAGGATTTAATGATGCTTCCCGCTTTTATGTCAGCTTTGGCGGCACAAAGGAAGGAAAAGTAGAGTGGATTTCTGTGGACAGCGGTTACCGGGACGGGGATATCCGCATCACGGTGAGCATGGGAATTCGCCCGGATAAGCCGCTGGAAATCAAAGGCGAACCGATGATTACCGAAGACAGCGGAGAGCGTTACGTTGCCACCTCGAAGGTGGTAGCAATTGGCCCGGTTTCTTATAACATCCGGGTAGTCGGTGAGGAAAATCGGTGGAAGGAAGTACGGGAAACTTTGAAAAAGGTGCTTCCGTATTTTGAAGAGAAGGAGCAGTAACATGACCTTACAACAGGCAATTTCGCAAGGAAATTTAACTATGGTGCGTCGGATATTAATAGAGAATCCAACTGCTATTGATGACAAGCCGGATGGACTTTGGCTGCCTTATCTGGCGGCCCGTTTGGGACAGACGGACATTGTAAAATACATTGTGGAATATTCCCGGGCGAGTTTTAACGAAACCGACGAAAACTGCCGCACCATGTTGCATTTTGCGGTGGAGTCTGGCAATTTGGAGCTGGTGAAGTACTTGACGGAAAAGGTGGGATTATCACCGCTGGCGGGGGATTGTAACCTAATCACGCCTTATGAGCTGGCAGCAGAGTTGGGGCATTCCGTGCTGGTGCATTATTTTGAGGAATACTGCGGATTTTCCCTGGCAGATTCCTATAAAAACCCGATTCTTACCGGCATGCATCCGGACCCGTCCATTGTCTGTGTGGGCGACGATTTTTACATGGTAAATTCCTCCTTTGTGTTCTTTCCGTGCATTCCGATTTCCCATTCCAAGGACCTGATTCACTGGGAGGTTATCGGACATGCCATTACAAACCCTGCGTGGTCGGGACTGGGACACCTGGAGAGCGGCAGAGGCTACTGGGCGCCGGATATTTCCTACTATGACGGCAGATTTTACATAACGGCAACCTACCGCCAAAATGACACGGTGGATGACGTGGATTCCTACGCCTGGAACGCCACACCGTATCGCCGCCAAATGGTGGTTTCTTCTGAGCGTCCGGAGGGACCGTACTCAGAGCCGGCTTTTATTGAGGAGGACGGTATTGACCCGTCCATTTTTACCGACGACGACGGCAGGCGTTACATGCTGTTAAACCGCGGCGCCAGAATTTTTGAAATCAGCCCGGATGGTACAAAACAGCTGTCCGAGGCAAAATTATTATATTATGGACACAACAAGCGGGCGCCGGAGGGCTCCCATCTGCTTAAGAAAGACGGCTGGTACTATCTGTTCCAGGCAGAAGGAGGCACCGGCATGGGACACCGCATTTCCGTGGCCCGTGCCAAAGAATTATTTGGTAACTACGAGCCTTGCCCGTTCAACCCAATTATGCGCCAGGAGGACCCGAAGCAGGCCATCCAGCGCTGCGGTCACGGCAAACCGGTCTGCACACCAAAGGGCGAGTGGTATATAGTGTATTTGTGCGGCCGCCAGGTGGACGGCAAGTGGAGCATGCTTGGTCGGGAAACTGCCTTAGATAAAATCACCTGGACGGCGGACGGCTGGCCAATGGTAAATAACCTGCAGGGTCCGAGCGTGCTGGCAAAGAAGCCGGAGCTTGAGGAGTTTGCAGTGCCGGAGGAACCGACGGAATTTGGAGGGCAGCCTCTTGGCCTTCAGTGGGTTACCGTCCGGGAGCCGGAGGAGAATTTTGTCGAGGTCCGGGAAGATGGCGTCTATCTTCTTGGCAGCAGAGCAGATTTGTGTGAGGTTTCCGCCAGAAATTTATTGCTGCAGCGTCAGACATCCTTTAACTTTAGTGCAGAAACAAGGCTTTCCTATGCAACTTTACAGGACGGCCAGGATGCGGGCATGACCTGCTATTACGATGAGAACACCTATCTGAAATTTGGTGTATTTATAGACAGTGGAAAAACCTATCTGAAGGTGCAGGAGCATGTGGATAACGACACCTGGGACAGTTTTGCGGTGGAGATAGAGGAATGCAAAGAAATCGTGTTAAAATGTGAAACCAAGGGCTTGGAGAGAAACTTTTCTTATAAAATGGGTAATGCCTCAGAGTTTATTGTTCTCGGCACACTTCCAAATGTTTACTACCTCTGTGACGAGGGAATTAAAAAGGGCAAACGCTTCACCGGTGCCATGATTGGTGTGTATGCGCACGGAGAAAACGTGAGAGTGCCAATAAGGTACTTCCGGCTGGAAAATATATAACAAAACACAGAAGTTCCTAAGCAACGACTTCGGGAGCATAGCTCGCCGGGGAGTGCGAGGAATTTCTGTGTTTCTTCTTATTTCACTTTCTTTATTTTCATAATATTCATCGTTGCAACTGCCAGCGGCATAAAAAATACCAGCAGGAAAATCGGGAACAGCCACAAGCCGAACACCTGGGCAAGAATACCGCATACAGCCGGAACGCCGGTGGCGCCGATGTAGGCAAATACCTGCTCGGTACCCATAACCGCTTCTGCGTTTTCTTCACCAAAGTTGCTTGGGGTTAAGTAGCTGAAGTTCGGGTACAACGGTCCGTTGCCAAGACCGACAAGGAATAATCCAAGGGCGGAAAAGTACGTTGGCAGTGGCAGCAGTAAAATCAGTATGGCAGCCGCAATCACATATTCGCCTACCTTAACAATTTTCCAGCAGCTCCATTTGGTGGCAAGAAGGCCGGAGAAAAACCGTCCCAGAGTAATGCCTAAGTAATAAAACACAACCATTCCGGCGGCTTTGTCAATCGGGAGCCCTTTATATTCTACCAGGAAGGTACTGCCCCAGCTGCCGCAGATAAATTCGATGGCGCAGGAGCAAAGGAAAATGCACCACACGGCCTTGATGCCCGGCAACTGCATAATTTCTTTAAAGGTAAGTACCTTTGGTTTCCGTTCTTCTTCGGCTTGCGCGTTGCCATGGGCTTTGCGCCACACCGGCAGGGTGAAAATCACGGTAAGACTGATGGCAAGCTGAATAAAAAAGGCAATGCGGTAACCACCGCGCCAGCCGGTATCGCTGCTGATAACCATGGAAAGAATGTAAGGACTGATGGTAACGCCAACGCCGTAGCAGCTGTGTAAAAAGCTCATCTGGGTGGCGGAATAATGCAGGGAAACGTACGCGTTCAGCGCATTATCGATGGCACCGCCTCCAAGACCGAGAGGAATGGCCAGTAAAATCAGCATGAAAAAGTTATCTGCAAAGGAAAAACCAAGCAGGGCGGCCGCAGTCAGTGCGGTACAAAAGGCTGTTACCTTGTTTGTGCCGAACCGGCGGATTAATCGTACACTGAATAAACTGGAAAAGGTGGTGCACAAACTGCAAAGCACCGTAATGAAACTGCCATAAGAAATCGGCAGGTGAAATTCGTTATAAATAGCAGGCCATGCGGTACCAAACAACGAGTCCGGAATGCCAAGGCCGATAAAAGCAAGGTATATGATAATCAGCAATAAGGTTGCCATAAAAAACCCTCCTGAACTATGTATTCCAGGAGGATTATAGCACGAGTTTGGAAAAATGCAAGCAGTTATTTAAAAAAGAGATTTATGTTTTACGGAGTATAAATTCTCTCCATCTGTGTTGCCACGCCATCCTCAATGACAATGCGGGTGTTATACGGAGAAAATCCGTAAATATGCTTTACCTTATCGGTAAAAAGATCTTCCAGGGTAAAGGTTTGTGTGTCACTTTCCGGGTCTGCGTTGTCGGTGAAGACAAAGTCTGCGGAAACAGGAAGAACGACCTTACCAAGTTCGAACCAGGTTTTTACATCACTGTAGCCGGTTTCATAATATACGGTGTGCTCGTCGGTGCGTAACTCATAGCCGTCAACATCCAGACCGCCGTTAATTTGTACGGCGCCGGAATCGGTACGGACAAGCTCGGTAACTAAAACTTCTTCGCCGCGCAGGATGATGGTGTCGCCCGGTGCCAGCATGGCAATGTCAACCATATCGTATAAATCATAGGTATAAACCGTAACAGGGAGTACTCTTGCACCGGTGTTGTCAAGCAAAAGGTCTTCCTTTTCGATAGAAACAGCCACGGTGCAATCGGTTAGATTATTTACATCAATGGTAACAGGTAACGGGGCAACTGTTTTTGTTGCCGGAGCAGGAATGCTGGTTGGGGTAGTTTCCGGTGAATCGACTCCTGCATTGGCATCTTTAGTAGTGCCGCATGCTGTCATGGAAAGCAACAGACAGCCGGTAAGTAATAGGGTTATTATTTTTTTCATCATAGTGTAATCCTCCTTTTTATGTTTGACTTATTTCCCCTGTCATTAATATAGACGGGAAGTGTGTCAGGTTCGTTGTGGAAAAATTACAAATATGTGAAAAAATGTTGTGCAAAAGAGGGATATACATAAATGGAAACAAAAAGTTTTCCTAATGTGATATGGTAAATGGGAAGCCTCTTTGATAGTATAGGTATTGGGCAGGAAACATACTGCTAAAAACAAAAGAAAATGTTGAATATCAGCAATAGGAGGAAAATCAAATGAAAAAAGGTAAGAATGGGTATTTTAAAAGAGGAGTGGCAGTAATGATGCTGGCCTGCTTGCTGTTTACTATGGGTAGAGTAAACAGCAGGACAGACCATAATTATGGTATTATGCCGTGTGGAGGAGTGGCAGAAAAAGAAACAGAGGAATTATAATAATGAAAGGTTGAAGTCCTCAAAAATCCATTGCTTAAGTTTTTCAGCTGTTTTATTGGAATTTGTTATTAGCAAATTATAATAGCTATAGGCTGCGTATAGTGGAATCTTATCTAAGTGCTTTTCTTCGCCTAGTGCTTGCGAATAATTAGCCAGAAAGACACCAAAGTGGTGTAAGGATGTTCTTGTTGCTGGCGAGGAAAGATATGGAGATAGTGAAACTAACTCAGCATAACGCTTCTGTAAATATAAGGAAGCTGATAAATCACATAACGGGATGGCAAATACACGTTTTTTTTCTAAAATATCTAAAGAGGAAGAATCATAGTATTCCAGTAACTGATATAATGCTAATGTCCCTTTTATTGGAGAGCATTTCCGACAAGCATCGCAATAATTGTTTAATATGGTTAACTCCAGCCAAGAAAGGCGATAATCCGAAATTTTATTTAGTGTAAAATCCGGCAATGTGGTACATAAGGTTTGCAAAAGAGCCGTGGCGCTTTCTTCCTTGTTAGAAGTGCGGGTAGCCTTTTTGAAGGCTGCATATTGCAGGTAAAAGGAATCATCATTGGTGGACAACTGAAGCAATTCATCCATATATTTCTGATTCGAATCTGTATCTGATATACGCAGATGTGTCATTCGCATACGCAGATCATAAAGTTCTGTTTCGTGTTTGTTTCCGTAGAAAGAAAATACAGCATCGGAGATTCCCAGGCGTTGTAAAAGAGATTGTGCAAGTGTAATTTCAGGCTGCAGGGTTCCGTTTTCAATTTTTGACAATTTTGATTTGCTGCAAAGCCCTTGGCAAAGGGTTTGCTGTGATAAATTTTGTTCCATACGAAGTTCACGAATCAAGCCTCCCAAGGTAAGTGTTTCCGGGGAGAATAAGTCATAGGTTCCATCTGAAAACTCAGAGGAATTTATGACTTCTTTTTTTGGAAAAGCAATCAGAGGAATTTCTGCTATGTCAAAGGAAGAATCATAAAGAGAAATTCCTAACGTGTTTTGTAAGTATTGCTGAATGGTGGTGGCATAACTGCTTTCGATGGAATGTGCAGAAAAAAAGGCCATTTTAAAAAAAGTCAGGGCATCCTCTGTTTTTCCTTCATGATAAGCGCTTAGCCCAGTTAAAAAAGTAAGTTCGTGTAAATACGTATCTGCAAAAAGATATGCCATTTTTTCACGGAATTCATGAGCTAATTTAAAAGCAGCAGAATAGTCCTGTACCGCAATCAAATACTTAGAATATACAATAGCATGTTCGGCCAGCAACAATTCTTTTTCAGAATCAGAAAAAGAACTATTTACTATGTAAGAAGATACCTGCATACAAATGTCCAGACAACTCTCTAATTTACCAATATAGAGAGCTTCCTGTGCAAGAGAAAAAAGTAATTCCATCTCTACTAAAGATAGTAAGAGGTTTCTGAAATCAGACAAATCAATTTCTGGTCTAGAAATATGCAAGGCGTCCAGTAAAACATCATAAATTTCAGAGTGATTTGCGCAACCGGAACGAAATTGTAATTTACAATACAAAAAGAGCCATTCCTGATAATAGAACTTATTTTTAGCAAAATTCAAAGTTTCTACGCTTTCTAATTCTTTGTATGCTTCTTTCAATTGCCAGCAGTCTAAATAAAATTTGGCACGCTTTAAGGTATAAAAGCAATCAAAGTCAGTACGATTCGCAAAGATAGGGTAAGCTTCGCAAGGGGCTCCGGCATGAGCCATAAGTGCCTGAAAGGTAGATGGACTTACTCCGGCAGAACCTCTTTCAATGCGGGAAAGGGAAAGGACAGAGCAGATTCCTTCCGATAATTTTTCCTGCGATAATCCTGCTTTTAATCTTGCTTCCCGGATAATGGTGCCGGCGTTTTGTACTGCCATAGAAAGAACCTCCCAAATATTACAAAAATTCTACGTTAATTATAATTGAAAAGAAAAATAAAAGCAACAAAAAGATTTACTATGGTAAAGTGAAAAAGTATATATACATAAACGGAAACAAAAAGATTTCCATTTACTTATCTTCTGATTTTTTAATTGCACAACTATAATTTAAATCAAGATAAGCAACAGAGAGGAAGCGAGATTGTGTATGATGTATTGAATGCCTATTTAGAAAACGGGCTGAAAGTTATTTTACATAAAATTCCCGGTGTTAAGACTATTGCATGTGGACTATGGGTTCGTCAGGGCAGCGCATATGAAACTGATGCAAATAACGGGTTTTCGCATTTGGCAGAACATCTGCTGTTAAATCCAAAGGACGCGAGTAATCAGGAATACAGACAATGGATGGATAAGATTGCAAGCGAGGGTGTGTTATATAACGCTGCAACTACAAAAGAGTATACATGCTACCATTTTACTGGGTTGGAAAGCACGTTACCGCTTTGTTTGTCTTGTTTGGCGTGTATCGCAAAAGAGGATCGCGAGTTTTCTGAAGATTTTTTTGAAAATGAAAAGAAGGTGGTATTACAGGAAGCGACAAGCTTTTACTCTTCTTATCAACAGATTAAAGAGAGAACCAGTCAAGCAATATGGGGAAATCGAGGTATTGGAAAAATCATAATGGGGGATTTACAGAATGTTGCCAGAGCAAATCAGCAGGAAGTAATACGGTTGATACAAGACGCTTATGTACCGGAGAATTCAACAGTTATTGTTGTTGGAAGTATTAATTATCAGGAAACTTTATTCATGATAGAAGAACGATTCGGGCAATGGAAAGACATAAAAAGCAGAATTTTGGAAGTGCCGGTAGAAAATGTACCAGGTGTTTATATAAATAAAGGTAGTGGTTCGAGTGCGGTATTATCCATTGGATTTCGTGCTCCGGCATATCATACAGCAGAAAGACCGGCTGCAGAAATGCTGGCGCGAATGTTAGGAGGCGGAGGAATGGACTCACGTATGGCACAAGAAATACGAATAAAGAGAGGCCTGTCGTATACGTTTGGCGGGTTTGCCAGTCTGTATAAGAACAGAGGAACCTTAGGCTTTATGTCAGTTTGCGATAAAGAAAAAATAACAGAGGTTGCAAAGGTTCTTATGGATATTTTTATGGAGGTAAAAGACAGAGGCTTCCGGGAAGAAGAAATTCAAAGAGAAAAAAATATTATGGAAACATCCGTGTTGCTAGCTGTGGATAATATAACAGAACATCTGCGTTACATTGGTAAATGCAGCAGTATGGATAAGAATTTTTATATTGAGAATGAAGTTCGGTCTATACGAAACATTGATAAAAAGGATATTGAGCAGGCAACGAATGCTATATTGCAAGAGTGCAACATGGGTATGGCAGCGATTGGAGAATGTGATGTGGATGCGTTATTGGATATCGTATCGTTTCCGTAAAAGAGGTGAGAAAAAATGGATGACATGCCATGTATTTATCAGATGAATATGGTAGAAGAACATGAGCAGATGGAGCAGGATATTTTAGCGGGCAGAGGAATGGACGTTTTGTTTTGTATGATGGATAATGCAAAAACAAAACTGGAAATTGCTTCACGACTAGAAATGCCAAGTTATTCTGTTCAGCTTTATCTGGAACGATTGCAAAAGGCCGGATTAGTAAAGGAAGAGAGTTCCATTATACAAAATGGTCAGATTGAAAAGTGTTACCAACTGGTATCAGATGAAATTAAAATTATTAATATGCTTCAAAAGGAGAATATGTCTGAGGCAGAACAGAAGCGTAAAATGGAAATTTCAGCGCAGCACTTCGGAATAATGACGCGAAATGCAATAAAAAGTGCAAATATGTATGCAGAGAAACCAAATAAAGTAAAGGCATATTTTATGAGAGCCAACGAAGAGGATATGAGAGCGTTTCGCAAAGAAATTGATGCGCTTTTCGAAAAATATCAAAAACTGGAGGATAAAGAGGCGAAGGATACATATAGCTTATTTACCGTCCTGGCACCAAATGAGAAAGGAGATTAAGGCAATGGAAGAAAAGAGAATTATTCAGGATGAAGAGCCAAAGAAAATCCAGAATACAGAAGTAACACTGGAAAAAGAAGAAGAAAATCTTGGTATCGGATATGAAATCGTAATTGGTTCAACAAAGAGTTGAATTAATAATAAAAATCTAACGAAAAGAGGAGAAGAAAGATGGAAAGAACAAATTTAGCAGTAACACGTGAGGACATGCAGATTGTAGACGGAAAGGTAGTAATTACTTCCGAAGAACTTGCAAAAGCAATTCAGGACTATGATGTTAACTTGACTGCTGAAGAAGAAGCAGATGGTATTATTGACATTAACTTTTTTTGTCCAAAGAAGGCTACAGCGCTGAGCTAGTAGTCCGGAAGATGTAAAGATGCAGATGCTGACAATTTCCGTTATAGGTAATTGTCAGTATCTCTTAGCATTTAAGAGGATGTTGCAAATGAAATTATCGAAATATTTAACTACTATAGTAATTGATGAAGCATACAGCATGCTTTATAGTACTTTGTCCAGAAAATATTATGTATATGCGAATCAGGACAGAGAAAAAATTCAATTCTTTTTGGAAAATGTGAATAAAGGCGAATATACAACAGAAGAAATAGAACTATTCCGGCAATTATTGCGCTGTGAATTATTAGTCTCAGATGAAATGAATGAGAAAGCAAAACTTGAAGTTTTAGAACATACAGAAAGGTATCAGCAAAATACATATAAACTGATGATACTTGCAACAAATGCATGTAATTTCCGATGCACTTATTGTGAACAGAAACATGTAATGAAACGATTGGAAGGAGAAATACAAGAAAGAATTTACCGGTTGCTTGAGAAAAAAGCACAAAAGCACAAAAAAATAGAAATTGACTGGTTTGGTGGGGAGCCATTGATGGAGTATAATTGTGTTTGTGAGATGCTAAGAAAAGCAAATGAAATATGTAAAGCAAACCATTGTGAATTAATTTCAACGATTACAACAAACGGATATGCCTTAGATGAGGAAAAAATCAGATGTTTGAAGCAGCTTAACATAAAGTGTATGCAGATTACGTTGGATGGAAATAAGAAGAGTCATGACCAACGCAGGGTATTGGTAAATGGGAAGGGAACGTTTTCGGAGGTCTTAAAAAATGTAATAGGAGTTGCCCGCGAGGGGATTATTGTTACATTAAGAATAAATATTGATGAAGAAAATGGCACAGACATTACAGAAATTATTGATACAATACCTGTAGAACTTCGTTCAAAGATAGCCATTGATATATGTAATTTGTTTCAAAACGAAGAAAGAATAAGCACATATGGACTATATAAGCAGGCTATTGAAAGAGGATATATTTATTCGCAAAGATGGAATCGTTATGTGTCTTGTCATGCCTGCATGATAAATGCAACAGTAATAGATACAGATGGATCAGTGCTAATTTGTTCCAATACTTCTCCGGAAGAACAGAGACTGGGTTTTGTTGGAGAAAACGGAACGATATGCATTGAAAGAAGGGATGAACTGTATCAGCTGCAAACAGTGACTGCAAGAGATAATCCGGAGTGCCAAGAGTGCATCGAATTACCATTTTGCATTGGAAGTTGTAAATATGCCAGACGAAAAGAGAATTTAAAATGTTTCGGAAAGAGTGGAGATGGTTTATCATTAAGAGAAAGAGCATTACTGGACTACTATTCAGATTTACAAATTGAAACACGGAGGGTACAAAAATGAGTGAAACAGAAAAAATTGGTTACAAGGACATATTCCGTCAAAAGGAATACCTAAAAATGATTTTGGCGGCACTGATTAACCGTTTTGGTGATTCCATAGACGCTATTGCATCAGCGTGGATTATTTATGAAATTACAAACAGCGTTGCCTGGTCGGCAATTATTTATGGCATAAACAGAGTGCCGTCTATTGTAGTGACTCCGTTTGCGGGTGCCTGGGTAGAGGGTAGAAACAAGAAAAATATTATGGTGGTAACAGATGTAATCCGCGCTTTATGCGTGGCAATCATAGCAACCGGATACTTGTTTGGATTCTTGAACGCGGGAATTCTTGTGATGACAACAGTAATAATTTCAACCGCAGAAGCATTCCGGGGACCGGCAAATACAGCATTTACTCCAAAGGTTTTAGAGCGGAAGTATTATGAATACGGTATGTCGCTGATGTCTGTGGCATGTTCTGTTGTAGAACTGGTGGGAATGGGTATTGCTGCCGGAATCATTGCTTTTCTCGGAACTGCAGGCGCTATTTATGTTGATATGGCAACGTTCATTTTCTCTGCATTGATTATCGCTACAGTGAAAACAAAAGAACAGAATTTACAAAAGCAGGCGTTTGATGCAAAGGAATATATGCAGACCTTCAAGGATGGTCTTTCCTATGCGAAAAAAGAAAAAACAATTCTATTTTTCTGTGGTATTGCAGTTTATCTGAATGCGGTGCTGGTTCCGTTTAACAGCATGCAGGCACCATTAGTGGAAGAAATTCTGGGCGGAGGAGCAGAGGTATTGTCCATTTTGGGAATTGCATTAACCATTGGCATGATGCTTGGAACGGCGGTATATCCGATGCTTGGAAAAATATTGAACTCTAGAGGATATCTTGTGTTATGCTGTGTTGGTCTTGGAGTATACTATATTGGTTTTGTGGCAGCACGTCCGCTTTATGTAAGCCGGTGGTTTATGTACGGTTACGTGGCGGTAGCAAGCTTTCTGTGCGGTATTGTAGTTTCTATATTCAGCAGTTTTTTAAACATCGAATTCGTGAAAAATGTGAAAGAAGAATATCTCGCACGTGCGGCAAGTATTATGACTTCGTTAAGTGGTATTTGTGTTCCGGTTGCATCATTTGCAGTTAGTGCAATTGCAACTGCCGTGCAGATAGAGTGGCTATTTATGGCTGCAGGCGTATTGGCAATGTTAGCCTGTCCCGTATTTTTAAGCAGTAAGGTGATGGCAAAGAAAAAGAACACAGAAGAATTGGAAAGTGCTGAGTTGGCAGCATAAAACAGAATAAGAGAAAGAAAAACCGGATTGCCGTTTTGACAATCCGGTTTTGTTATATATGGTATTAACCCATAATTACTTCTACTTCGTAAGCTGTCTTGCCCTTCTTGTAAGGAATAACAGTTGTTCCTGTTAATTCCTCACCGTCAACGATGAGCTTCTTAACACCCTTTTCTACGTTATTCGGGTTGGTTACCTTGATGTTGTACATAGCGTCACGGTAACGTCTGGTGAGTGTGAAATCACCAAAACCGGTAGGGATACATGGGTCAACAGAAAGACCGTTGTGGGTTGGGTAAACGCCCAGGATGTACTGGGAGATGTTTACGAAGGTCCATGCTGCGGTACCGGTGAGCCAGCTGTTTTTTGCCTCGCCGTGGAACTTAGCGTCTGCACCCGCAATCATCTGGGAGTAAACATAAGGCTCGGTGCGGTGGATTTCGCTGATTTCTTCCACGTATGCCGGACAGGTCTTCTTGTAAATTTCGAATGCTCTGTCGCCGCGGCCGATAACGGTTTCTGCGATGGAAACCCATGGGTTGTTGTGGCAGAAGATACCTGCGTTTTCCTTGTATCCAGGTGGATAGGAGGAAACTTCACCAAGCTCTAAGTGGTACTTGGTGTAAGCAGGCTGTAAAATCATGATACCGTACTTGGTATCCAGCTTTTCTTTAACGGAGTCGAGAGCCTTCTTTGCGTGACCTTCTTCAACACCAACGCCTGCAAGTACACAGAAGCCCTGTGGCTCAATGAAAATCTGGCCTTCTTCGCATTCCTTGGAACCAACCTTGTGGCTGTAAGCGTCGTACGCACGAACGAACCATTCGCCGTCCCAGCCGTCCTTCAGGATTGCGTCGTACATCTTCTTCACTTCTTCTCTTGCGTAAGCAGCTTCTCTTTCGTCGCCCATAAGCTCGCAAAGCTGTGCATATTCTTCACCGTACTTAACGAACATACCTGCAATGAATACGGATTCTGCTACCGGACCTTCACTCGGACCAAAGGTCTGGAAGGATTCACCCGGATGCTCGGAGAAGCAGTTTAAGTTTAAGCAGTCGTTCCAGTCGGCACGACCGATGAGTGGCAGGTTGTGAGGTCCCTTGTGATTTACGATGAAATCGAAGGATCTCTTTAAGTGACCAAGCAGTGGAGTTGCCTTCTGCCAGTCGTTATCGTAAGGAACATTCTCCTTTAAGATGGAGATGTCGCCGGTTTCTCTTACATAGGCGCTGGTACCTGCAATGAGCCATAATGGGTCATCGTTGAAGCCGCCGCCGATA
The DNA here is from genome assembly GCA_045531955.1 of Lachnospiraceae bacterium. Classification (GTDB taxonomy): domain Bacteria; phylum Bacillota; class Clostridia; order Lachnospirales; family Lachnospiraceae; genus SIG299. Next base: position 7,522 of record JAZSFC010000025.1, on the reverse strand, counting down.
TCTGCGTTACCCTTCTTGGTAAGTGGCTGATACTGATGGTAAGCGCTGCCGTCTTCAAACTGTGTGGAAGCGATATCGATGATACGCTCTCTTGCACGGTCCGGAATCAGGTGAACGAAACCAAGTAAGTCCTGACAGGAGTCTCTAAAGCCCATACCACGGCCGATACCGGATTCGTAGTAGGAAGCGGAACGGGACATGTTAAAGGTTACCATACACTGATACTGGTTCCAGATGTTTACCATGCGGTTTACCTTGTCATCTGCGGAAGTAACGGTGTAACGGGAAAGAAGATCTTCCCAGTAAGCCTTAAGCTCTGCAAGTGCAGCATCAACGTCTGCATCTGTCTGGTATTTTGCAAGTAATTCTTCTGCAGGCTTCTTGTTGATAACGTTGTGGGATTCCCACTTTTCTTCCTGTGGATTTTCGATATAAGCAAGTACGAAAACAAAAGTCTTTGTTTCGCTAGGCTGTAATGTTACGTTAATCTGGTGGGAAGCAATCGGGGACCAGCCGCTGGCAACAGTGTTCTTTGCCTTGCCTGCCTCTACAACTTCCGGATGGTCTACGCCGTTGTACATGCCAAGGAAATCATCACGGATGGTGTCGTAACCGTCGATTGGATGATTTACGGAGAACAGAGCGTAGTGGTTTCTTCTTTCGCGGTACTCGGTCTTGTGGTAGATAGTGGAACCCTTGATTTCTACTTCACCACAGCTAAGGAGACGCTGGAAGTTCTTCATATCGTCGTCTGCATTCCAAAGACACCATTCTACATAGGAGAACAGGGAAACTTCCTTGGCTGCATCGGAATTGTTGGTTAAAGTAACCTGGTTGATTTCGCAGTTGTCGTTGGTTGGAACAAATGCTAAAACGGAAGCGGTAAGACCGTTCTTTGTGGAAGTGAAACGGCTGTAACCGATACCGTGACGGCACTCGTAAGAATCAAGAGCAGTCTTGGTTGGCTGCCAGCCCGGATTCCAGATGGAATCGCCGTCCTTTATGTAATAGTATTTACCGTTGTTGTCGTAAGGAACGTTGTTGTAACGATAGCGGGTTAAGCGAAGGAGCTTAGCGTCCTTATAGAAGCTGTAACCACCGCAGGTGTTGGAAATTAAAGAGAAGAACTCGTTGGTTCCAAGGTAGTTAATCCATGGAAGCGGAGTCTTTGGCGTGGTAATCACGTACTCTTTTGCGGCATCATCAAAATAACCGAATTTCATTGGTAATCCTCCTTGTTTTCCGGTAGGAAAATGCCCGCCCGCTTTCGCGGGCAGAGGATTTTTCCTCCCCAATACTTATTTTTGTAAGGGTGCCGATTCACAGCGCACGACCTCACTTTATCCTCAGTTTAAACGATTAAGTAAAATAAATCAATAGGAATTTTTAGTTTTTGTATACGAAACTATTAGTGTTTTGTTAAGTAAACTTTAAGAAACCCACTAAATATCAGTACTTAATCGTTTTTTAAATGCGCTGTCATCCGGACTTTTAACTCCGGTGTGATGTTCCAAAGAAAACGGAATGCCAGATAGCTTCCCAGGGAAAACAGGGCCGGTGCCAGCAGGCACAGTGTTTTGATACCGAAAACCGTAAAACTGCTTTGTACCAGACCGAGGGCTTCTTTCGCGGCATCAAAGCCAAACCAGCCGAGCAGTGCCACTCCGGCAGAGGTGCCGATGGCCTGTCCGATGCGGCGCAGCATGTTGAAGGTGCCGTAAATAGTGCCTTCGGTACGTTTTTCCGTTAAATATTCGTTGTAGTCGATGGTTTCGCCAAGTAAGCCCCACTGCATCATACCGGACACGCCGGACAGACCGTAGGCCAGGGAATAGAGCAGTACATGAAGCCACAGCGGTACCGGGAACAGCAGGTGCATGATAAATAATCCGGCATAGGCGGCAATGCCTGCTAACAGGGAAAAGCGGATGAAACCGTTCAGGCCCATTTTTTTTGTAAACTTTGGAGCAACAAACATAAAAATCAGACTGAAAGGCATTAAAATCAGGCTTCCCATGCTCATGAGTTTTAGATTTTGGTATATATCGGAGTATACGTAGGAGCTCATGGTGGAGGTGATGGAAGTGGCAGCCCCCTGGCACAAGCCGTGGATGCACATGCACAGGAAGGCGCGGTTTTTTTGAATCACATGGAAAGCATCCACAAACTTCACCGGCTTAGCGTTGGAGCCTTTGCCCATATTGCGCTCTTCCGTGAAGGCATAGCAGAGGAAACAGGATACAAATCCGATAACAGCACACACCGTAATACTGATGGTGTATCCTGTGGATAATTTATCCTCAAAACCGGCGAGAATCAGTGGGAAAATTACCAAAGGCACAATGCTTCCCAAAATGGAGCCGATGCCCCGGAAGGAGGATAACGATGCCCGCTCTTCGTCGGTTTTTGCCATTGCGGAAAGCAGGGAGCCATAAGGTATGTTAAACATGGTATAGACAAACTGGTAAAGCAAATAGGTGGTGAAAATAACGATTAGCCGTGATACGCCGGTTACATAATTTGGCGCAGTGAAAACTAAAACAGCAGTAATTGCCATCAGAGGGGCAGAACGGAACATCCATGGGCGGAATTTGCCCTTTGGATTTTTGTGGGTAGCAAAACGCTTATCCATCCACATGCCGAACACAGGGCTGCTTAGGGCATCCCAGATTTTCCAAAGTAAAGTCATGGCTGCCAGAATGGCAGTATCAATCATTGGCACGGTAATATAATACCGTGTCAGGAAATTTGTCATGGTAAAAAACGTAACACAACAACCGAAGTCACCCAGGGCATAACCGATAAGGTGCCGTGACTTCAGCGTGTTTGCAGACTCTTTGTTCATTTGTAACCCCCAATAAGTATGTAAAATACTGTTCTTAGTATAGCGGAATCCGAAAAAAAACTCAATGAAAAAATTATGAAAGTCTGCATATTATGAACAAAAAAAGGAGCTATCCATCGTTACGAGTAGATAGCTCCCTTTACTTAGATTCTGTAATTTCCATTGGACTGTACCTCTTGTTTCTTGGTTTTTGATTAAGTGTTACTTAAATTAACGTTTCTGGTGGTCTGTACCTTCCTTTCTTAGATTTTTTAAGGTTTTTATGTTAACGTCCCATTGGACCGTACCTCCTATTCTTTAGTCTTGTTTTTTTTCTTTTTTCTCTTCCTTTATCTTGGCTTCATTATAACTGATAAAAATAAGTTTGTCAATAGGTTTTTAGAAAATATTTTAAAAATAATTAAACTATCTGAAAACACACCCTAAAATATTTGAAAATTTAGATAAAATTTAGCGCAGAGTTGGCTGTTTTGAGATTCTTTCCTTGCAAAATTTCTAAAAAAAGTATAAACTATTTCTAAAGAAATGAAATCATTCTTAAAGAAGAGGAAGAGAGTATGCTAAAGAAAAGACCGGATGGAAGGGTGGTAAAAACTGTTCCGCCAATCCAAAAAATCATGCCGTATATTATGAAAACCCGCACCGACTCCATGAACATGTATGACGATACATTTAACTGTGAAGTGTGGGATGATTACATCAAAGAAAAAGAGGCAGAGGGACTGAAAATGTCCTACATGCATATTTTTATTGCAGGTGTAGTCCGCATGATTGCCCTGCGTCCGCAGTTGAACCGCTTTATCATGAACGGCCGTGTATATACCCGCCACAAAATTTATGTAAGCTTTGTGGTGCATCCGAAGCTTTGCGACGGTGATGCCGAAACCACTATCAAGCTGGAGTTCGAGGGAACGGAAACCATTCAGGAAATTGCAGAAATCATCAACCGCAGAATTAAAGAAGAAACCACCGACCGTAAGGGCGAAAACGGTACCGATAAGCTGGCCAAGGTCTTAACCAATATTCCGGGTCCGGTGATCCGTTTTGCCGTAAACACCCTCATGTGGATGGACCGCCACAATCTGCTGCCTAAGGCAATTATTGATTTAAGCCCGTTCCACACCTCATTCTTTATTACTAACTTAAAGTCGTTGGGCATTAATTATATTTTCCATCATACCTACGAGTTTGGCACCACCGGCCTGTTCTTTGCCATCGGTAAGGAACAGAACCACGTGGAGTTAGATAAAGATGGAAATATTGTCAACGAGAAGAGAATGGGCTGGGGACTTGTTACCGACGAGCGCTTCTGCGACGGATTGTATTTTGCCCTGTCATTGCGTCAGTTAAGAAAATTTATGAAGAATCCGAAGCTTTTGGAGGAACCGCTCCCGGCCAAGGTGGAGGATGTGCTGTAGGCAGAGCCAAAACATAAGAGAAAAAAAGAACCCGGTGGGAATTGTCCCTGCCGGGTTTTGTTGTATAACTAATACTTGATAATATAGTAAATGACATACGCCCAGTTAAAGAAACCGTGTAGAATTGCCCAGCCGATGGACTGCCATTTGGCATAGGAAATAATCATGGCAAGGGCGGCGCCCATGCTTAAGCCTTCCTTCGGACCAATCTGAACATTGCGGCTTACCTGGACAATTCGCTCTTTGCGTTCGCTTCCGTAAATGATACGTTCTACGGATACATCAAAAATTTCTGCCAGTCGTGTTAAGGTTTCAATATCCGGCTGGGTTTTGCCGGTTTCCCAATTGGATACTGCCTGGCGGGTCACATTTAACTTTTCAGCGAGTTCATCCTGTGTCATACCTCTTTCTTCGCGAAGCTTCTTAATGGAATTACTAACGATGTTCATATTAATCCTCCTTGTTTTTACGGAGTAAAAATGCCCGCCCGCCGATTGCGGGCAGAGGATTTATTCTCCTTATTTTCTCCCTATATTTTATTTTCCGGACAGCAAGAACTATGCTGTCTTTGTTGGCTTCACTATAACAAAAAGCTTCTGAATTGGCAAGCAATGTTTTGTTGCGCCCAGTGTTTATGCGGGTTTGTGGCGGGATTTGTATTTTTTGTAAATTTTTTCTTGCAAAATGAAGAATTACGCATTGCATAACTGAAAACAATATGCTATAATAAAATCAGAGAAAGTCATTAATATTTTTAATTCATTTATTCTAGGTAGAGCATGTATTTTTGGTGAATGGTTTTCTTCAAAATTACCCAAAACAAAAATTTAAACAAAAGAGGAGAAGGGCTTGTATTTTGTAGGAAAACTAAATAAAGAAATCTTTTGTTGTATCTCAGAGAATATCCGCACGGATGAGGTGATTATTACAGAGGAAAGAATACAGCATGTGAATGATAGACACCCGGGAGAGCATGAAAAAATAAAAGAATATTTAAAAGAAGCAGTTGAAAATCCGGATTATATTATTGCGGATAAGCATCCGGATACAGGACTGATAATTAAAGAAATAAAAATGAAAGATACATATATACAACTGGTTTTAAGAGTTTGTACATCAAAAGACGAAATAGAGTTTAAAAACTCTGTTCTTTCACTATGGGAAATTAGTGAAAGAAGATTGCAGAACTATTTGAGAAATAAGAGCATTCTTTACAAAAGAAAATAAATCAAGTATAATTAGTATAGAATAAACAAGAGGTTATCTGAGGTGGTAAACTTCGTTGCGACCACACGCCGCTGGTATGACAGGGGAAACCCGAGAGATGCAGGAGCTGCGACGCCTGCCGGATAACCTTTTGTTTAGAATTGTTTTAGTCAGTTCGTAAGAACTGGCTTTTCTTAATTTTTATGATAAAATACAAGTAGAGATAAAACTAACCATGCCGGAAAGGAGGCATTCCGTGAAAAAAACAAAAACTTATTATAGCAATAATTGTTGCAGTAATTCTTATCATCTCTGGGATAATTTTGTGGAAATCATGCTTTCCACAAAATCAAGTACCCCGTGAATTTCCGGCATTGCCGCCAAAGAGGGTTGAAAAAGAATTGCAAAAAGCAGCAGAATATTTCAGGGAGTACTATCAGACGCAGTAACCCGGAGCTTGTGTTAAAGAAAAGACATTCTGCAAAAATTATTAAAGCAACTATAGAAAAATAAGAGTCATTCCAAAGCAGCGACCTTCGGCTTGACCGGGGAGCGCGTGGAATGACTCTTATTTTTCTATTTTACTTTAAGACAGTTCGCAGAATGTCTTTTTCTTTTTATTAAAGCTGTGGACCTGCAGCTACAAGTGCCTTACCAGCGTCGTTGCCTTCGTACTTAGCGAAGTTCTTGATGAATCTTCCTGCTAAGTCCTTAGCCTTAACTTCCCATTCGGAAGCGTCAGCGTAGGTGTTACGAGGATCAAGGATGTTTGTATCAACGCCAGGAAGCTCTGTAGGAACTTCAAGGTTGAACATTGGAATGCTCTTTGTGTTAGCCTTGTTGATGTCGCCGTTAAGGATTGCGTCGATGATACCACGGGTATCCTTAATGGAGATACGCTTGCCGGTGCCGTTCCAACCTGTATTTACAAGGTAAGCCTTAGCGCCGTTAGCTTCCATCTTCTTAACTAATTCTTCAGCATACTTAGTTGGGTGTAACTCTAAGAATGCCTGACCGAAACAAGCGGAGAAGGTAGGAGTTGGCTCAGTGATACCACGCTCTGTACCTGCAAGCTTTGCAGTGAAACCGGATAAGAAGTAGTACTGTGCCTGCTCCGGAGTAAGAATGGAAACAGGAGGAAGTACGCCGAAAGCGTCTGCGGAAAGGAAGATAACATCCTTAGCTGCAGGAGCTGCGGAAACCGGCTTAACAATGTTGTCGATATGTGTGATTGGGTAAGAAACACGGGTGTTTTCTGTTACGCTGTCATCGGAGAAATCGATCTTGCCGTCCTTATCTACAGTTACGTTCTCAAGAAGAGCATTTCTCTTGATTGCCTTGTAGATGTCCGGTTCGGATTCAGGATCAAGGTTGATAACCTTTGCGTAGCAGCCGCCTTCGAAGTTGAATACACCGTTGTCATCCCAGCCGTGCTCGTCGTCACCGATAAGGAGACGCTTAGGGTCTGTGGATAATGTGGTCTTACCTGTACCGGAGAGACCGAAGAAAAGAGCGGTGTTTTCGCCGTTCATGTCAGTGTTAGCGGAGCAGTGCATGGAAGCGATACCCTTTAATGGGAGGAAGTAGTTCATCATGGAGAAGATACCCTTCTTCATTTCGCCGCCGTACCATGTATTTAAGATAACCTGTTCCTTGCTGGTGATGTTGAATGCAGCAACAGTTTCAGAGTTAAGACCTAATTCTTTGAAGTTTTCAACCTTAGCCTTGGAAGCGTTGTAAACGATGAAATCAGGCTCGAACTTTTCAAGTTCTTCTGCAGTTGGCTGGATGAACATGTTCTTTACGAAATGTGCCTGCCAAGCTACTTCCATGATGAAACGAACATTGAGTCTTGTGTCTGCGTTTGCACCACAGAAAGCGTCAACTACGAATAATTTCTTGTTGGAAAGTTCCTTTACAGCGAGGTCCTTACAAACTGCCCAAGTCTCTTCTGTCATTGGGTGGTTGTCGTTCTTGTACTCGTCTGTTGTCCACCAAACGGTGTCCTTGGAGTTTTTATCCATAACGATGTACTTGTCCTTAGGGGAACGAC
>JAZSFC010000039.1:0-26489 GCA_045531955.1 Lachnospiraceae bacterium | reverse complement strand
AATAACACTCCTAATGTGTATAATAAAGGCGTGACCTGCCAGTTACGCAAATAAAAATACACATTAGGAGGACAGTATAATGTCAGAACAAAATACTGATGCAAAAAGTTTAGCACACACAAGATGGAATTGCAAATATCATGTGGTATTTGCACCAAAGTATAGAAGAAAAGTATTCTTCCAAGAAAAGAGAGAGGATATCAGAGAAATAATTAGAACTCTGTGTCAATGGAAGGGTGTGGATATCATTGAAGGAGAAATATGTCCGGACCACATTCATCTGTTGCTAAGTATCCCGCCCAAAATGAGCGTTTCGGGTTTTATGGGATACCTAAAGGGAAAAAGTAGTGTAATGATTTTTCAAAAGTATGGGAACATGAAGTTTGCCTACCGAAACCGCGAGTTTTGGTGTAAGGGATACTATGTGGATACTGTAGGAAAGAACACTGCTGCAATAAAAAGTTATATAGCCAACCAGCTGAAGCAGGATCAAGAGTGTGACCAGTTGACACTGTTTGACCCGAGAGACCCGTTCACGGGTAGCAAGTAATCCCACGCGCGGCTGGCAGGCCAACAAAAGACGCACTTGTGCGTGGCTTGTAGTATTAGGGCTATGCCCGAAAAGGAAAAACCACCCGCTGAGCGGGTGGATAATTATTGTGCAAACCTACCAAAAAACACATAAAATCTTCTACTTGCAAAAACTACGCATCGCGTATAAAATGTATTCAAGAGTTCGCGAAAATCTTTTATTATTTCTTGGCATATCTGCCGGAAATTCCAACTTGTAACTTGTGTAAAAAGCCTTGCATATAGGGCGAAAAAACTTTATAATGAAAGAGAGGTAGTTTGTTTGGAACAATTACAAAAGCAGTATCAGGAGCTTACATTTACCGATGATTTTATGTTTGGCAAGGTTCTGGTAAATAATCCGGAAATATGCCGCAGATTGTTAGAAGTCTTACTGGAAATCAGAATCAAGAAAATTTCTTTTCCGGAACGGCAGAAAACAATAGAAATTCTTTCCGATGGAAAGGGCATCCGTCTGGATGTTTATGTAGATGATGAAAACGGCACTATTTATAACATTGAGATGCAGACCAAGGTAAAGAAGGAGCTTCCTAAGCGCAGCCGCTACTATCAGGGTATGATAGATATGAATTTGATTGAACGGGGCGCAAAATATAAGGAATTAAAACTTAGTTTTGTTATTTTCATTTGCTTAAAAGATTCGTTTGGATATGGCTTGCCGGTATATCGGTTTGAAAATATTTGCGTACAGAATAGAGATATTTTGCTGAAGGATGAGGCAATTAAAGTGTTTATCAATGCCGACGGAGATTTGACAGGACTACCGGAGGATTTGGCAGCTTTTCTGCAATATTTAAAGGGTAAAGTTGTAGAAAATGAATTGGTACAAATGATTGACAATGAAGTGGAAAAAGCAAAAAGACATGAAGAATGGGAGGTGGAGTATATGACATCGTATTTAAGAGACATGGATATTCGTGATGAAGGTATAGAGATTGGTTTGGCTCAAGGCCTGGAACAAGGATTAGAACAAGGATTAGAACAAGGATTAGAACAAGGATTAGAACAAGGCCTGTCTGCGTTGGTTAATACTATAAAAGGGTTTACGACTAACGCTGAGGATATTTATCAGGCTGTCATCAAAAACGAAGCCTATAAGGATACTCCACGGGAAGAGGTTTTGAAATATTTGAATTAAGATGACTCTGCAGGTTACAGTAAAATTTTTGCTGTAACCTGTTTTTCTTCCCAATTTAGGAAATGTTTTTACTGATTTCTTTGATATAATCAAACCGTAAAGTGAATCTGCAGATTACTTTGGAGGACGGAACGATGAGAAAAGATACGTTAGGGCTGATACAGGAAGCTATGGATTTTATGGAGGAAAACTTAAAATCGGAGATTGAAATATCGGAGCTGGGCAAACGGGCAGGATATTCGGAATATCATTTCTGCCAGCTGTTTCAGAGGGCGACAGGGCTATCGGTAAAGAGGTATTTGGTTTGCCGGCGGTTAAAGCATGGAATGTATGAGATTTCCAAAGGAGCAAAGAAGCAGGAGGTTGCTTTTTCTTACGGGTTTGATACCTACGCAGGGTTTTACAAGGCATTTTACCGGGAATATGGTATGAGCCCGTCGGAATATCTGAAAGCGTATCGTCCGTCCTTTCCGTACAGAGTGAATTTGTTACAGGAGGGAAAGGTTATGATATCGAAGAAAATAATGGAGAAGCTGCTTGCACATTGGGGCATGGAACAGAGACCGGTGACTAATGTAGTTTATGAGGGTAGCAATCAGGTTAGTGAAAATGAGTTTCAGGTTGGTGAAGATTTTGTTCTGAAGGTGTCCGGACTTCCGGGTGGATTGAAGCGTCACATGGAGATTGCGGGAGAACTGGATAAAGTGGGATTACAAGCTTCTGTTCCGGTGGCAACAAAGGCCGGAGAACTGCTGGTACAGGAAGGGGAAGTGTATGCTGTTTTGTGCAAGAGAGTGCAGGGCACAAAAATGAGTGGCAGGGAAATGTTTACCGCATGTGACACTAAAGCGGCATACCGTTTCGGTAACTTGATTGGAAAGCTTCATCTTGCTTTGGCAAACCTGGATGCAGGGCTTTGTGCGGAGAACCGCTTGCATGATACGGTGCAGAACTGGGCGCTTCCGACAGCTCAGAAGAAAATCAATCTTCCACAGGAATTGGTTGCGGAATATAAGAACCGGTTTTGTGATGTGTATGATAAGTTACCAAAGCAGATTATTCACCGGAATATGAATCTGAGCTATGTTTATTTAAATGAGGAGGAAATGGTAGGAGTAACGGATTTCGAGCTTTCGGAGTATAGCATCCGCCTGTTTGATGTGTGTTATGCGGCTACGGGAATTTTATCCGAAAACTTTGCGGATAATGATGAGGTGATGGAAAAGTGGTTGAAGATATATCAGAGTATTGTCCGAGGCTATGATGAAGTAATTGGTCTTACAAAAGAAGAAAAGCAGGTGCTTCCGTATGTGGTATTTTCCATCCAGTTAATCTGTGTGGCGTATTTTGCAGACAAGGAGCAGTTTGCAGAGCTGGCGAAGGTGAATGAGAAGATGCTGATACGATTAATGGGATGTAAAGATGACTTGCAAATTCTTTCATAGTAGGATAAACTGTATATAGTAATATATGGTATCTATGAATTGCAGGTATAAGCTCATAATATGGTTGAGTGTTTCTACGAACCACCTTAAATGGTTATCTACCGGTGCTTTTTTTGTGCACCCGTAGATAACCGTTTTCTTTTTCAGGAGGTATTTTTATGAACTATGATGTTATTATTATCGGTGCAGGTCCGGGCGGAATCTTTTCGGCGTACGAGCTTGTAAAATTGAATCCGGGGCTGAAAATTGCAGTATTTGAAGCGGGACATGCCTTAGAAAAGCGCCGCTGCCCGATTGACGGGGACAAGGTAAAGTCCTGTATCGGCTGTAAGAGCTGCTCTATTATGAGCGGTTTTGGCGGTGCGGGAGCATTTTCCGACGGCAAATATAATATTACCAACGATTTTGGCGGTACACTGTATGAATATATCGGAAAGCAGCGGGCTCTGGAGCTGATGCAGTATGTGGATGAAATCAACATGAAGTACGGTGGCGAGGGCACCAAGCTGTACACTACAGCAGGCTCCAAATTTAAGAAGCTTTGTATGCAGAACGACCTGCATTTGTTAGATGCGTCCGTACGCCATCTCGGTACAGACATCAACTATGTGGTTCTGGAAAATTTATATGCGGATTTAAAAGATAAAGTGGAATTTTTCTTTGATACTCCGGTGGAAACCATCGAAAAGCTGGAGGAAGGATACCGTGTGGTTTGCAAGGTCGGTGTCTATACCTGTCAAAACTGTATCGTTTCCGTTGGACGAAGCGGCAGCAAGTGGATGGAGAAAATCTGCGAAGAACTGAAGATTCCGACTCAGTCCAACCGTGTGGACATCGGTGTCCGTGTGGAAATTCCGGCAGAGATTTTCTCCCATTTAACCGACGAATTATATGAAAGTAAGATTGTGTACCGTACCCAGAAGTACGGGGACAAGGTCCGCACCTTCTGTATGAATCCGAAGGGTGCGGTAGTAAGTGAAAATACCAACGGCATTGTAACGGTAAACGGTCACAGCTACGAAGACCCGGCAAAGCAGACAAAGAATACAAACTTTGCCCTGCTGGTGGCAAAGCATTTTTCTGAGCCGTTTAAGGATTCCACAGGTTATGCGGAATCCATTGCAAGACTCAGTAACATGTTAGGCGGCGGAGTTATGGTACAGCGCTTCGGAGATTTAATCCGTGGCCAGCGCAGTACGCCGAAGCGTATCGAGGAATCCTTTACCACACCGACGATGAGTGCTACACCGGGTGACTTAAGCCTGGTGCTGCCAAAACGTCTGTTGGATGGTATTATCGAGATGATTTATGCCCTGGATAAAATTGCACCGGGTACAGCTAATGATGATACGCTTTTGTATGGCGTGGAAGTAAAATTCTACAACATGGAAGTAGAAGTGGATGAAAAGTTGCAGTGTTGCTACGACGGTCTTTACATTATCGGTGACGGCAGCGGTATTACCCATTCCCTGTCCCATGCATCTGCCAGTGGTGTGCATGTAGCAAGAAATATTGTAAAGTCAGTGAAGTAAAAGAAAAAGTTATAGTGGGGATGTTTTATCACTTTACTAAACTACTACTGCAAATACGAAAAATATCGAAAAAAGTCGGGTTTTTATGTGGAACTTTTTCTGAAAGCGTGCTATAATTATGAGTACGATTGAGCCCGCGTTTCTTTGGGCTGTTTTTTCACTGTCAAAGAAACGGGTCGGAAAAGGACGATAAAACATGATTTTTGATTTACAAAAAGCAAGTATGTGGAAACGCTTTTCTGCATTCCTGTTTGATTTCATTTTGCTGGTCATTGCTGTGGCCGGATTTGCATTTTTACTTTCTGCGGTGCTTGGGTTTGACAAGCACAATGCTGCATTAGATGAAGCCTACGCACGGTACGAAAAAGAATACGGTGTGGTCTTTGATATTTCCCAGGAAGAATTTATGCAAAAGTCTGAGGCAGAGCAGCAGACCTGGAACAATGCTTATCAGGCGCTGATTAAAGATACGGACGCCATGTACAGCTACAATATGGTAATCAATTTAACACTGGTTATCAGTACACTGGCAATTTTACTTGCATATTTAGTGTTGGAATTTATTATTCCAATCAAACTCGGAAACGGACAAACCCTGGGTAAAAAAATCTTCGGGATAGCGGTTATGCACACCGACAACGTCAAGGTAACGGCGCCGCTTTTGTTCATCCGTACCATCCTTGGTAAATTTACTATTGAAACCATGATTCCGGTGTTGATTTGCGTGATGATTTTCTTCAACATGATTGGAATTGTCGGCATGCTTATTTTGGGACTTATTCTGCTGGTGCAGATTATTTTAATGATAACGACACATACTAATTCCTGTATTCATGATGTTCTTGCAAAGACGGTGGCAGTGGACATGCAAAGCCAGCTTATCTTTGAAAACGAAGAAGAACTGATTGCCTACAAGAATAAAGTACACGCAGAAAAAGTTGCCCGTCAGAACTATTAAGTTTTCTAAGAGAAAACTGTAAATAGAGGGTTAGCAAAAAATTATTTTAAGTAACGAAAGGGAAATGTAATGAAAGTTGTATTGCAGAATTTGACAAAGGTTTTCCCAAGCCGTAACAAAAAGTCAAACGAAGAAGTTGTGGCAGTAAGCAACTTCAACTTTGAAATTCCGGACGGTAAGTTAATCGGCTTACTTGGTCCATCCGGCTGCGGAAAGAGTACCACACTCTACATGATCAGCGGCTTACAGAAGCCAACCAGTGGTAAAATTTTCTTTGGCGATGACGATGTAACCGAGTTATCCACAGAAAACAGAGGAATCGGTCTGGTATTCCAGAACTATGCCCTCTATCCACACATGACAGTAAAGCAGAATATTCTCTTCCCACTGCAGAACTTAAAGGGCGCAGATCGTCCTTCTAAGGAAGAAATGTTAGAAAGAGCATACCATGCTGCAAAGCTGGTTCAGATTGATGAACTTATGGACCGTAAGCCAAGTGAGCTTTCCGGTGGTCAGCAGCAGCGTGTTGCCATTGCAAGAGCATTGGTTAAAATGCCTCGTGTACTGTTACTTGACGAGCCTTTGTCTAACCTGGATGCACGTTTAAGATTACAGACAAGAGAAGAAATCAGAAGAATCCAGAAGGAAACCGGCATCACTACCGTATTCGTAACCCATGACCAGGAAGAAGCCATGAGTATCTCCGATATCATCGTAGTTATGAAGCTTGGCGTAGTTCAGCAGATTGGTGCTCCTCAGGAAGTGTACGACAGCCCGCAGAACCTGTTCGTAGCAAAGTTCCTCGGCACACCGCCTATCAATGTATTCAACGGCTCCGTAAAGGACGGCAAGGTATACATTGGTGAAGATGCTGTGTTAGAAGTTACCAATGTTCCTGACCAGGAAGTAATGATCGGTATCCGTCCGGAAGGCTTTAATTTAGATGCAGAAGGTCCTCTTAAGTGTAAGCTCAGCAACGTAGAAGTTATGGGCCGTGACGTAAGTATCGTATCTACCCACGAAGCCTCTGCAAATCCTGATATCCGTTCCATCATTAATGCGGACAACAAGGTGGATACAAGCAGTGAAACTGTAAGATACAGCATTAAGCCACACAAGCTGTTCCTGTTCAATAAAGAAACAGAAGAGAGAATCTATTTTGAGGTGAAATAATATGGTAGACAATAAACAGCAGTGGAAAGCCTGGCTGTATTTATCACCGGCAATTGTATTATTGCTTGTGTTTACCCTTTGGCCAATTATTAACACTGTAAGAATGGCTTTCCTGGAAAACTATAAGAGCCTGGAAGCAGCCGGCGGTGCTACATTCTCCTTTGGTGTCGGTAACTTTGTAAAGGTTATTCAGTACAAGAGATTCCTGACCTGTTTAAAGAATACGGTGCTTCTCTGTGTGCTTACCGTGCCGCTTTCCACCATTTTGGCATTACTCATTGCGGTGGCATTAAATTCCATTAAGCCATTGCAAAGATTTTTGCAGACGATTTTCTTCCTGCCGTACGTAACCAATTCCATTGCTATCGGTATGGTTTTCGCCGCAATGTTCAACATTGTAGGTGCTTTCTACGGTACCGAGCAGGAAATTATCGTAACCGCAGGTATTATTAACAATGTGATTCAGTTCTTCGGCGGGGAGCCAATCAACTGGATTAACTACGGTTCCACCTATGCGGCAAACATTACCGTTATGACAATTTATATTGTGTGGAACGCCCTGCCATTTAAAATTTTAGTTCTGCTTGGCGGCTTACAGAGCATTAACAAGCAGTACTACGACGCAGCAAAGGTGGACGGAACTTCCCGTAAGAGAATTTTCACCCGTATTACCGTGCCGCTTCTTTCTCCGATGATTGCCTATGTAGTTATTACCGGCTTTATCGGCGGATTTAAGGAGTATACCAGTATTGTAGGTATCTTCGGTGAAAAAATGGGTCCTGCGGACGACGCATACCGTTTAAACACCATGGTAGGATTTATTTACGACGCCCTCAGTCAGAACAATCAGGGACGTGCCAGTGCAGCTGCTCTGATTCTGTTCGGTATCATTCTTGTGGTAACCATGATTAATGGTTATGTGAGCAAGAAGCGAGTTCATTTTTAGGATTGAGAGGTGCCATATGTCAAATACAACAACTACCATGAGCGAGAAGAATATCCAGCAGGTATCCGCAAAGCAGAAGGTGGTTAAGGCTATCGTTCTGATTGGCTTGTATGCTTTCCTGGGTATTATGGCACTCATCGTATTGTTCCCGTTCTATTGGATGATTATTTCTTCCTTAAAGACACTGGACGAGTACCGTATGAGCGTACCAACCTTCTGGCCACAGAAAATAATGTTTTCCAACTATGCGGAAGCTTTTACGGCAGCAAGTCTTGGACGGCTGTTTGTAAATACCCTGTATGTTGGTGTAATTTCCACACTTCTGTCCCTGGTTATTACTGTACTTTCCGCTTTTGCTTTTGCAAGACTGGAGTTTAAGGGCAGAGATACCATGTTTGGTTTATTGCTTGCCACCATGATGATTCCGGGTGAGCTGTTCACCATTACAAACTATGAAACGGTAACAAAGCTGGGATGGATGAACACCTTCACTGTTTTGATTGTACCATTCTTAGTCAGCGTGTTTTACATTTATCTGTTAAAGCAGAATTTTATGCAGATTCCGAATGAACTGTATCTGGCTGCCAAGGTAGACGGTACCAGCGACATTAAGTATCTGTGGAAGGTAATGATTCCGTTAGCTCTGCCAACCTTGATTTCCATCACCATCTTAAAGATGATGGGTGCCTGGAACTCCTACATTTGGCCGAGATTAGTAGCTAACGACGAAGCACACCGTATGATTACCAACGGTCTTAGAAATGCCTTCACCGCCACCTCCGGTGACGTAAACTATCCGGTACAGATGGCTGCTGTAGCCATCGTATCCGCTCCGCTGTTCCTTGTATTTATTTTCTTACGTAAATACATTATGGCCGGTGTTTCCAGAAGCGGAATTAAGGGTTAAACGTAAAATGATTCAGTTGCAGCTTCAGCTAACGAATCACGCAATATGAATTAACTTGTATTTATCAAACATGGTAACGGATTTTGAAGGACAGTATTTAGGTGTCCGACATCTCAGCCTATAGTTGTATGGCCATGACAGACAAACGAATTTATTTTGTTTGTCTGACAGGGACATACAACTGTAGGAAGAGTCAGGCGAACACAAATACTGAACTTCAAAAGCTGTTTTATGTTGATAGTACAACTTAAGATAGCTTCATTAGACAAAGGGAGGACAAACTTAAAATGAAAAAGAGAATTTTAGCACTTTTACTTGCTGCTACCATGGCACTTGGCATGGTTGCTTGCGGCGGTAAAACTGACGACAATCAGGGAACGGTAAATTCCGGTTCCGAAAACGCAGGCGATCAGGGTTCTGAAAACGCAGGCACAGCATCCGTATACTCCAACTTCACAGTACCGGAAGGCGGTTATGACGGAAGTGAAGTAACAATCAAGTTCTATCACACCATGGGTTCCAATTTACAGACTGTATTGAACCTTTACATTGAAGAGTTCAACAAGCTGTATCCAAACATTCATGTAGAATCCACCGCAGTAGGCGGTTATGATGACGTTCGTGACCAGATCAGTACCGAAATCACTGTTGGCAACCAGCCAAACATTGCGTACTGCTATCCTGACCACGTTGCTCTTTACAACCTGGCTAAGGCTGTTACAACACTTGACAGCTTAATCGACAGCACAGTTACCGTAACAAGAGCAGACGGTACTACAGAAACTCTTGGCCTTACCCAGGCTCAGAAGGACGACTTCATTGCAGGTTACTACAACGAAGGTAAGCAGTTTGGCGACGGCGCTATGTACACCATGCCTCTTTCCAAGTCCACAGAAGTTCTTTACTACAACAAGACTTTCTTTGATGCAAACGGACTTACCGTTCCTACTACATGGGCTGAATTAGCAGATGTTTGTGCAAAGATTAAGGCAATTGATCCGGAATCCATTCCTCTCGGATACGACTCCGAAGCTAACTGGTTCATCAACATGTGTGAACAGTACAAGTCCCCTTACACAAGTGCAAAGGGTGACCACTACCTCTTCGATAACGATGTAAACAGAGGTTTCATCAAGCAGTTCAGAGAATGGTATGAAAAGGGTTACTTAACCACACAGACTCTGTACGGTGCATATACTTCCGGCCTTTTCACAAGCCAGACAGGCACTAAGAGCTACATGTCCATCGGTTCTTCCGCAGGTGCTACTTACCAGCGTCCGGCAAAGGTTGACGGTGCTTACCCATTCGAAGTAGGTATCGCTCCAATCCCTCAGGTAGATGCTAACAACAAGAAGGTTATCTCCCAGGGTCCTAGCGTATGTATCTTCCAGAAGAGCAATCCTCAGGAAGTAGTTGCTTCCTGGTTATTTGTTAAGTACCTGACCACAACCGTAGAGTTCCAGGCTGAGTTCTCCATGGCTTCCGGTTATGTTCCGGTTCTTAAGTCCGTAGCTACACATCCTGTATACGCAGATTTCATTGCAAGCGCAGACGGTGGTGACTCCGTTGCGGCTCTTTCCGCAAAGGTTTGTCTTGAACAGGAAAGCTACTACTACACATCCCCTGCTTTCAACGGTTCTTCCACAGCCCGTGATCAGGTTGGTACACTTCTTTCCAAGTGTCTCACAGCAGATGCAGGCGGCGATGTTGACAAGATGATTAAGAATGCATTTGAAGATGCTGTAGAAGAGTGCGAATACAGCAACTAATAGTTATGATGAAAACAAATAAAAGCTTATTCAGTATATTACTGGTACTTTGCCTGGCATTCGGTCTTATGACCGGATGCGGCAAGGATGCCAAAAAAACGGAGGACAATCAAAGCGGTTTACAGCAGGACATGGTTCCGCCAACCGAGGCGCCAACTGCAACGTCGGCACCTAAAGAGGTTGTGGACTATGCATCCCAGGTAGAGCTTAACATGTCTTCCAACTCCGCCAAGGTCGAAGCTACTGTTAAGACCTATGTGGACGGAGATACTACCCATTTCTATGTTTCTTCCGATTTGGTGGAAGGCGGAATATTAAAGGCAAGATATCTTGCCATCAATACGCCGGAATCCACCGGTAAAATTGAAGAATACGGCAAGAAGGCTTCCAACTTTACAAAAGAAAAGCTTTCCCAGGCTACTTCCATTATTATCGAGTCTGATACGGACCATTGGGATATTGATTCCACCGGAAGCAGAAACTTAGTATGGGTATGGTACAAAACAGCTGATTCTGATCAGTACAGAAACTTAAATATCGAGATTTTACAAAACGGTCTGGCCCTGGCGAATTCCGCGGCAAACAACCGGTACGGTTCCTACTGTACAGCGGCAATTGCCCAGGCGAAGGAGCAGAAGTTAAACATCTATTCTGGCCAGAAAGATCCTGATTTCTATTATGGTGAGGCAGTGGAGCTTACCTTAAAGGAGCTCCGTACCAACATCGAACAGTATAACGGGGTAAAGGTTGCATTTAATGCTATTGTTACCAAGGATCACAGCAACAGCGTTTATGTAGAATCCTACGATGAAGAAACCGGAATTTATTATGGTATTTCGATTTATTACGGATTTAATTTATCCGGTCCGGGTCTTTCGGCAATTTCCGTAGGAAATGAAGCCCGCATCGTTGGTACGGTGCAGTATTACGAGGCAGGCGGCACCTATCAGGTGGCAGGTCTTTCCTATCGTCAGATGAAGCCAAACGACCCAAATAATGTGCAGAAGTTAAGTGAAGGTCATGAACCGGCCTTCGTACCGACAACTGCAGACACTTTTGTAAACGGAACGGTAGAAGTAGAAACGGAAGAAGGAATCACAACAGTTCCTTATGCGAAAGCTACCATGAATACTTCCCTGTCCATGGAAAACTTAAAGGTAATCAGTGTGCACACCACCACAAATGAAGACAGCTCTTCCTACGGTGCCATGACACTGGCTTGTGAGGCAGACGGTATTCCGGTGTCGGTACGTACCGTGGTTCTCACAGATGCAAACGGTAAGCTTGTTACGGCAGAAACTTTTGAAGGAAAAACCATCGATGTTAGGGGAATTGTTGATTTCTTCGATGGTCAGTACCAGATTAAAGTATTTTCCGTAAAAGATATTACAATCAAATAACCTTTCAAAAAGGAGATTATCATGAGAAAATTATTAGCAAGTGCTTTGATTTTTGTTATGTGCTTAGGTAGCCTTGCAGCATGCGGCAAAGAGCAGGCAGCAGATCCAACACCTACCGCGGCACCAACTACAGCGCCTACCGAGGCTCCTGCTGTAGACACAGTAAGCGATTTAGTAAATGCAAAGAACTACTTATTCACCATGTACAAAGACCAGACAGAAGCAACTCCGGTTGACTACACTGTTGTTGGTGTTGTAAACATCGGCGGTGTTCTCTTCCCAATCGAGTGGACAGTAGATAATGATACCGTAAAGATTATTCCTGGCGACGACAAGATGGTTACCATCGATGTTGACGACAAGAATCCGGAAGAAGTTACTTATGTATTAACAGCAACTTTAAAGGATGATAAGGGCAACACCGAGTCCTGTTCCTTTACTCACAGAGTTCCTGCTGCTATCATTCTTGACGAGGGTATGAGCTACGCTGATATCGTTGACGCAGCTTATACACTGGAAGATGGTCTTACAATGGAAGGTACTTTCCGTCTCTATGGTACTGTCACAAAGGTTGATACTCCATGGAGTGCAGACTATAAGAACATCACTGTTACCATTGCTGTTGCAGGTAAGGAAGATAAGACAATCCAGTGCTACCGCTTAAAGGGTGAAGGTGCTGAAAACTTAAAGGTTGGCGACGCTATCACTGTAGAAGGTACTTTAAAGAACTATAAGGGAATTATCGAATTTGATGCAGGCTGTGTATTAGTTGGTTACGGTGAGCACAAGGATTATACTGCTCTGCTTGATGCGGCATATTCTTTAGAAGATGGTCTTGCAATGCAGGAGCCATGCACCATGTCCGGTGTTATCACAAAGATTGATACTCCATATAGTGCAGACTATAAAAACATTTCTGTTTATATGGTAGTAAATGGTGTTGAGGATAAACCAATCATGTGCTATCGTCTTCAGGGCGAAGGTGCTGAAGGCCTTGCTATCGGCGACTACATCACCGTAACAGGTATAATTAAGAACTATAAGGGTATCATCGAATTTGATGCTAAGTGTAACTTAGACAACGTGGTTAAGGCTGCAGGTTCTGATGAACCTGTAGAAGAAAAGCCACAGGTTGACCCAACCGGCATGAGTGCAGCAGAAATTCTTGATGCGGCTTATGGTTTAGAGGCTGGTGAAGCTTTTGCTACTACCTGCACATTAACAGGTGTTATTTCCGAAATCAACAGCGCTTGGAGCGACCAGTACGGCAACATTACCGTAACTATCGTTGTTGACGGCAAGGAAGATAAGAAGATTGAGTGCTTCCGTCTTGTTGGCGACGGCGCTGCTACTTTAGCAGTTGGTGATACCATCACAGTTACCGGTCTTATCAAGAACTACAACGGCAAGGTTGAATTTGACGCTAAGTGTAACTTAGATGCAGTAGTTAAGGGCGAAGTAGCTTCCGATAACTTAGTAATCTCTTTTGCAGACCTTACTGCAGGCGGTTACGGTTACAATGCTACTGTTAATGGTGATGCAGTTGATGTTACTATCGCATCCCAGTACCAGGAAATCCAGTACATTCTTCCTGAAGCAGTTGATTTAGCAGCATACGCAACACTTATTGTTGATGTTACTTCCAATGCACAGTTAGACATTAAGCTTGTTGATCCAAACGCAGAACTCAATGAGTACAGCCAGAAGGCTCCGTTTAAGGATTACTACACTGCAGAAGGTCAGGCAATTACCGAACCTATCTACATTGATTTAGCTGAGTTTGCTGACAAGGACCTTGCTCAGATTAACTTCATGGCAATGGGCAATGATGTAGCTTTCACCATCAAGAGCATTACTTTTGCTAAGGCTGGTACAGACGTTCCTGCAGAACCAACCGAAGGTCCTGAAGAACCGGCTACTCCTACTGTAGATTATTCCACAATGACTCCTGCAGAAATTCTTGATGCAGCATATGCATTAGCAGATGGTGAAGTATTTGCTGAAGCTTGCACATTAACAGGTGTTATTTCCGAAATCAACTCTGAGTGGAGTGAGCAGTACGGCAACATTACTGTAACTATCGTTGTTGACGGTAAGGAAGACAAGAAGATTGAATGCTTCCGTCTTGTAGGTGACGGCGCTGCTGATTTAGCAGTTGGCGATACCATTACAGTTACCGGTATCATGAAGAACTATAAGGGCAAGATTGAATTCGATGCTAAGTGTAACTTAGATGCAGTGGTTAAGGGTGAGGCTCCTGCTGCTGCAGAAAAGATTGAGTTAAATGCAAATGATGTAGCAGCAGGTGCCATTGAAGCAGCTACAACAATCGGCGGTTTCACAATCGTTGGTACTGCAGATGCAGCAGTTACTGTAGACGGCAACAGCAAGAAGAGTGACAGCGGTCTTGAATTTACCCAGAGAATTAAACTGGGTGGCAGCGGTTCTTTAGAGGTTAGAAATATTTCCTTTACAACCGCAGGTGCAGCAAAGATTACCGTATATGCTATGAGCTCCTCCGGTAGTGAAGACAGACCTCTCCTTCTTTTAAATGCAGAGGGTACTGAGCTTGCCAGAGCTATTACTCTTGGAAAGGTTGAAGACAGCACAATTCCTGCAATTACTTTCGAAGTAACAGAAGCAGGTACCTACTATCTCTTATCTGAAAAGAGTGGTATCAACATTTACTACATTTCCGTAGAATAAAATCTTTTGTACATAGAGAAGCCCCGGCGTGTTACGCCGGGGCTTCTTTTAAATTACTTAGTTAGTTTATTTTTTCAATTCTTCAAACACATCCATGTTGGTACGGTTCAGTGTCAACGGCAGTATGGAAATATATCCGGATAAGGCTGCATCGGTATCGATGCTGTAATCACCGGAATCCTTCCACACGCTCTTGCCGGTCGGCAGGTACATATCATTTCCCTGCGGCAGAAAATCGTCGGCAAAATAGCGGCCGCCCATACGGGTAATACGGATACCCTTGCGGTTCTTTGGAATGTTGACATTGTACAAGCTGTTTTTCTTCATTAAATCATGTTTGATGAAGAATTCTTTTACTTCTTCCAAAGCTTCCAAGGATTCTTCGAATCCTCCCGGCTCGGTGGAAAGTGCGACTGCAGGAAGTCCGAAGCAGGCTGCTTCAAAGACAGCCCCAACAGTGCCGGAGTACAGCATATCAATACCGAGATTGAGCCCGCGGTTGATGCCGGAAATGACAAAGTCAAAATTTAGCTTCATACCTTCGATGGCATAGCGGACACAGTCTGCAGGGGACGAATCTACGGTGTAGGCCTTGATATCCGGGTCATCGAAAGGAACCTGTTTTACTTCAAAAGCCTTGTGGATTTCGATACAGTGGCTTTTGCCGCTCTGTTCGTATTTTGGAACAACAACCGTAACCTCACCGAACTGCTTTGCCCATTTTGCAAGGGGCAGAAGTACCTCGGAGGTGATGCTGTCGTCATTGGTAACTAAAATTCTCATTATAACCAGCCCTCGTGTGTTTCTTTATATTCTTTGATATAGGCGTCGCAGGCATTTACCAGTTGCAACAGCTCCTCTTTGCTGTAAACGGTAGCGCCGCTGGCACAGGCATGACCGCCACCGCGGAACTGCTCTGCGATATGGTTGATTGGTGCAAAACGGGAACGGAGACGTACACGGATGGCACCATCGGCATCGCCGGTTTCAATAAAGGCAATCCAACAAAGGCAGCCCTTAATAGAGTCCATGTAAGAAACAGAAGCGGAAGAATCTTCCTGGGAAAGATTAAATTGCTCCTGCATTGCCTTATCTACAAACAGATATGCCACACCGTTTTCTGTCATTTTCATGGTTTCATATACATGTGCCTTAAACTTTAACTGGGAAAAATCATCCAAATACAGGTTGGCGTATAAGGTTTCGGTGTCGATGCCGAAATTTAATAAAATACCTGCCAGACGAAGGGTTTCACCGGAAACTTCCCGGAAACGGAAGCGGCCGGAGTCGGTGACAATACCGGTATACAGATAGGTGGCAGCTTCTTTTGTCATAACAAGTTCATCTTTAAAAGTATCATAGAAATCTACAATTAACTCGCAGGCGGCGGCACGGGAGTCTTCTACCCAGGAATAGTCGCCGTAAGGCTCTCTGTCGATATGGTGGTCAATTTTGATGATTTCCTTACAGAGAGAATGCTTTTTACTGGAAGTGCGGCCGATATCTCCGGTGTCTAAGATAATCCCTAAAGCATCTGCGAATTTTTCTTCCGGAACCGGATCGTTTTCCGGTCCCATAAATTCCAAATATTTTGCATAGTCGTCATTTACATGAAGTACTTCTTTTTCCGGCCAGGTTGCTTTGATAATAGCAGCAAGCCCTTTTGTGGAACCCACGGCATCGCCGTCCGGGCGGAAATGACGGAATAACAGAATACGGTCGTACTCTTTGATTTTATTTAAAATAGTTTTCTTGATTTCAAAATTGTTTGTCATGTTATCCTCCTTGTTTTACTGCTTTGCCATTTCGTTTAAATCGGCGAGCATCTGCATAGCAACTTCTTTGGACGCTACGGTAGCGCCGCTGGCTTTCTGGTGACCGCCGCCGCCATATTTTACAGCAACCGGATTGATATTGAAACGGCTGGAACGGAGTTCACAAAGAACGCCAGCCCCAGTTTCGGTAAAGTTAACCCAAATATCGACACCTTTAATATCGGCCATTGTTCCGACCATACCGCGGGAAATGGTGAAGGTATCTGCTCCAAGTTCCTGTACTTCTTCTGCAGTTGTGTAAATATAGGCAACATTATTTTCCGTAAAATTAACTTTCAATGTAAACATGGCACGAAGCTTACGGCCTTCGTAATCTTCTGCATAAAGTTCATTATAAACAGAGTTTAAATCTACGCCCTGTTCCATCAGGAAAGAGGCGAGGGCAAAGGTGCGTGCACTGGTGGCATCGTAGCGGAACCGTCCGGAATCGGTAATCATGCCGGTGTATAAGGATTTGGCAGCAAGGGCCGGTACGGTAAGGCTGCATTCTTTGGCAAATTGGGTAAGCAATCCGCAACAGCTTTCATAAGAAGTATCAACAACTTCCAAACCGCAGATTTTTTCTGCAAAAATGTGATGATCGAAGCGGATAGTGGAGGCAGCGGTTTCATAGCGGTTATCGCTGATTAAGTGCTTTCCGCCGCAGTCTAATACAATAGCAAGTGCGTCGTTGTAAAGAGAGTCTTCAATTTCATCCATAACCACGTCATCCATAAAATTATAGTGACCGGCACCGTCACCCACCACGTAAATTTCTTTTTCCGGAAAGTTTTCCTTTAAAATATGCTTTAAACCAATCTGGCTGCCAAGAGCGTCACCGTCCGGTTTGCTGTGACGGTGAATAATGATACGGTTGTATTTTTTGATTTCATTTAAGATATTGGTAAACATAAAACGGTTCCTTTCGTTAATCGAAATATCCTTTGTATTCTACTTTTAACGGACTGTCCGGGAATAAATAACGGTGCAGTTCGATAAAGTAATCATCGGTCATACTGGCAATAAAATCCACCACCAATTGATCCGGATCGGTTTCTTCATAAGGTGTCTGACGCGGATAGTGGGACCGGTTGACATAGTCGATATGCTGGGTATAAATCGGAGATTTGCGGTTTTGGGTTTTGATATCTTCCAGTAACCGGTCATAAACCTCTGCCATCATAGGTTTTACGGTCATGCCGAGTTTTGTCATAGTGGCAGCATTGTAATAAATTCTGGCATAATTATCTTTTTTGGCGGATTTTAAGGCATTAAAATGTTTCGTGTCCATTTTGATGTAATCCTTGCCGTAGCTGTTTTCGATAATATTTACCACCAGATTGTTGATAATCTCTGCATTAATTGAGCCGATACCTTCGTTGATAAAGGATTCTTCATCCACCAGGTTGACTCTGGCAGCATCCTGACGGTCTTTGCCAAGATAAGCGATGATGTCTGAAATACGTACTACGCAGCCCTCCAGGGTAGATGGCAGGATACGGTTGGCAAAAGCACGGTCAGTATAACAATGCTCAATCATTTCATCAAATTCATCAAAGCTCTTTAATGGCACCGGGTGATACTCTTCCAGTTCTACTTCGCCGTTGTGGCAGGCAATGCCGTCCAGGGTTTGCAGACTGATATTAAATGGAAAAATTTTGTCTAATACCCGGATGGAGTGTATATTATGGCAGAAGTGTCTGCCGGTGTGTTCAAAATAAAGCTCATTTAAAAAGGTTTCTCCGGAATGGGCAAAAGGCGGATGGCCGATATCGTGGCCAAGTGCAATTGCTTCGATTAAATCCAGGTTTAGATTCAATGCCGCACCGATGGTACGTGCGATACGGGATACCAGCTGCACATGCAGACTGCGGCGGGTAATGTCGTCATTCTTAATCAGAGAAAAGACTTGAGTCTTGTCCGTGTAACGGTTATAATACGGGCAGTGCAGGATTTTGTCGATATCATGCATAAACGGCGGCCGCCAAATGGTGCCTTTATCCTTTGGTGTGGAAAAACGGCGGATAATGTTGCTGCTGTCAAATCCTACCTGTGGAAGTGTTCTGTCTTCCCGGTCTTTTTGAATCTTGCGGGTAATTTCATCAGACAGAAGTTCATATTTTGGCTGCATAAATAATTTTCACCTCGTTATAAGTTTACTACATTCCAATCTGCTTGTCGTGCTCTAAAATATGGTTAATGAGCCAGTTGGTAAGATATTCTAAAATTTCTTCCAGCATGGAATCGGTGTTTTCGTCCAGATGCTCTAAGTTCATATCATTAATTTTTTCGCGGAACTGGTCGTGCTGTACTTTTTGAATGAACATATGCTTATAGTTGATGCTTTCCATGTAAGCTTCTTCGTGTTCAAAGTGCTGTAGGGCATACTCTTTTAATTCGCCTAAAATATGACGGACCTGATCGTACTTATCTACCAGAAATTCTTCTTTTGTAAGCTGATATGCCTCGTCTGCAATTTCGAATAATCTTTTGTGCTCTGCATCTACGGATGCAATTCCGGTTACATATTCTTCTTTAAACTCGTACATGCTTAATCCTCCTGATATGTTTTATAGTCTCTCCTTCGTTGCAAAAATGCTTGAAACGGCATAAAATTCCATATTAGAATTATACCATTTTCAGGGGAAACTTGCAACCGGAAACGGAATGAGGTATGATGGGAGAAAATAGTATGCAGGAAGTGTCACTTATGAAAAAAATACTTTTGGTGGACGGCAGTAATCTGTTATTTCAGATGTTTTTCGGTATGCCGGCCCGTATCATAAATGTGCAAGGGAAATCAATTCAGGGAACCCTTGGTTTTGTGGGGGCATTGTTTAAAATTATCCGTATGATGAAACCTACCCATGTGGCAGTTTTGTTTGACGGAGAGTCCCATAATCCGCGTAAAGATTTGGATGAAGAATATAAATCCAACCGGGAAGATTACAGTCAGGTGACAGAAGAGGAAAATCCATTTTCCCAGCTACCGGACATTTATGCTGCACTGGATTTTCTGGGTATTTGCCATGCGGAAACTAAGGACTGTGAGGCGGATGACTGGATGGCAGGGTATGTGCGGAAGTATACAGCAGTGTCGGATTCTTTGGCGGACGCGCCTGAGATTGTGATTTCTTCCTTTGACAGTGACTTCTTTCAACTGATTTCGGATAAGGTGACGATTCTGCGCTACCGTGGAGAGAATTCGGTGCTTTGCGACAGGGCGTATTTACAGGACAAGTTTGGAATTATTCCGGAACGGTATGCGGATTTTAAATCCCTCACCGGGGATACGGCAGATAACATTAAAGGTGCCGACAAGGTTGGACCAAAGACGGCGGCACAGCTGGTAAATGAGTTTGGTTCTCTGGAAGAAGTGATTGCCCGGGCAGAGGAAATTGAGAAGCCTTCCGTAAGGGAATCAATAAAGCAGAATGCAGAGAGACTTCGGAAGAATTACCGGTTGATCAAGCTGACCGGAGCGGAAAATTTACCTTTCGTTTTGAATGAAATGGAATGGGAAGACAGTGGAATAACAACCAATGAGGTGCTAAAGGGAATCGGACTTAAGTAGAGAGGAATAGCTATGCTGATTTTAAACGGAAACGTATTTATAGACGGCAGGTTTGAGAAAAAGGACATCAGAATAGAAAACGGTAAGTTTGCGGAAATTGCAGAGCCGGGAGAACTTTGCGGTTTGGAACAGGATGTGTTGGATGCTACGGGTAAGTATGTCATTCCGGGGTTGGTAGATGTGCATACCCACGGAAGAACCGGGTTTGACTTCAGTAAAATTACAGAAGAAGGGTTGGAACAATTGCTGACCTCATACAAGGCTTGCGGGGTGACTTCTGTCCTTGCTACCACCATGACAAATGAGCCGGCCGTTGTGGAGGAATCCTTGCGGGTACTAGGAACGTATATCAAAAAACAGGAGAAATCTGCTTGTGATTTACGTGCAAAACTCCTCGGTATCCACATGGAAGGTCCGTTCCTCGGCAAAGAGAAAAAGGGTGCCCATGAGGAAAAATATTTGCAAAATCCGGACTGGGAACAGTTTGAAACGTGGCAGAAATTGAGCGGTGGAAATATCCGGTTGGTAACGGTGGACCCATGTTTAACGGGTGCGGGCGAGTTTATCAAAAAATGCGTAGAAAACGGCATTAAAGTTTCTCTTGGCCACACTGCCTGTAATTACGAAACTGCAGTAAAAGCGCAGAAGTTGGGAGCAGACCATATTACCCACACCTTTAATGCCATGAATCCACTGCATCACCGGGAACCGGGGGTGATTGGTGCGGCGATGGATACCGGAATGACTATGGAACTCATCTGCGATGGAATTCATGTGCATCCTGCCATGGTGCGCATGCTGTTTGCGGCGCACCCGGATAAGGTAGTGCTGGTTTCCGATTCTATTCCGGCGGCGGGAATGGAGGACGGAGAATATCAGTCCGGCGGATTAAATGTAACATTGAAGGATGGCAAGGCTGTGCTTGCGGACGGAACCATTGCGGGTTCTGCAGTAAGTCTTCAGGACTGTTTGAGAAATGCCATTAAATTTGGTGTTTCCGTAGAACAGGCAGTAAACAGTGCAACCTATCTGGCGGCAAAAGCTGTGGGGATGGAAGAGGTAGTTGGTAGTATAGGAGTTGGAAGAAATGCAGACTTTTTATTATTATGACCAATTAAATAAAGAGCAACAGAGAGCCTATTATGCTATGAAAGAAGGACTGTTAAACTTACGGGATTCTTTTGCGGTACCGATGCTTTCTAACAAAGAATTGTCGGACATTTATTTTATGATACGCATGGACTGTCCGGAAATTTTTTATTCCGTGACGTTTTCTTACAAATATTATCCGGATTCCTCCGCTGTGGAGATGACACCGCAGTATCTCTTCACAAAAGACAAAATTAAAGAACACCGTCAGGCCATGGAGGCGAGGGTAAAAAAGCTGGCCCGTCAGGCAGCGGATTTAGATGAAAAGGGAAAAGAACTTTTTATCCATGACTTTATTGTGAATAACGTGAAGTACGATAAGCTTAAAAAAGAGTATTCTCATGAAATTATTGGAGCACTGGGAAACGGGGTGGCAGTCTGTGAGGGAATCGCAAAGGCTGTAAAGATTCTGTGTGATGAACTGAACATCTGGTGCATCATCGCCTTGTCGGAGGCAAATCCTGACAAAGGAATTAAATACCGGCATGCCTGGAATGTCATCCGGATTGGCGGCCAGTATTATCATTTGGATGTTACCTTTGACAACACCCTTTCCAAAGACGGTACGGTGCGGTATGATTATGTGAATTTGTCGGACAAGCAGATTTTCAGGGACCATGAGCCAGTGATTTGGAAGGTGCCGGCCTGCAACGATAACGACCGGTTTTACTATAAAGAGAAGAAGCTTTCCTGGACCACCTTGGAAGAGGTGCAAAACCGCACAAAACAGGCGGTAAAGAAGGGAAAAGTACTGTTATTCCACTGGCGGGGTGGTTATCTGACGAAAGAAATTCTTGGGGAACTTTTGCAGATATTTGATACAGAAGCAAAGGCGAAAAATAAATGCGCCTATACTTCCGTCAACTGGGCTCAGGCAGTACTTCGGGTGCGGTTTGAGGATGGTGTCGGAGAAGAAAAGATTGAAATGGAAGAAGCGAACGAAGGGGAGAAGGAGTAGTCGCAACAGATGCGGTATAAAGCAGAAAAACTGCCGGTTTTTTGAACCGACAGTTTTTTATATGGTCTTAGTTTAATTTAGATTCCACATATTCAGCAATTTCCATGTTGTCGTCTAACATACGGCAGCTGTACTGGATGACTCCTTTTGAAAGAACTGCCTTACGGATTGCTACAGCGGATACCGGTTCTTGAACAACAAAATGATGGATACGGATTTTTAATAATTCACCCATTTTTATTTCGGCGTTTTCTGTGGTAAAAGCTAATCCGTTGGCGCTGATATTTGTCATGCTGCCGGTATATGCTTTGCCGGATTTTAAAGAGACTTCACAAGGATTTACCAAGGACAGTCTAGGGTATTTTCTACGATTTGCTACGGTTGGTTGACCGTTTGCCCGGACAGCAACGGTGTTCTTCTGTGTATGAAGAATGGTGGAATTTGCCCAGTGATAGGTCGTGTTGTTTACAACTACAGAGATATCGCAGGTTGTAGTAAGGGTAGAAGGAACTCCGGTTTCAAATGCAATGGTAATTACATTGTCTGTGACATTGGAAACGGCACCTTTATATATTGTATTCTGGTTTAAAGGTTTTAAGGAGACCACCATATCTTCCTGGATATCGGAAACATTCATGAGTCCGGTGGCGCCCAATTCTTCAATTAACTTATTGACGGTATGCTCAATACTGATAACATGGGCAGAGGTTTCTTCGTTCTTGCTTCGGATTTCTTCCGAACTGTCAGCGGTTTCCACAATCTTTACAACGATGGATTCCATAATATCGTTTACGCTGTTCATGTTTTCTACCAGATGAAGGTTAGAAGTTTCCACCTCGCCGACTGCTTGATTAATATTATTTACATTAGTTCCCAAGATGACGCTGTCAGAACTGATAGCGGATACACTTTCATAAACAGTTTCAATTTTTTCTGCTGTTTGTGTAATCAACTCGATGATACGTTCCACAGAAACGGTCATATTGTCAGAAGTGGCGCCTAAGACATCCAGGGCGTTCATGATGCTGGCAGAAGACTGTTTGGTACCGTCTGACAGGTTTCTGATTTCATCGGCTACTACGGCAAAACCACGGCCGGCTTCACCTGCTCTTGCGGATTCAATAGAAGCATTTAAAGCCAGTAAATTGGTTTGGGACGAAATGTTGTTGATTGTGCCTGTTTCTGCTTTAACTTTGCTGAATTCTTCCTTGAAGTCTGTTAAGATAGTACCTACTTTATTGGCAAGCTCTCTCATTTCCCGTGCGGATACCATAACATCCTGTAGCTGTTCGTTGCTGGCAGAAGCATGTTCGACGGACTGTTGTGCAAGCGTAACGGTTTTTTCTACAAGATGGGAAACCTGTGTTACCTGATTGGAAATGGATTTGGTCATTTCCAGGCTGGAGAAGGTTCTGTCGGTTAAAATATTGGTCTGCTCCGCAATGGTGGACATGTCATCTACAACGGAAGTAGCGCCGGCGCGGTTTTCATCGGCATATTCTTTTACGGCATTTACACCGTCAACAACGGTAGTACTTACTTCTTTTACCTTGGATACGGTTTCCTTTACTCTGTCTAAATTTTCTGTAATAGCAGCCACATTATGATTGTTTAACCGGATTAAGTAATGAATCAACAAGTAAACGGCAAGGTTAATCATAATAGAAGCAGCAAACACAATTTTAAAGGAGTCTGCCATGGAGTCATCGACGGCTCCTCTGTTAATGGTGTTTATGATGAAGGAGATGACACCAATGATGTTGGCTGCCATAATCAGAATTAAAAGCTTAAAATTTTGATACAAGGCCACAATAATCATTATCGGGACAATGTAAACAAAAATCAGTGGGTTCTTTAAGCTGGATAAAATCAGGATATAAAACAGGGAATAGCCTATGCAAAGCACCCAGTGGTGTAACGTTCCCTGTCCTTTTTTTATGGCTTTTGCAACAAGGGATATAATAAAGGAACCCCAGTCGGCTACGATAAAAGCAACCAAAAATCCCGGTGGCTGGGAGCCTTCTGCGACTTCTAACGCATAGGCAACGGTTAAGAACAGTGACATCAGTAAGTAAATACCACCTACTTGCTTATCTGCCAGTTGTGCAAAATCGATATTAGAATTTGTCTTCTGTTTTTTCATGTGAAACAGCATCCTTTCGTGTTTTTTTGTTACATTCCGGCTAAAACTTTACCATACTTCCATAAATCAATAATACCAAAAAATGTGTAAGAATACAAACGTTTTTGTTGGTTACACATGATGCAAATGTAGCCGTACATTCATTGTAGCAGAAGGTTGTCATTTTTTATGCCAAATGATATAATTTGGGACAAAAGAAGCAAGCAATTACACGATTTTTCCGCACAGACATGCGGAGAGGGGATGCATGCTCTGCAGGTGGATGGAATGATTTTATTTTAGGACATGAAAGGAGATATTCCCATGAATCAAAAAAAATTCAAAATTACCTTTATTGGTGCAGGTTCCATTGGATTTACCCGAGGCTTGCTGGCTGATTTGCTGGCAGTGCCGGAGTTTAGGGAGATTGAGGTTGCTTTTATGGATATCAATCCCCGCAATTTGGACATGGTTTACCAGCTTTGCCAGAGAGATATTGAAGCAAATGGTCTGGACATCAAAATTCAGGCTACCCTTGACCGCCGTGAGGCATTGAAAGATGCAAAATATGTTATCGACTGCGCCCGCATCGGTTTGTTGGATGCTTTTGAACTGGACGTGAATATTCCGTTGAAGTATGGTGTGGATCAGTGCGTGGGTGATACTTTATGTGCCGGTGGCATCATGTATGCCCAGCGTGACATTGCCATGTTAGAGGGGATGTGTAAGGACATCCGTGAGGTAGCAGCTCCGGGCTGCATGCTGCTGAACTATACAAATCCGAATGCTATGGTTACCTGGTATTGTAACAAGTATGGAAAAGTGCCTACCGTTGGTCTATGCCATGGTGTACAGGGCGGCCATGCGTTGCTTGCTTCGGCTCTTGGTTACAAGCAGGAGGAAATTGATATTGTTTGTGCCGGCATCAACCACATGACTTGGTACCTTTCTGTAAAGCATGATGGTGTGGAGTTGAAGGACAAGCTGTTAGAGGCTTTGGAAGCGCATCCGGAATTCTCCAAAACAGAGAAGGTACGTATTGATATGTTGAAGCGGTTCGGATTTTTTTCTACGGAATCCAACGGTCATCTGTCCGAATATGTAGCCTGGTACCGTAAGCGCCCGGATGAAATCAAAAAGTGGATTGATTTGGGATGCTGGATTAACGGTGAGACAGGTGGTTATCTGCGCGTTTGTACGGAGGGCCGCAACTGGTTTGAGACAGATTTCCCTAACTGGCTGAAAGAGGATCCGAAAGTCTATGCGGCAGAAAACCGCTCCCAGGAGCACGGCAGCTGGATTATTGAGTCCATTGAGACCGGAAGGGTATACCGCGGTCACTTCAATGTGGTGAATAACGGTGTTATTACCAATCTTCCGGATGACTGCATCGTTGAAGTGCCGGGTTTTGTAGATACCTTTGGTATCAATACTCCGGTGCTTGGTGATTTGCCGCTTGGATGTGCGGCATGCTGTCAGTCTAACATTACCGTGCAGCGCCTTGCAATGGAAGCAGCTGCACATGCAGATATCAATTTGCTCCGTCAGGCTATGATGATGGACCCGCTGGTGGGTGCAGTGTGTAACACGGAAGAAATCTGGCAGATGGTGGATGAAATGTTGATTGCCCAGGCAGAATGGTTACCTCAGTATGCAGAGGAAATTGAACGTGCCAAGGAACGCTGGGCAAAGGCAGAGGCCGAGGGTACATTGATTCCGCCTATCGTAACTGAGGGGGCGGCACGTCTGCATACCAAGACGGTGGAAGAAATGGCTGCCGATAAGGAAGCTGCCCGCAAGAATGCGGCAGAAGCAGACAAGGCGAAAGAACGTCCTGCGGAGAAAAAAATCTATACAACAGGAAGATGATAAACAGTTCCCGGTAATACTTTTCTGATTTTCCTCATACACTGTACAAACACAAATCTTTCGGGGGCGCTTGTGAATAACCTAAGTGCAGTGAAGTATAGACAAATTGAGGAAAGAGCGGCGGAGGTTGCACGGTACATTGTGGACAACAATGCCACGGTGCGCCAGGCGGCAAAGACGTTTGGAATCAGTAAGTCAACCATACATGCGGAGGTAACAATAGGGAACGGTTTGTGTGGATGGTGAGGTAGGGGATAGTAGTTGATAAAGAAAAGGTTAAATGAGCCGGGCAAGAGTTTGTCCGGCTTCTTTTGTTGACTTGGGGGTGTAAGTACTGTAAAATATAAGGGAAGCAGATGTGGCGAAGAAGTAACGCGGTCGCGGATGCGTGATTGACTTTGTGCAATGGGGTAACTGCGGCGATTTCGTGGGTGCAAT
>JAZSFC010000043.1:0-190426 GCA_045531955.1 Lachnospiraceae bacterium | reverse complement strand
AAAACAGAGCCCCAAAGGGCTCTGCAAGTAAATGATGTTGCGGCTGGCGAATCATTTCGATGGGTCTTTAGACTCTAGTGCCGGTAACAAGCCCTTATAGGGCTAGAGCAAACCACCGGCTAAGCCGGTGGTTCTGATTTTATCACAAAAAATTCACACACATTACGTGGGTGATTTATTGCCTTTTCCGGTTCCATGTAGTAAAATTAGTGGAGAGCTTTATTTGGATTAATATATAAAAAATGAAAGTAAGATATCTCCAAAGCAGAGAAAGGATATGACATGGGTAATAAGTTCACATTTCAGGGGCATACTTTTGACGATGAAAAACAACTGGTTGCAGCAAAAAAAGAAGCTGAGGCTATTGAATATCTCAGGTCAAAAACTGACTTTAACAATATGAATACACTTAGAAAACTATATGACCGTATTCTTGACCGTGACATGATGGAAACAGTAGTAGGAATAGATTTTTTAAGAGAAATCAGGACAACACTCATAGATTCCGGAATGTTTAAGGAAGACCAGGTGCGTCCGGTGCCATTGCTTCCTGAAGTGAAAAAGTTGAAAAAAAGAAAAGAAATTCAAAAACGCAGTAGGGAAATGACGCGGCTGGAGCGTAGTGAACGCCAGAATGTCCGATTAAAAATAATATGTTTCTTTTTAGTTGTTTTGGTCATCGGAATGTTTGTGATTACCCTTACAGGAACAAAATCTCCGTGGGCGCTTAATTTTGAAGAACAGTTAATTAACAAATATGCAGCCTGGGCGGAAGAAATTCAGGAAAAAGAAGAGTATTTGAGGGCATATGTACGTGAATTGGAACAGCAGGGGATAGAAGTTCCGGGCTGGGAAGAAACGGAAAATCCAATAGAAGAGGCGGAATAAGTATTATGGAACAAATAAAGATTTTAGTAGTTGACGATGAAAGCAGAATGAGAAAGCTGGTTCATGATTTCCTTGCAAAAAAGGGATTTACAGTACTGGAGGCAGAAAACGGAGAAGAAGCAGTGGATTTATTCTTTTCCGATAAAAATATCAGTTTGATTATACTTGATGTAATGATGCCGAAGATGGATGGCTGGCAGGTTTGTAAAGAAATCCGCCAGTATTCTCAAGTGCCGATCATTATGCTTACTGCGAAAAGTGATGAGCGGGACGAACTTCTCGGCTTTGAACTTGGTGTGGATGAGTATATCTCCAAACCGTTTTCGCCTAAAATTCTGGTGGCACGGGTGGAGGCAATTTTGCGCCGTTCTAATGCAACGCAGGAAGAAGCAATGGAAATCGGGGGAATTTTATTGGATAAATCGGCACATTCCGTCAAGATTGATGGTCAGCCGGTTGATTTGAGTGTAAAAGAGTTTGAGCTTTTGGAATATTTTCTTACCAATAAAGGAGTTGCCCTTTCCCGGGAAAAGATTTTAAATAATGTTTGGAATTATGATTATTTCGGTGATGCGAGAACCATCGACACCCATGTAAAGAAGCTTCGGAGCAAAATGGGTGAAAAAGGCGATTATATTAAAACAATTTGGGGTATGGGCTACAAATTTGAGCCGTAAAACGGAGAAGAAAAATGAAAAAGAAAATCTCATGGAGATTCAAAATGGTTCTGTTAATGCTGGCGGCGGTAATTGGTGCAATTGCCGTAACCTGGGTGCTTAACAGGACTTTTTTGGAGGATTATTATTTATATAGCAAAATGGACATGCTGGACAAGGTGTTCCGTACGGTGTATGACGTGGTTGAACGGGCAGAATCCGAATCGAAAAAAACAACAGTGGATGAAGGGGAGTTTTCCGAAGGTTTTTTGGTAGATGAGTTTAATAATGCGAAACGCACGGAAGAACCTGTGAATCTGATTCTTTCTGACCTGCAAAAGCTGGAGCTGGATGTCCAGGCAATCCGGAATGATGTATCTATTTTGGTGGCGCATAATTCCAATGCGGTATATTTTTCCACAACCAGCAGTCCGGATACGGTAATATATATGTTGGACCGGCTGCTTCCTCAGTTGTATCCGGGTAAAAAACCGGAATATAATTCCTATGAAAAAATAAAAAATGTAGATGGAATTTATGATTTGTACGAAAGTTATGATGTCCGTACAAAAACCAACTTTCTGGAATTGGTGTGGAATGAGGAAGAAAGTGATATGTACATCTTAATCCGTACCAGTGTGGAAAGCCTGCAGGCAAATGTGGACATTGCAAACAAATTTCTTGCGTATGCCGGTATTTTGGTGGCGGTTCTTGTCTCCCTGTGTGTTTTTTTTGCAACAAAATCTTTTATCCGTCCGGTGGAGGAATTATCCGGCATTGCCAAGCGAATGAGCAATTTGGATTTTAATGTCAAATATAAAGTGGAATCCAATGATGAAATTGGTGAATTGGGACATAGCATCAATTTATTATCGGAAAAGCTGGAGGATACCATTTCTGATTTGAAGAGTGCCAACAACCAGCTGCAGACTGACATTGAACAGAAGGTGCAGGTGGATGAAATGCGTAAGGAGTTTTTATCCAACGTAACCCATGAATTAAAAACCCCGATTGCCCTGATACAAGGTTATGCGGAAGGATTAAAAGATAATATTTCCGATGATGCGGAAAACCGTGAGTTTTATTGTGATGTAATTATTGATGAAGCTTCTAAAATGAACAAGATGGTGAAGAAGCTTCTTACGTTGAATCAGATAGAATTTGGTCATGACATGGTGGAACTGGAGCGGTTCGATATTGTTACCCTGATTCGCTCTGTTGTGGATAATTCGGAAATTCTGATTAAGAAACAGGATATCCGCGTGCAATTCGGGCAAACAGAGCCGGTTGATGTCTGGGCCGATGAGTACATGATAGAAGAAGTAATTTCTAATTATCTGACGAATGCAATTTACCATGTGACGGGAGAAAAAGTGATTGACATCAGGGTGCTGCGCGAAGCAGGCCGTGTAAGAGTGTCCGTATTCAATACAGGGGAGCCGATTCCTGAAGAAGAGCTTGATAAAATCTGGATTAAATTTTATAAAGTGGATAAAGCAAGAACCAGGGAATATGGCGGAAACGGCATCGGTTTGTCTATTGTCAAGGCAATTATGGAGTCTCACAATAAGCCGTATGGAGTGATTAATCATTCTAACGGTGTTGAGTTTTGGCTGGAATTAGATGCGGATGTATAAAAAATAAGATAAACTTTTTCATAAATATTGCCGATATAATAGAAAAGTGGTACAATGAAAGGGAGGGGTATGCCTTTTTGCGTATACCATTAAAAAGTAACAGGAGGAAATTCTTGTGAAAAAGAAAGTAATAATTGCGTGTTTTTCGGTAATGCTTTGTATGCTTTGCGGATGCTTAAAGGCAACACCGTTAACGGATGAGGAAATGGATATTGTTGCGGAATATGCAGCATCCCTGCTGCTAAAATATGATAAGAATTATGATACACCGTTGTACTATACGGAAGAAAGAGAAGTACGGCTGACGCCGACACCGACGCCGGAGCCTATGGTAAAGGCAACGCCGACACCGACTCTGCCGGCAGGAACATCTGCCGATATAAACAACGGCACAGTAATACCGTCGGCAACTGCAGCACCTACCGCAACACCGACACCGGTTCCAATGTTTAATGAAGTTGAGACAAGCAGACAGATTACCGAGATAATTGGTGTGGAAAACATTACGGTAACTTGTGAAAATGTTGAATTAATGACGTCGGTACAAAGTACGGAATATTTCAGTCTGGTGGCCAAAGAAGGCAGACAGTACGCAGTGGTTAAGTTCCTCCTGCACAATAACACATCAGAGAATCTTGTATTTGATGCTTCGGAAAAAGGGTTAGAGTATTCGGTTGACGTGAATTTAAGTACTGTTTCGAGGGTATCGCTTTCTATGCTGGAAAATGACATGCAGTACATGGAAATTCCTGTTCCGGCATCAGGCACGGCTGAGGCGGTTCTGGTATTTGAAATCGCGGATGAAGAAATTAATACCATGCATCTGATTATTGAAAATGCATCGGGGGATGTGGTTTTTGCTAAGCTGAATCCTAAGAATAAATAAAATTTGAATTCTCAGAAAATTTATACTATAATAAGATAAAGCGTATGAAAAAACGGAGGGGTATACTATGGATACAAACATTTTATTAGAAAGCGGAACAAATGAGTTAGAAATTCTTGAGTTTATGATTGGCAATAACAGATACGGTATTAACGTAGCAAAAATCCGTGAGATTCTGCCATATTCCAAAGCTGTTCCGGTGCCAAATGCAGATCCGGCTATCGAGGGTATTTTTATGCCGCGTGATGAAATCATTACAAGCATTAATTTATCCAAAGTATTAAATATGCCCGGTTCCGATAACGAGGCAACCGACCTTTACATAGTAACATATTTTAATCATACCAATGCAGCATTCCATGTGCACTCCGTAGTTGGTATTGAGCGTGTTTCCTGGGCAGATATTTTAAAGCCGGATGCTACCTTAAGCACTCAGGGAAAT
Organism: Lachnospiraceae bacterium; assembly: GCA_045531955.1. GTDB lineage: Bacteria > Bacillota > Clostridia > Lachnospirales > Lachnospiraceae > SIG299. Next base: position 185,917 of record JAZSFC010000043.1, on the reverse strand, counting down.
GGCGTTGCCACCGGTATTGTTAAAATTAATGGTCGATTAATTATTATGCTCGACTTTGAAAAAATTATTGCCGATATCAGTCCGGCAACTACGTTGAAGGTAGAAGATGTGGAAGCATTAGGTGCAAGAGAAAGAAGCAATTTGCCGATCTTAATTGCAGAAGACTCTCCGTTGTTATCTCATTTAATCCAGGACTGCTTAAAGAGAGCGGGATACAGTAATTTAATCGTTAATATGGATGGTCAGGAAGCCTGGGAGAAAATTGAACAATTCGCACAGGACGGAACACTGGCTGATAAAGTTAAACTGGTAATTACCGATATTGAAATGCCAAGGATGGATGGTCATCATTTAACCAAGCTGATTAAAAACAACGGAAAGACATCGTTCCTTCCTGTTATCATTTTCTCGTCCATGATTTCTGAGGATATGATGAGAAAAGGTAAGAGCCTTGGTGCGGATGCCCAGATTACCAAGCCGGAAATCGGTACACTTGTAGGCGAAATTGACCGCTTAATTTTAAAATAGCATTGTACTTAAGTTTGCAGGAATGAGGAGCAAAGAATGGCAGTTTGTAAGCATTGCGGGACAGAAATTGAAGATGGATTAGAGTACTGTCCGAATTGCGGACAAAGTATAGATGAAAGTCTGGGTGATTTTTTCAGTCCGGTAGAGGAACTGGAAGACGAAGCTTATAATATCTTTGATGCACCGGAAGAGTTTGATATGGATAGTCTTTTATCCAGGGAATTTGAACAGAGTGCAGGAGTAAGCCGTTCGGAAATTCCGGCATTTCATGATGTTGCCAAGGAGTCGGCTGTTTTTCCGATGGCAGAAGAATATGCTTCGACTGAAATGTTTTCAAATTCGGATGAACAATCAGAAGAGCCGGATATTTTTGATTTTTTTGCGGAGGCTGAGCCGGTAATGGCGGAGAAAACAGCGCAGAATACCAATGATGAGCCGGATGATTTAGCAGAATTGTTAGGTTTGTTTGGAAATGAAACGGCAGAAGTGGAAGAAATCTCTACAGAAACAGGTATGGAGGAAGATGTCTCCGGACTGGACTTACCGGTTGCAGAGGAAGCAGATTTTTTTGCGCTGGATGATTTGTTCCAGGATTTGGATGCGGAACCTGCGGCAATGATGCCGGAGCCGGAAGCGGCAGACCAGGGCTTGGAAGCTTTGTTGGCATCATCCAAAGAAGCAGAGGAGCCATCTGCAGGTAAGCAAAAAGAAAAGAAGAAAAAGCAGAAAAAAGAGAAAAAATCTTTCTTCCAAACTGTTTTTGGTAATGTGCCGGTAGATCCGTCTAAGATTAAACCGGAACCAACGCCGGAACAAATTGCGGCAAAAAAGCAAAAAGAGACAGAAGAGAAGAAAGCTAAGGACGAAGAAAAGAAGTTAGCGGCAGAAGAAAAAAAGCAGCTTGCTCAGCGTGCAAAAGAGGAAAAAGCCCGTCAGAAAGCTTTGGCAAAAGAAGAAAAGAAAGCCAAAAAGATGGAAGAGGCAAAGCTGATTCTGGAAGAAATGAAAGAAACCAGAATTAATCGTCTTGGCGCAACCATAGTTTTTCTGTTTTTTGCGGTATGTGCAATTGTGTTGCTGTCCGGAAGTGAAATTTTTGGATATGCAATCAGTATCCAAAGTGCAGAAAAGAATTTTAATAAGGCTTTAAATAACAATGTAAAATATTATACGGATGCATACAATGATATTTACGGACTAGATATTAAGGAAGAAGACCAGGTGCTCAACGATAAAATCATGACTGTCATGTTTGTAAATAAAGAAGTAAATTCTTACAACAGCTACATGCGTTTGGGCGATTACGAAGCTGCGTTGCATTCCTTATTACTCGGTCTTTACCGCTATGGTACATATTATGGTACTACTGACGTAATTGCACTTGGTATTGACAAGGATCTTGACTTTGTCAGAACTCATATTTTGAAGACGCTAAAAGAAAAATTTAATGTTTCCGAGGATGAAGCAGAGGTACTTCGCAGCATGCTTGCAAAGGCAGGTGCAGGCGGAATGCATTCTGATATTGACGAGGATGCCGCCAGAGAGTATAATCTGGAATTATATAAAATTGTATTAGAAAGCGGACTGAACGATGATAGCAATAATTGATTATGATGCAGGTAATTTAAAAAGTGTGGAGAAGGCATTGCTTTTTCTTGGAGAAGAAGCTAAGATAACCTCCGATGCGGAGGAAATCCTGGCGGCGGATAAAATCATTCTGCCGGGTGTGGGTGCCTTTGGCGACGCTATGGAAAAATTAAATACACGCGGCCTTTCTGAGGTAATCAGAGAGGCCGTCAGAAGAAAGATACCGTTACTCGGGATTTGCCTGGGACTGCAGCTTTTATTTGAAGCCAGTGAGGAGTCTCCCGGAGTAGACGGTCTTTCTGTTTTGAAAGGTAAGATTATCAGAATTCCTGATAAAGAGGGCTATAAGGTTCCTCATATCGGTTGGAATTCCTTGAAAATCAATCCGGAGTCCAAATTATTTGCCGGAATTCCGGAAGATGCATATGTTTATTTTGTCCATTCCTATTATTTAAAGGCAGAAGAGCCGATTGTGGCAGCGCAGACCGATTATGTGGTGGATATTCATGCTGCTGTGGAAAAAGAGCATGTATTTGCCTGTCAGTTCCATCCGGAAAAGAGCGGAGAAATCGGACTTAAATTATTAAAGAATTTTGCTACTATGTAAATATATAGTAATGGAGGATAACAATGTTTACTAAGAGAATTATTCCGTGTCTTGACGTTCATAACGGAAGAGTTGTAAAGGGCGTCAATTTCGTGAATTTAAAGGATGCCGGGGACCCGGTGGAAATCGGAGCTGCTTACGATAAGGCAGGTGCGGATGAATTGGTTTTTTTAGATATTACCGCATCTTCTGATGCACGTGCAATAAAAACAGAACTGGTCCGTAAGGTGGCGGAACGCGTATTTATTCCGTTTACTGTCGGCGGAGGTATCCGCACGGTAGAGGATTTCAGGGATATTTTACGTGAGGGTGCCGATAAGGTGGCAGTAAACACGGCGGCTATTTTAAATCCTGAATTAATCAGCCGTGCAGCAGATAAATTCGGTAGTCAGTGTGTAGTTGTTGCCATTGATGCAAAGCGCCGTCCGGACGGTTCCGGATGGAATATTTATAAAAACGGCGGAAGAGTGGATATGGGCATTGATGCTCTGGAATGGGCAGAAAAGGCTTATAAGCTTGGAGCGGGTGAACTCTTGGTTACCAGTATGGATAAAGACGGCACCAAAGACGGTTACGATTTAGAGCTTACCAGTCGCATATCTGAGCTGGTAAAAATTCCGGTCATTGCTTCCGGAGGTGCAGGCAATTTAGAACACTTTAAAGATGCTTTAACCGTCGGCCGTGCAGATGCTGCTTTGGCTGCATCCTTGTTCCACTATAAAGAATTAGAAATTAATGAAGTAAAACAATATTTAAGAAATGAAGGCGTAAGTGTACGTTTGTAAAAGATAAATAAAAATGCCCGGGTTACGGGCATTTTTTATACAGTAAGGAGGAAATTTACCGTGGGTATGATTAACAATGACTGGATGGAAGCAATCCGTCCGGAGTTCAGTAAAAATTATTATAAAGAATTGTATGGTTTTGTGAAACAGGAATATAGTACCCATGTGGTGTATCCGCCTTCAGAAGATATTTTTAATGCGTTCCATTTCACACCATTATCCAAAGTTAAGGTAGTGATTCTGGGTCAGGATCCGTACCATAATGTAGGTCAGGCTCACGGACTTTGTTTTTCCGTGCAACCGGGTACAGAAATTCCTCCGTCACTTGTTAATATTTATAAAGAACTTCAGGATGATTTGGGATGTGATATACCAAACAACGGCTACCTGGTAAAATGGGCAGAACAAGGGGTGTTGTTGCTGAACACGGTGCTTACGGTGCGTGCCCATCAGGCAAACTCTCATCAGGGAAAAGGCTGGGAACAATTTACGGACGCAGTCATCCGCGCGGTAAATGAAAAAGATGAACCTGTAGTTTTTCTGCTTTGGGGAAGACCTGCACAGTTGAAAAAGAACATGTTAACCAATCCGAAGCACTTGATTTTGGAAGCACCGCATCCGAGTCCTTTATCTGCATACCGCGGATTTTTCGGATGTAAACATTTTAGTAAAGCAAATGATTTCCTGACAGCAAACGGTCTTGCGCCAATTGACTGGCAAATCGAGAATCTATAAGAAAAGAGAGAAAAATGTATTCCAGAGTATATGTGGAAATTACCACGATTTGTAACAGAAACTGTACGTTTTGTCCGGGGACAAAGAGACCTTTAAAACGGTTATCCATGGAAGAATTTAAAATAATCGCGGAACGGTTGAAAGGTGTAACAAAATATTTGTACCTGCATGTTATGGGAGAACCTTTGACCCATCCGTTATTACCGGATTTTATTCGATATGCGACAGAACAGGGCTTTTTGGTTAGTATAACAACGAATGGTACACTGTTAAAAAAACGCAAAGAAGAACTTTTGCAAAGTGGTGTATACAAAATTAATATTTCGATTCACAGCTTTGAAGAAGGAAGCAATGAAGCCTATGAAGAATATATCTCGGATTGCATGCAATTTGCAGATGCTGCCAGTAAATCCGGGATTTTAACTGTTCTACGGCTGTGGAACAAGGGGTATGACGAAGGAAGAAATATTAATACACTGTATAGGTTGCAGTCATATTTTTCCGGTGAAGAATGGAAGGAAGGCAGTAAAGGTGCCAGAATACGGAACAAACTTCATTTGGAATACGGAGAGCGGTTTGAATGGCCGGATATGGAAAAGGAAGATAGAGGCAGTGATGTTTACTGCTATGGTCTGAAAGATCATTTTGCCGTGCTTTGTGACGGAACCGTGATTCCTTGCTGTTTGGACCGTGAAGGTGAAATTGCACTTGGAAATATTTTTGAGCAAACGGTGGAAGAAATTCTTTCTTCCGAACGGGCAAATTCCATGAGAAGCGGTTTTCAGTGCAGAAATGCAACGGAAGAATTATGCAGAAAATGTGGTTATGCGAGAAGATTTTAGAGCGGGATGATTTGAAAAAAGATAGAAAGAGAGCGCAGATGACATCATTTGCACTCTCTTTTTTTAGGTTTCTTTGAGAAAAACAAGAAAATTGCAAATTTTTTACAATTTTCCTATTGAAATTTGGCAAAAATTGGATATAATAATATTTGGAAAGAATTTCCATGAAATGTAAAATCGAAAGGAAGAAGAAAATGGGAAAAATTAAGGTTTTAATTGCAGATGATAATCTTAGATCCGCAGGACTACTGGAAGAAGCAATCAAAAAGGATAAAGAAATAGAAGTAATCGGAAAAGCAGAAGATGGTATGGATGCGTTGGAGCAAATCAGAACAAAGGAGCCGGATGTGGTACTTTTGGATTTAATTATGCCAAAACTGGACGGTCTTGGAGTTATGGAACATGTAAAGAAGGACATTACATTGAAAAAGGTTCCGTCCTTTATTGTAATTACCGGTATCGGTCAGGAAGTGGTAACAGAAAGTGCTTTTGAACTTGGTGCAAGCTATTACATGTTAAAGCCATTTGATTATGAACTTGTGATTTCCAGAATTAAACAGTTACGTGGTGTTAGCAGTCACAGACGGGCAGATGGAGCTGGTGCTGCGAAGGGCAGTAATGCATTTTTAGAGCGTAATTTGGAATCGGATGTGACCAACGTAATTCACGAAATCGGTGTTCCGGCCCACATTAAAGGATATCATTATTTAAGGGATGCCATTATGATGTCGGTAAATGATACGGAAATGTTAAATTCTATTACAAAGCAGCTGTATCCGACTATCGCAAAACGTCACAAAACAACACCGAGCCGCGTGGAACGTGCGATACGTCATGCAATTGAAGTTGCATGGAGCAGAGGTAAGATGGATACAATTGATGCATTGTTCGGATATACAATCCATGGAGGAAAGGGAAAACCTACCAACTCCGAATTTGTTGCCCTGATTGCAGATAAAATCAGATTGGAGTATAAAATGCCTATATAACTCTTTTCAAAGAGAAAAAAATGTGGTAGAATAATTAGAGATACTGATCAAGAAATTGTTCTGATCTACATAAGAAGGAGGCTGTATGAAAAAGGTATTATTTGTTTCTTCAGAATGTGTTCCGTTTATTAAGACCGGTGGTCTGGCGGACGTTGCGGGTGAGTTACCAAAGTATATTGACAAAGAAAAATATGATGTGCGCGTTATTCTGCCGAATTATCGTGCCATTCCGGAAAAATTCAAGCAGAATTTTGTATATAAAACCCACTTTTATATGGATTTGAGCTGGAGACGGCAGTATGTCGGAATTTTAGAAACACAGTTAAACGGTGTTACGTTCTATTTAGTAGACAACGAATACTACTTCAACGGTGACCGTCCATATGGTAACATTCATGAGGACTTGGAAAAATTTGCTTTCTTCTGCCGTGCGGTATTATCTGCACTGCCATCCTTGGATTTCCGTCCGGACGTTGTGCATTGTAACGACTGGCAGACAGGTCTTATTCCGGTTTATTTAAAGGATATCGACAGCTTTGCAAAGGATCCTTTCTATCACGGAATCAAGAGCATCATGACTATCCATAATTTAAAGTTCCAGGGTGTTTGGGATAAGCAGACAGTAAAAGATATGACCGGTCTTTCCGATTATTTCTTCACTCCTGATAAGCTGGAAGCATATGGTGATGCCAACTACTTAAAGGGCGGTATTGTATATGCCGATTATGTAACCACAGTTAGTGAAACCTATGCCGGTGAAATCCAGATGCCATTCTACGGTGAAGGATTAGACGGCTTAATGAGAGCCCGTAACAACTGCTTATGCGGTATTGTAAACGGTATTGACTACAGCGAGTGGAATCCGGAAACAGACCCGGCTGTTTGGCATCCGTTTAATGCCGGCAACTTCCGTAAGGAAAAAGCAAAAAATAAAATGGAATTACAGAAGGAGCTTGGCTTAGAGGTAGACGGCAAGAAGTTTATGGTAGGTCTTGTTTCCCGTCTGACAGACCAGAAGGGTCTTGACCTTGTAGAATGTGTGATGGAAGAACTTTGTGCAGAGGATATGCAGTTTGTTATCCTCGGTACCGGTGATCCAAAGTACGAGAACATGTTCCGTCATTACGAATGGAAGTACCACGGAAGAGTATCTTCCAGTATTTATTACAACAACGAGAGAGCACACCGTATTTATGCATCCTGTGATGCGTTCCTGATGCCATCCCTGTTTGAGCCTTGTGGTTTAAGCCAGTTAATGAGCATGAGATACGGTACAATTCCTATGGTAAGAGAAACCGGTGGCTTAAAAGACACCGTAGAGCCATATAATGAGTATGAAGGTACCGGAACCGGCTTTGGTTTCTGTAACTATAACGCTCACGAGATGTTGGATATGGTACGTTATGCAAAGCATGTTTATTACAACCAGAAGAGAGAGTGGAACAAGATTGTAGACCGCGCTATGGCTAAGGACTTCTCCTGGGTAAGCTCTGCAAGAAAGTACGAAGAACTTTACGACAGGGTTCTCGGTTGGTAAACTTATAATAAAAAGATAAGGGGATGCGAACCTGCATCCCCTGCTTTGCGTATTATATACTATGAAGTTTTGTGTAAAGTCATGCAAAAAGCTACATGGAAAGGAATTTTGTACAATGAATTTAAAAGAGTTATTAACGGGATTTTCCTATCAAATTATGAAAGGAACAGAAGATATTCCGGTTACGGAACTGGTATTTGACTCCCGTAAAGCCATTGTTCCGGGGGCGGTTTTCGTTTGCATCAGCGGTGCGGTACATGACGGACATACCTTTGCATCGGAGGCTGTAAAGGCGGGCGCAATTGCAATTATTGCTGAACATGAGGTAGAAGTAGCTGATGGAGTATGTCTTGTTGTTTGCGAAAACACAAGAGAAGCTCTGGCATGTATGTCAGCAGCATATTTCGGGCATCCGGCAAAGGAACTGGTTACCATTGGTATTACAGGTACGAAGGGAAAAACCACAACCTCCTACATGATTCGTAATACACTGGAGCTTGCAGGTTACAAAACTGGGTTAATCGGTACGATTGAGGCAATTATCGGAGATACACATATTCCGTCTAACAATACCACGCCGGAATCCTATTTTGTGCAGAAGTATTTCCGTGATATGGTTAATGCAGGCTGTAAATGCGTGGTTATGGAGGTTTCTTCACAAGGACTGATGCTGCATCGCGTAGGTGGATTTCTGTTTGATTACGGAATTTTTACCAACCTTTCTCCTGACCATATCGGCGGCAATGAGCATAAGGATTTTGATGACTATCTTCACTGTAAGAGGCTGCTGTTTAAGCAGTGTAAGGTTGGTATCGCAAATTTTGATGATGAACACATGAAAGCTGTACTTGACGGCCATACCTGTGAACTGGAAACCTATGGTATGCAGGATGGAGCAGACCTTCAGGCAGTTAACGTGGATTTACATAACAAAGAAGGCGAATTACTGGTTTCCTACACTACCAAGGGCAACATGGAAATTGATGTTACCGTAGGTGTGCCGGGCAAATTTACGGTGTACAATTCCCTGACTGCACTTGCGGTATGCAGACATTTTAACATTCCTTCTGAAACGATTAAGCAGGCGCTTCGTGCGGTTAAGGTAAAGGGAAGAGTGGAACCGGTGGAAGTTTCCAATCGTTTTACGGTAATGATTGACTACGCTCATAACGCCATGAGCTTAAAGAGTTTACTGACGACTCTTGCCGATTATCATCCAAAGAGAATTGTTGCCCTGTTCGGATGCGGTGGAAACCGTTCCAGGGACCGTCGGTTTGAAATGGGTGAGATATCATCGGAATATGCTGATTTAACCGTGATTACAAGTGATAATCCGCGCACTGAGGAACCACAGGCCATTATGGAAGATATTCTTACCGGCGTGAAGAGAAAGTCCGGTGAATATGTCATGATTCAGGACAGAAAAGAAGCAATCCGTTACTGCATTTTAAATGCACAGGATGGAGATGTGATTGTTTTGGCAGGAAAAGGTCATGAGGATTATCAGGAAATCAACGGAGTAAAATATCCAATGGATGAGCGCGTGTTAATCCGTGAAATTTTAGAAGAAATGTCTGAGGAAGAGAGAAAAGCATTATGATTCCTGTAAAAGTGGAGCAGCTGGTGCAGGCGGTTGGCGGAAAATTGCTGACGGGTAATCCGGCACAAAGTATTAAAAATGTCACCATAGATTCCAGAGAACAAGCAGAGGATGCGCTGTTTGTGCCGATTATCGGTGAAAAAACCGATGGACATAAGTATGTGGCGGGGGCACTGGCAGGTGGCGCAAAAACATTGTTTATGCAAAAAGAAAGTGCCTATAAATCCGAAATTTTAGAGATTGCCGGGAAGGCAGGTGCTTCTGTTGTTGCTGTTGAAGATACCGTAAAAGCACTGCAGAAATTTGCTGCCTGGTACCGCGGATGTTTTTCTATTCCTGTTATCGGCATTACCGGAAGCGTGGGCAAAACAACCACAAAGGAAATGATTTCTGCTGCTTTGGAAACAGAAAAAAAGGTATTAAAGACCATCGGCAATAAGAACAGTCAGATAGGTCTGCCTCTTATGATGTTTTATATGGATGAATCCTATGATTTGGCAGTAATCGAGATGGGCATGAGTGAAGTTGGTGAGATGAGAAATCTTGCCTTTGTTGCAAAGCCGGAATGTGCGGTCATGACCAATATCGGTGTAGCACATATTGCCCAGCTTGGTTCCAAAGAGAATATCCGCAAGGAAAAATTGAATATTGTCAATGAATTTGATACAAATTCTGTGCTGTTTGTTAACGGAAATGATACATTACTTCATGAATTAGCCACAGAAATAACACAGAACTCCATTAGTATAGACTGTGATAAGGAAACACTGCCAATACTTGAACATACCGGAGCGGTAACATACGGTATTTGCGAAAACGGAACAACGGCACAATTTGATGTGTCTGCCATGAATTTAGTAACAGATGGCAGTGGAATCGGATTTATTGCGGTTGTAAAGGAAAATGGTACAGAAAAAAAGATTCCTGTAAAACTTAAAGTGTACGGCAACCATAATGTGATGAATGCCCTGGCGGCTATTGCAGTAGCCATGCGTTATGGTATTGCACCGGAAACGGCGGCAGAAGGGCTTGCAAACTATGAGCCGATTGCCATGCGCGGTCAGATAAAAAAAGAAAATGATATTACATGGATTGACGATACCTATAATGCCAGCCCGGACTCCATGAAGAGCGGTGCCCAGGTTATGTTATCCTTGGAAGGAAAACGTCATATTGCGGTTTTTGCAGATGTATTGGAGCTTGGTGAAGCCTCTGAGAGCCTGCACAGGGAGGTTGGTGCTTATCTTGCAGGATTATGTGAACAGGGCAGAAACTGTGATATTCTGATTACGGTAGGTACGCAGGCGGCCTATATTGCCGATGAGGCGGGAAAGCAGGGAATGCAGCAGGTATACAGTTTTTCTTCCAATGAAGAAGCAGTGGCGTATTTAAAAACGATTCTTACCACAGGCGATGTAGTACTGGTAAAAGGCTCCCGCGGAATGCATACGGAAGAAATTGTGAAAGCGTTTCTGTAATACGAGAATTTATTATTTTTTGCTAAAGAAATATAAAATAAAGGTGGTGAGACGGTGTTATATGCAGATATCATCGTGGATATTTCCCATGAGAGCTTAGATAAAACTTATCAGTATAAAATACCGGAACACTTACAAAATAAGGTCCGGGTAGGAATGCCGGTGGAAGTTACCTTTGGTATGGGAAACCGTCGTCTGACCGGATATGTGGTAGGACTTTCCGATAAGCCTAAAATTGAGGAGCACCGTATCAAAGAAATTGCAAACTTAGTGGATAAGGGGGTTCTTATCGAATCCAGAATGATTGCACTGGCACACTGGATGAAAGAAAATTTCGGCGGCACCATGAATGATGCCTTACGGACTGTGCTGTCGGTGAAAAAGAGTGTAAAACCGGTGGAAAAGAAACAGATAGCATTAGCAGTCGATCGTTCTACAGCTGAAGAATTGTTGAAAAAGTTTGCTAAAAAGCACAATGTGGCACGGGCAAGATTAATGAAGGAATTGTTGACCTACCAGCCAATCCCGAAAGAACTGGTCACAGGTAAACTTAACGTTAATGCAGCTACTTTAAAGGCTTTAGAGGAACAGGGGATTATTACAACAATTGTAGAAGAAGTATATCGGACAACAGGCGGAAAGAATACAGAGAATTCTACAAGAGTAGTATTGAATGAAAACCAACAAAAACTGTGTAACCGAATTTGTGAAGATTATAAAGCCGGTAAAAGAAATACGTATTTGATTCACGGTGTAACAGGAAGCGGTAAAACAGAGGTTTACTTACAGACGATAGAGTGTATTGTAGGAATGGGAAAACAGGTGATTGTGTTGATTCCTGAAATTGCCCTGACCTATCAGACCGTCCGACGATTTACGGAACGGTTCGGAAACAGGGTAGCATTCCTTCATTCCAAATTATCTGCCGGGGAACGTTATGACCAGTACCGTTTAGCAAAAGAGGGAAAGCTGGACATTATGATTGGTCCGCGTTCTGCCTTATTTACACCGTTTGAACATCTGGGCTGTATTGTAATAGATGAAGAGCATGAAAATTCATATAAGAGTGAACAGGTACCAAAGTATCATGCCAGGGAAACAGCCATTGAACTGGCGAGAATGACAGATTCCTGTGTGATTCTTGGTTCCGCCACACCATCTATTGAAGCATATGAAAGAGCAGAACGCGGAGAATATGTCTTGCTCGAACTAAAGGAGCGTGCGAAAAACGCGACACTTCCTGCAGTGGAAATTGTTGATTTAAAGGAAGAAATGGCAGCAAAAAACCGTTCCATGTTCAGCAGAGCCTTACAAAAGGAAATGGAAGAACGACTGGCAAGGGGCGAACAGACCATGCTGTTTCTAAACCGTCGCGGCTATTCCGGCTCGGTATCCTGCAGAAGTTGCGGCAAACCGATTATGTGCCCGCATTGTTCGGTATCCTTAACACTGCATTATGATCAGACATTGCACTGTCATTATTGCGGACATACCATCCCGTTGCCGGAAAAATGTCCGGAGTGTGCCTCTCCGTATATTGCCGCCTTTGGTACCGGTACTCAAAAGGTAGAAGAGGCGGTAAAGAAACTGTTTCCGCAGGCAAGGGTACTTCGTATGGATGCGGATACAACGAAAGAAAAAGAAAGCTACGAGAAAATTTTATCAACTTTTGCTAATGAAGGAGCCGATATATTGGTCGGAACCCAGATGATTGTAAAAGGGCATGATTTTCCAAAGGTTACCCTTGTGGGAATTTTAGCTGCGGATTTATCACTGAATGTGTCGGATTACCGTTCGGCGGAACGGACGTTCCAGCTTCTTGCCCAGGCAGCAGGCCGTGCAGGCAGGGATGAACTTCCAGGCAAGGTTATCATCCAGACCTATCAACCGGAACATTACAGTATTACCACGGCGGCAAAGGAAGATTATATCGGTTTTTTCCGTCAGGAAATGGCTTTCCGGAAAATGTTAAAATATCCGCCGCAGGCACATATTCTTGCCGTACTCTGCATCGGCAGGGATGAAGACAAAACCGGACAATTTTGTGAACATGTGGCGGTTGCGGCAAAAGAGTTTGCAAAAACGAAAATAGGGGAATATATATCCGTTATCGGTCCAACCAAAGCAAGTATCGCAAAAAGTAATGATTTTTATAGAAATTTAATCTATATAAAAGCTGATACTTATGGTATACTAACAGAGTTGGCAGATATATTGGAACCTTTCAGGGAACAGGATAAAAATGTGATACTGCAGATGGATTTTAATCCGATGGGCAGTTACTAAAATACAGAGTATTCAGGAGGAAAAGAAAATGGCAATCAGAAATATCAGAACGATGGGAGACAGCTGTCTTACCAAGGAGTGTAAGCCGGTAAAAGAAATGAATCATAAACTTCAAGTGTTGATTGAAGATATGCTCGATACGATGTATGAAGCAAACGGAGTAGGTCTTGCTGCTCCTCAGGTAGGAATCCTTAAGCAGGTCGTAGTAATTGATGTTTCCGAAGACGGTGATTGTCCGATTATTTTAATCAATCCGGAAATTATTGAAACCGATGGTGAGCAGACCGGTGAAGAAGGCTGTTTGAGTGTTCCGGGAAAATCCGGCGTGGTAACCAGACCAAACTATGTAAAAGTTAAGGCGTTGGATGAAAATATGGAAGAAGTAATCTACGAAGGAACCGAGCTTCTTGCAAGAGCATTCTGCCATGAAATCGACCATCTGCACGGTATTGTATATGTATCCAAGGCAGAAGGCGGAATCCACGATGTAGCGAGGGACGAAGAATAATGAGAGCAATATTTATGGGAACGCCGGAAATTGCGGCAACAGTATTAAAATCCGTACTTGCTTCCAAACATGAAGTGGTTGCGGTAGTAACCCAGACAGATAAGCCAAAGGGAAGAGGTCACGAAATGGCATTTCCTCCGGTAAAAGAGGTGGCTCTTGCGGCAGGAATTCCGGTGCTTCAGCCACAGCGTGCAAGGGATGAAGCATTTATTGAACAATTAAAAGCATATCAGCCGGACATTATTTTAGTGGCTGCTTATGGTAAACTGCTTCCAAAGGCTATTTTAGATATGCCAAGATTTGGATGTATCAATGTCCATGCATCATTACTTCCGAAGTACAGAGGTGCATCTCCAATCCAGTGGGCAGTATTAAATGGCGATGAAAAAAGCGGTGTTACTATTATGCATATGGCAGAAACCATGGATACCGGTGATATTATTATGACAAAAGAAGTGGTGCTTGATGAGGAGGAAACAGCAGGCTCTCTTCATGATAAACTGGCAGAGATTGGCGGTCCGCTGCTGATTGAAGCGATGGATGCACTGGAAACCGGCCGCGCACCAAGAATCCGTCAGAATGAGGAAGAAGCGACTTATGTGAAAATGCTGGATAAAACTATGGGAAATCTTGACTTTTCCAAGCCGGCTGTGCAATTAGAAAGATGGATTCGTGGTTTAAACCCATGGCCGACCGCGTATACTAAGTTGGACGGAAAAATGTTAAAGCTTTGGAAGGCAGAAGTGCTTTCTGCTGAGGAGGCAGGTAAAAGCTCCAAGGGCTTAGATACCGGTGCAATAATTGCTGTTTCTAAGGATAGTTTTGATGTCCTTACCGGTGACGGAGTACTCCGGATTAAAGAACTTCAGCTGGAGGGTAAACGTAAGATGACTGCAGAAGAGTTTTTACGCGGCTTTACTTTAGAAGCGGGAACACTGCTCGGCAGATAATAATTTTAGGTAGAACCGAAAGGAGAACGCAATGCCTTTCTACTATTATGGATTTGACCCTACTTACATTTTAGTGTTAATCGGATTGGTGCTTTCTTTGTGGGCATCATCCAAAGTAAAAAGTACGTATGCAAAATATTCCGGGGAAGCCAGTCTTTCCGGAATGACAGGAGCTCAGGCGGCCCACAAAATTCTGACGGTGTCGGGAATTTATGATGTATCTATTCAGCATGTGCAGGGAAATTTAACCGACCATTATGATCCGCGGAATAAAACGCTGAACCTATCGGATTCCGTGTATGGTAATTTCTCTGTAGCAGCTATTGGGGTTGCTGCCCACGAGGCAGGACATGCTATCCAGCACGACAGAGGTTATGCACCGTTAAGATGGCGCACGGCAATAGCACCGGTGGCAAGCTTTGGAGCCAATATTTCCTGGCCATTAATTTTAATCGGCTTGTTATTCGGCGGAAGCGGTACGTTAGTCCGAATTGGAATTATCATGTTTTCATTGGCAGTAGCTTTTCAGCTTTTGACCTTGCCTGTGGAGTACAATGCATCCCGGCGTGCGATGAATCTTCTGGAGGAGACAGGAATTTTGTATGCGGATGAACTTCCGAAAACTAAAAAAGTTTTGGATGCAGCAGCGCTGACTTATGTGGCGGCAGCCGCATCCTCTGTGTTACAGCTGCTCCGGCTGGTGTTGTTGTTTGGAAATAGAAGAAGAGATTAGAAGGATAGAAAATACTTCATGAAAAATACAAGAGAAACTGCATTTCAGGTAATATATAAGGTATTGGAAGAGAATGAGTATTCCCATGTGGTGCTTCGGCAAGTGTTAGACAGGGAAAAGGATGCGGAAAAACGGAACCGCGCTTTTATAACCCGCCTGGCAGAAGGCACCCTGGAGCGATTGCTTACTATCGATTATATTTTAAACCAGGTATCCAAAACTCCGGTAAAGAAAATGAAACCGGTTATCCGTACCATACTCCGCATGTCGGTATATCAGCTGATATATATGGACAGCGTACCGGATTCTGCGGTTTGTAATGAAGCAGTAAAACTTGTAAAAGGAAAGGGCTTGCAGGGACTTTCCGGTTTTGTGAACGGAGTGCTCCGTAACGTGGCAAGAAACCGGGAACAAGGGAAATTGGATGCGTCATATCCGGACAGGGAAAAATCCCCTGCCGGATATCTAAGTATCCGTTATTCCATGCCGGAATGGCTGTGCGATTATTTTCTGAAAGAATATGGTTTGGAACAGGCAGAGAAAATAGTAGAAGGATCTCTAAGAAATCCTAATACAACCATACGTTGTAATACAACAAAAATTTCAAAAGCAGAATTGAGGGAACGTCTGGAACAACAGGGGATAGTTGCAGAAAACGGTATATATGCTACGGATGCTCTTTATATTTCAGGATATGATACTCTGGAAAAAATATCGGAGTTTAAGGAAGGATATTTCCAGATACAGGATGAAAGTTCCATGCTGGTGGCGGAACTTGCCGGGTTAAAAAAAGATAATCTGGTGTTAGATGTATGTTCGGCGCCGGGTGGCAAAGCAATCCACGCAGCTAATTTGCTGGAAAATCTCGGTGGCGGAACTGTTATTTCCAGGGATGTCAGTGAGAAGAAAACTGCTTTAATTAAAGAAAATGCAGAACGTCTACAGGTAAAGAATATAACGGTTCAAGTGTCAGACGCCACCCTTTTGGATGAAACAATGACAGAGCAGGCGGATGTGGTGATTGCCGACTTACCTTGCTCCGGTATCGGTATCATGGCAAAAAAACCGGAAATCCGTTATCGTATGACGAAGGAAAGCCAGAACGAACTGGTGAAATTGCAAAAAGAAATGCTGAGTGTAGTACATCGCTATGTAAAACCGGGCGGTATACTTATGTACAGCACTTGTACCATAAATAAAGAAGAAAATGAAGAACAGGTGAGAGAATTCTGCGACAAATACGGATTTGCTCCGGCAATGGATGAAGTAACCGTTCCTGATGCGTTGAAAGCAGATGTGAGGGAGAACGCTTATATTCAGTTACTACCCGGAGTTCATGCCTGTGACGGATTTTTTATTGCGAGATTGAAAAAAAAGAACTAAAGGAAGAAGTATGACAGAAAGAATTGACATAAAATCCAGGACAATTGATGAATTAAAGGTGCTACTGACAGAATGGGGAGAAAAACCGTTCCGTGCTGCCCAAATTTTCGGATGGCTGCATGAAAAGAGGGTTTCTTCCTTTGAGGAAATGTCTAATGTGTCCAAAGCATTGCGTGAAAAAATGGCGAAAGAATGTGAATTTACTTCCATTACGGAGATTGACCGTTTGGAGTCATTGGACGGAACAAAAAAGTTTTTGTTTGAACTTTCTGACGGACAGGCAATTGAAAGCGTATTGATGAAGTATCATCACGGAAATTCTGTATGCATTTCTTCTCAGGCCGGCTGCCGGATGGGTTGTAAATTCTGTGCTTCCACGTTAGGTGGCTTAATCCGCAATTTAAAGGCTTCCGAGATGTTGGAACAGATTTATGAAATTGAACGTATCACAGGAGAAACAGTTTCTAATGTGGTAGTGATGGGTACCGGGGAACCAATGGACAATTATGACAATTTTGTCCGCTTTGTCCGTATTCTTTCTGCAAAAGAAGGAAAAAATATCAGTGTAAGAAATATTACGGTGTCTACCTGCGGTATCGTTGAGAACATGAAGCGTCTGGCTGAAGAAAATCTGCCGCTGACATTGGCGCTTTCTTTGCATGCCCCAAATGACGAAATCAGAAAGCAGATGATGCCGGTTGCCTACAAATATAAGTTGGAAGAAGTCCTGGCTGCTTGTGATTATTACTATGAAAAAACTTCCAGACGGATTACTTTTGAATACAGTCTTGTGGCAGGTGTAAATGATTCCGCGGAATGCGCACAGGAATTATCAAGACGTTTAAAAGGCAAGAACTGCCATGTAAATCTGATTCCGGTAAATCCGATTAAAGAGAGGGATTATAAGAAGTCCCGGGCGGATGCAATCCAAAATTTCAAAAATATACTTGAAAAAAATCGAATAAATGTTACTATAAGAAGAGAAATGGGCTCTGATATTAATGCGGCTTGCGGGCAGTTGCGCCGGAGCTATACCACAAAAGATATTTACGATGGAGAGGAGGAATAACCGTGGAATCATTCGGAATGACAGATGTCGGAATTCGACGTGAAGTAAATCAGGATTATGTATATTGTAATGATAATGCCGTAGGGTTATTGCCGAATCTTTACATAGTGGCAGATGGTATGGGTGGTCACAAAGCCGGAGATTTTGCGTCCCGTTACAGTGTAACCGAGTTTGAAAAAGAGTTAAAAGAACAAAAAGCGCGAACTATTATCGGTTCCATGGAAGGTGCCATCCGGGCGGTAAATGAACGTCTGATAAAAGAAGCTTTGGCAGATTCGGATTATGAAGGTATGGGAACAACTTTTGTAGCAGCCAGCATATCCGAAGGAAGCCTTTATGTTTTAAATATCGGAGACAGCCGTTTATATCTTTTGAATGAAAAAGGAACCATAAGGCAGATCACACAGGATCATTCCTTAGTAGAAGAAAAAATTCTCCGTGGAGAAATTGATAGGAAAGATGCAAAAAACCATCCTGAAAAAAATGTGATTACCAGGGCTTTAGGGGCAATTGAACAGGCGGTTCCCGATTTCTTCGAAGTAGAGCTTGAAGCAGGAGATTATATTATTCTCTGTTCAGATGGTCTTACTAATATGGTAGAGGATTCCACCATAAAGGAAGTGGTGCTCGCACAGGAAGCTTCCTTGGAGGAAAAGGCTGCAAAGCTGATTGGATTAGCCAATGAAAATGGGGGAAGAGATAACATATCTCTGGTCCTGATTCATATATAAATGATATTTAATATCACATACGCAGATGGAGGTAAGTATGGTTAAACCCGGTATGTATATCAGTGATGATAGATACGAAATTATCGAAAAAATCGGTTCGGGCGGAATGGCAGATGTTTATAAAGCAAAATGTCACCGTTTAAACCGCTATGTTGCAATTAAAATTTTAAAGCAGGAATATTCCGGAGATAAGAACTTTATCACTAAGTTCCGTGGTGAAGCACAGTCCGCAGCAGGTTTGTCTCATCCGAATATTGTAAGCGTCTATGATGTCGGTGAAGATAATGGTCTTCATTATATTGTAATGGAATTGGTTGAGGGTATTACCTTAAAGAAATTTATCGAGAAAAAAGGCCGCCTTGCCATTAAAGAAGCTGTGGGTATTGCTATTCAGATTGCCCAGGGCTTGGAAGCTGCGCACAATAATCATATTATCCACAGAGATATTAAACCTCAGAATATTATGATTTCCAGAGAAGGTAAGGTAAAGGTTGCCGATTTTGGTATTGCAAAGGCTGTTTCTGCAAATACATATACGCAGAATGCCATTGGTTCCGTGCATTATCTTTCTCCTGAACAGGCGAGGGGTGGCTATTGTGATGAAAAGAGCGATATCTATTCTTTAGGTGTCACTTTATATGAAATGTTAAGCGGAACTTTGCCGTTTGCGGGTGAAAATACGGTTTCCGTAGCGCTTCTTCATATCCAAAGCGAGCCGCAGCCGGTGAGAGAGCTTGTTCCTGCCGTACAGTACAGCTTGGACCGTATTGTTCAGAAATGTATGCAGAAACGTCCGGAAAACCGTTATTTATCTGCATCTGAATTAATTGTAGACTTAAAACGTTCCATTACTAATCCGGAAGGTGATTTTGTTAAGCTTGCTGCAAATGGCTATGTGCCGGATAATCCAACGAAAATGTTTACGGAAAACGAAGTGGAAGTAATCCGGACTACAGCGGCAAAATCTCCTGTAACCAATTATGACAACCGTCAAAAGGGTAAGAGTCAGGTGTTAAAGGAAGAAGAGGAAGAATTAGACAGTATTAATTCCACCTGGGAAAAAGTTGTGATTATAGGTAGTATTATTGTTGCTATTGCACTTACCGGCGGAATAATTTATCTGGCAGCCAGATTTTTTGGTATTGCTGATTTGTTTAACGGTCAGCCGACACCAACACCTTCGCCTACAATAACGGCAACGGTTGCGCCAACCTCCAGTCCGACTCCGACACCAATCGGTACCATTAAGATGCCGAATTTAAAGGGATATACTTTTGAAGATGCTGAGAATCTGTTAAAGTTAAAGTCAGAAGACTTTACGGTTATTTTAGAGCGGGAAGATTACAGTAATGAACCAAAGGGTACGGTTATCAGCCAGTATCCGTTGGCTGAAGTGGATGTACTCATGGATGCTACGGTTAAGCTTACCATTAGTGCGGGTAAGGAGCCTTTAACAGTAGACCGCATTACAGGTATGACCCAGGAAGATGCTACCCAGTTCTTAAAGCAGAAGGGCTTTATTGTAATGCCTTCCTATGAATCCAGCGAAGAAATGTCTAATGGTCTGGTTATCCGTACGGAACCGGCTTTTGGTGAAACAATTTACGAAGGTGATACCATTACCATTGTGGTAAGTACCGGTAAAAATCCTACCTATGTCCAGATGGTGAATCTGGTAGGAAAAACTATCGAAGAAGCAAGAACTGCATTAGAGGAAAAAGGTCTTGTTCTTGGCGAAACTACGGAAGATTTTTCTGAAGTATTTGCGGAAGGGTTTATTATGCGTCAGGATGTGGCAGTAGAGGATACCGTTTTGTCCGGAACTGCAGTAAACGTTGTAGTAAGCAAAGGCTCTGCAACAGCAACGGCTACACCGGCACCGACCGATGTTCCGGTTGACAATCCTGATGTTACTACAGAACCTACGCCTGAACCAACACCGGATCCAAACGAGACCACAGAACCGATGGCTACACCGGAACCGGGAGAGCCTGAAGAACCTACCGTAACACCGGAACCGACCCCGGAACCTACTGCGGAGCCAACACCGGAACCGACCCAGGCGGCAGAAACTTATTATCCGTTATCCTTAAATACCTCCGGCAAAGAAAAACCGATGTATGAAGGAGAAACCGTATTCTACTATATCGAAATCAGACAGGGTGATAATGTGGCATATACTGTAGCAGAAGGCGATATATCATACGCGGCATATCCGGAAGACGGATTCTACTTTAAATTAAATGCAAAGGACTATCCGGGTCTGGAAGAGGGCTTTGCATACGTATATCTCTTTGTTGGAGATGACGGTATGATGGTAGATGAATGGCTGGTTGAGTTACAGGAGTTTACAGAATAGTGACAGGAAAAATTATTAAAGGAATCGCGGGATTCTATTATGTGCATACGGCAGGTGCCGATGTCTATGAATGTAAAGCCAAAGGCATCTTCCGCAATCAGAAAATCAAGCCCTTGGTAGGGGATGATGTAGAACTGGAAATTTTAGATGAAGAAAAAAAACTGGCGTCCCTTGTGGATATTCTGCCAAGGAAAAGTGAACTGATTCGTCCGGCAGTTGCTAATGCAGACCAGGCACTGGTTGTGTTTGCGGCGAAGGACCCGGAACCGAATTTTGGCTTACTGGACCGTTTTCTGATTTTAATGACAAGACAGAAGCTTCCTGTGATTATCTGTTTCAATAAAACAGATTTAATATCAGAAGAAGAGTGTAAAAAAATAGAAAACGGATATCGTAACTCCGGTTACGAAATCCGCTTTCTTTCTGCAAAAGGAAAGAAAGGTACGGAGGAAATTGCTAAACTGCTGGAACATAAAACCACGGTGTTGGCAGGTCCGTCCGGCGTGGGGAAATCTACGTTGGTGAATTTGCTACAGGCGGGAGTTACTATGGAAACCGGTGCTGTCAGTGAAAAAATCCGGCGCGGAAAGCATACTACAAGACATTCGGAGTTTATATGGATAAACGATGATACCTATATCCTGGATACTCCGGGATTCAGTTCGTTGGAACTGGAAGATATACAAGCGGAGGAATTAAAGCACTTTTTTCCGGAATTTTATCCGCATGAAGGAAAGTGCCGGTTCCGGGGGTGTGTTCATCAAAATGAACCGGATTGTGCCGTAAAGCAGGCAGGAAAAGCGGGATTGGTATCTAAACAAAGGTATCTCAGCTATCTGCAGCTTTATAAAGAACTAAAAGAAAAAGAGAAATACCGTTACTAATCGGGAAAAGGGAGAATTATTATGTTTCATTTGTCACCATCTATGCTGGCGGCTGATTTTACGAGGCTGGGAGAACAAATTAAAGAGATTGAAACTGCAGGCGGCGACTGGCTTCATGTAGATGTTATGGATGGTCTTTTTGTACCAAGTATTTCTTTCGGAATGCCAGTAATTGAAAGTATCCGTCCGTCAACCGATTTGTTTTTTGATGTTCACCTGATGGTGCAGGAACCAATACGTTATATTGAGGAGTTCAAGCGGGTAGGGGCAGATTTGATTACTATTCATGCAGAAGCATGTGAAGATATCGAAGCGACCGTATTAAAAATCCGGGAGTCCGGCTGTAAGGTTGGCATGTCGATAAGTCCGGATACCGATGTTTCGGTAGTGGAGCCATGGATAAAAAAAGTTGATTTGATTTTGCTTATGTCGGTGCATCCGGGATTTGGCGGGCAGAAATTTATACCTTATACTCTGGAGAAAATTAAGGCAGTACGCCGCATGATAAATGAGCAGAATCCGGCTTGTGATTTGGAAGTGGACGGCGGAATTCATCTTGGAAATGTAAAAGAAGTTATGGAAGCCGGTGTTAATGTGGTAGTTGCAGGAACTGCGGTGTTTAGAGGGAATATAAAAGAGAATATGGATGCTTTTTACCGGCAGATGAGGGAAGTGTATCATGAGTAAGTGTGCTTGCATTATTACCGGTGGTGTTTTGGATGAAGCATTTTTGGCAGATTATCTGGACAGCCATCCGGGACAACTTAGGATAGTTGTAGACGGCGCTTTAGAAATTACCCATCAGTTGGGAATAAAACCGGATTTTATTGTGGGTGATTTTGATACAGTGAACCATGATTTGTTGGAACACTATGATAAAGAGATTATTTTGCGGCATCCACCGGAAAAAGATCAGACAGATACTGAATTGGCGATTGAAACCGCAATGGATGCGGGGTGTGACAGACTGGTGTTTTTCGGGGCTACAGGCTCAAGGCTTGATCATAGTCTTGGCAATATCTTTTTGTTGGAAAGATTATTAAAGCAGGGTGTCTACGCTGAAATCCTTAATGAAAACAACCGATTGTATCTAAAAAACAAGAGTTTTGTATTACAACGAAAGAATACCGGAGGAAACTTTCTTTCTTTGCTTCCGCTTACGGAAACGGTAGAAGAAGTTACACTCACAGGTTTTAAATATCCGGTAGAACGGCTTACGTTTTATCGTGAGAGGACACTGGGAATCAGTAATGAAATTACAGAAGAGGAAGCAAAAGTGGAGTTTTCTAAAGGAACCTTTATTGTTGTGGAATCTCGGGATAAATAAGGGAAGTAAGAAAGGAAAAAAAGCATTATGAAATTAGGTATCGTAGGATTACCAAATGTTGGTAAAAGTACATTATTCAACTCATTAACAAAAGCAGGAGCAGAATCTGCAAACTATCCGTTCTGTACCATCGATCCGAATGTTGGTATCGTTCCTGTTCCGGATGAAAGACTGGATGTGCTCGGAAAACTGTATGATTCTGAAAAAGTGGTTCCGGCTGTTGTGGAATTCGTAGACATTGCAGGACTTGTTAAGGGAGCTTCCAAGGGAGAAGGTCTTGGTAACCAGTTCCTTGCAAATATCAGGGAAGTAGATGCTATTGTCCACGTGGTACGTTGTTTTGAAGATTCCAACATTATTCATGTAGAAGGTTCTGTTGACCCGGTAAGAGATATCGAGACGATTGACATGGAACTTATTTTCTCTGACATGGAAGTTCTGGAAAGAAGAGCGTCCAGAGTAATCCGTGGCGCAAAGAATGACAAGTCTTTAGCTAAGGAAGCAGCCATGATTGAACGTCTTCAGAAACATTTGGAAGCAGGAAAAATGGCGAAATCTTTTGAACTTTTAGATGAGGAAGAAGCAGCGTTTTATGCAGAATATAATATGTTAACCGGTAAGCCGGTAATTTATGCCGCAAATGTAAAGGATTCCGACCTGGCAGATGAAGGTGCATCCAATGCTTTTGTTCAGAAGGTACAGGAATTTGCCGCAGGTGAAGGTTCTGAAGTGTTTGTTATCTGCGCTCAAATCGAGCAGGAAATTGCGGAACTGGATGAGGAAGATAAGAAGATGTTCTTAGATGACCTTGGTTTAACCGAAAGCGGTCTGGAGAAGTTAATTCGTGCCAGCTATCATACCCTTGGTCTGATTAGTTATTTAACAGCTGGTCCGAAGGAAACTAAGGCTTGGACAATTACACGCGGAACCAAGGCTCCTCAGGCTGCGGGCAAAATCCATAGTGACTTTGAGCGTGGCTTTATCCGTGCAGAAATTGTAAGTTATGAAAACCTGACCGAGTGTGGCAGTTTTAATGCAGCAAAAGAAAAAGGTCTTGTACGCTCAGAAGGTAAGGAGTATGTAGTACAGGACGGCGATGTTGTATTATTCCGTTTTAACGTATAAAGCAATTTGCTTCGTATAAGGAGAGTAGATTTGGTAATCTTTTTAACAACAGGCGGTCCGGTGAATTTTCCGGGATTGGATTTGCATATCGAAAAACTGGTAAAAGGTTTTGAAATATTCGGTATACACATTTCCCTGGTGGGAATATGCATTGCAGCAGCCATGTTCTTGGGATTGTTTATCACAGAGCGTCTGGCAAAGAAAACAGAACAAAACACAGAGCATTATTTAGATCTTGCCATACGGATGGTATTTGCGGGGGTAATCGGTTCCAGAGTAGGATATGTCCTCAGCCATTGGCAGTATTTCATTTCTGATCAGGGAAGTGTATTTGATATCGGTGACGGGGGAATGTCTGTCGGAGGCGCAATTATTGCAGGATTGCTGGTGTCTTATCTTTACTGCAGACAAAAAAAGCTTTCCTGGCTGCAAATATGTGATACGGCAATGCCGGGAATTCTTTGCGGACAAATTCTGGCGGGAATCGGATGTTTTTTTGGAAGAAATATGTTGGGTACCTATTCAGATGGTACTTTTGCAATGCAGGTATCCGTTTGGGATGTGGATGCTAAAGCTGTTACACTGGGCAGAACTTCTTCCAAAATGATACAGGGAGATTTTCTGCAGGTACATCCGGTTGCACTATATGAAACAATACTAATGCTGATATTACTTTTTGTGTTGTTATTACTTTGGAAATTGAAAAAAATGAACGGCATCATTCTTTCGGTGTATTTAATGGGCTATGGTGCTATGATATTTGGGATGGAGTTTATCCGGCTTGATTCCCAAAAAATCATGGGAAGCAGGTTTTCTATTGAACATATGATTGCATTGGGACTTGTTTTGATCGGAGCGTTTGTTTTATATGAGCAGATGAAACAGTATTTGCAGCTTCAAAAAGCACAGCCGAAAAAACTTTCTTCGGGAAAGAAAACAAATAAATAATTTATAATGGGAAGAACATATCAAAAATACATGATATGTTCTTTTTTTATGCATTTTTTGCTTGCTATTTTCACTAAAGTGGAGTAAAATGGAGGAAAGGATAGTATATGTGGGTGAAAATGGAGTAAAGTGGAGCGGTTTTAGTCACATAATACAAATACGGAGGAGGTGAGCCGGATGTTCATGGGTGAATATAATCATACGATTGATGAAAAAGGACGTATCATTGTTCCGTCCAAATTTCGTGAGGCGTTAGGTGAGAACTTCGTAGTAACCCAGGGATTGGATGGCTGCCTTTTTGTATATTCTTACGACGAATGGGAAAATTTCGTGGAAGGATTAAAAAAACTTCCGGGAACTAAAGAAGCCAGAAAACTTCAACGTTATTTCATGGCCGGTGCAGCCTCCTGTGAGGTGGACAAGCAGGGAAGATTTTTGATTCCGTCTAAACTCCGTATGGCTGCCGGATTAGAAAAAGAAGTAGTGTTTGTCGGTGTCCTTTCCAAGATTGAAGTTTGGAGCAAGGAACGTTGGGAAGAAAATGATTGTTATGACAATATGGATGACGTAGCAGAGCATATGTCGGAATTTGGTCTTAGCTTCTAAAGAAAGGAACAGGTTATGAACGGAGAAAAAGAATTCAAACATATATCCGTATTGTTTAAAGAAACAGTAGATGGTTTAAATGTAACACCGGGTGGAATCTATGTAGATGGTACTCTCGGAGGTGCAGGACATGCAAAAAGCGTTTGTGAGCAGTTGCAAGGTCAGGGACGATTCATTGGAATTGACCAGGATGAAGATGCTATCGCAGCAGCAGGAGAACGTTTAAAGGACTTTCCGTTTGTTACGGTAGTAAGAAGCAATTATGAGTCTATGCCGGAGGTGCTGAGAAATCTTGGCATTGATACGGTAAATGGTATTATGTTAGACCTTGGTGTTTCTTCCTACCAGCTGGATACGGCAGAACGTGGATTTACTTACAAGGTGGATGCACCTCTTGATATGAGAATGGACAACCGGATGGAAAAAACCGCAAAGGATATTGTAAATGAGTACAGCGAAATGGAATTATTCCGGATGATAAAGGATTACGGAGAAGACCAGTTTGCAAAGAACATAGCAAAGCACATTGTCCGGATGCGACAGGAAAAACCACTGGAAACAACCTTTGAACTGGTGGAAGCTATAAAGGCGGCGGTTCCTGCAAAAATCCGTATGAACACAGGTCATCCGGCAAAGAAAACATTCCAGGCAATCCGGATTGAGCTGAATCGTGAATTGGAAGTGCTGGAAAATACACTGGATGCCATGATTGATTTATTGGCTCCGGGAGGAAGATTGTGTGTAATCACATTTCATTCTTTGGAAGACAGAATTGTAAAATTAAAGTTTAGGGAAAATGAAAATCCATGTACCTGTCCGCCGTCTTTTCCGGTTTGCATGTGCGGGAAAAAGAGCAAAGGAAAGGTAATTACAAGAAAACCGATTCTTCCGTCGGAGGAAGAACTGGAAATGAACTCAAGATCAAAAAGCGCAAAGCTTAGAATCTTTGAAAAAGCATAATTAACACTGCCGGAAAGGATGCCGGCACAGGAGGATTTATGGAAGAGAGAAGAAGATATTCAACAATGGGATACGAAAATGGTTCTGCAGTAAGAAAATTACAGCCTCAATGGGAGCAGGAAGAAATCCGTCGTCCAAGAAAGGTGGAACTGCCGGAAGATCAGCCGAAAGTGAAAATCAAACAGAATATTGATTTGATTTCTATGCTGTTTTTAATGGGCGCCATTGCTGTCACATTATTAATGTGTGTTAACTATTTAAAAGTACAGTCTGATGTGGTACAATTAAATAAATCTATTTCCGGATTGGAAAAACAGATTACCGGATTAGAAAAAGAAAATGATGCACTGGCTGCAGTGTTAGAAAATGAAAAGTATGATTTGGAAACCGTATATCAGATGGCAGTCGGTGTCCTCGGTATGGTATATCCGAATAATAACGAAGTAATTTATTATGATAACGAACCGGTGGGATATTTCCGTCAATATCAGGATATTCCGGAGTAATGTGAGGAATTATGAAAGAAAAGCAGGAAAAACCAAAGAAAAAGCAAATCAGAAAATTCAGATCCTGGATGCAGTCAACTCTTGTAGTTGTATTCGGTGTAATAGTAGTAGCATTTTTGATACTACTGGTTCGTCTTGCTTTTTTGTCAGGAAATGATAAATATGAAAAAAGTGCACTGGCGCAGCAGAGTTATGTTTCTTCTGAAATCCCATATAAACGGGGAGCTATTTTAGATAGAAACGGTAATGTGTTGGCGGCCAGTGATTTAATTTATCATTTGATTTTAGATCCTAAGGTGTTACTGAGCAAAGAAGAAAATGTAGACCCGACCATACAGGCTTTAGTACAAGTGTATGGATTAGACGAGAATGAATTACGTACTATTCTTGTAGAAAAGAAAGACAGCTCCTATGTTCCACTTAGACGACAGCTGTCGTATGCAGAAAAAGAGTTAATGACTCAATATGAAGAAGAGTGGAAAAAACAAAAAGAACAGGATAAAGAATTAAAAGGTGAAATTAAGGGTGTGTGGTTTGAAGAAGAGTACAGACGCTCGTATCCGTATCAGACGGTTGCATCCCATATCATAGGATTTATTGTGGACGGAGATGGTTCCTATGGCATAGAACAGCAGTATAATGATGAATTGACCGGAATTAATGGAAGAACCTATGGCTATTATGACTCCAGCCTTAATATTCAGAAAACCGTTAAGGATGCAGTAAACGGAAACCAGATAGTATCTACTATTGATATAAATGTGCAACGGGTGGTTCAGCGGTATGTGGAAGAGTTTCTGGATACCGTCGGGGCGGAAAATGTAGGCATCTTAATGATGGATGCAGATAACGGTGAAATCCTTGCCATGCAGTCGAATTACAGCTATGATTTAAATGACCCGAGATCCTTAGATGACTTTTATTCCCAAGAGGAACTTGATGCAATGTCAGCAACAGACAAAATGACGGCAAGGTATAGAATTTGGCGCAATTTCTGTATTTCGGATGCGTATGAGCCGGGGTCTACTTTTAAGCCGATTACGGTGGCCGCCGCATTAGAAGAAACGATATCTTCCGTTGATGATGAATTTGTCTGCGATGGTAAAGAAGTGTTCACAGACGATATTTCAATCAAATGCAGTAATTCCAGAGGACATGGTAAAATAAGTCTGGTACAGGCATTGATGTACTCTTGTAATGACGCATTAATGCAGATTGCAGCGGAAGAAGGAAGGGAGATTTTCTATTCTTACCAGAAGCATTTCCGACTGGGCAGCAAAACGGGTATTGATTTGCCGGGAGAAAGCACAGGTTCCCTGGTGGCTTTGGAAAATTTAAACCAGACTGAATTGGCAACCAGTAGTTTTGGACAGTCTCTTACAGTGAATATGGTTCAAATGGCGTCTGCATTTGCATCTTTAGTAAACGGAGGCACATATTACGAACCGCATGTGGTCCGTGCTATAAAAAATTCTGAGGGTGCTACTATTAAAAAAATTGAACCGATTGTTGTGACAAAAACAGTATCTGCGGAAACAAGTGCGTTTATCAAAGAAGCGATGTACTTAACGGTAAAAGAAGGTACAGCTACCAAGGCACAGGTAAACGGATATATGTTGGGCGGAAAAACAGGAACTGCGCAAAAACTTCCGCGTTCCGAAGGAAAGAATTTAGTTTCTTTTCTTGGATTTGTAGAAACAGAAGACCGTACCGTAGTGATTTATGTAGTAGTGGATGAGGCGCACGATCCGGAGAAAATGTCCAAATCTGCAACCGCTTCCACATTGGCGGCAGCCGTTTTAGAGGAAACATTGCCATATTTAAAGATGTATCCGGAAGGTGAAATCAACTATCGTATCCAAATGATAAATGATGATGATTTATTGGTAAATGAAGAGGATAATCCGGAGTATAATCCGGAAAATAATGAAGAAGATACCAATGTAATACAAGAATAAGAACATATTTACAATTATAAAAGAATACATTAAAAGGATAAGAAAAGAAGAAAGGTATGGTATGCACTTTATCAGAACGTTCCAAAAGCGGAATCTTTTACTTGTCCTTTTTGTAGTTATCCTGGCGGCAGTTGGCCTTATGGTCCGTGTGTTTTATTTGATGATACCGGGTTCTGCTCATCTTGCTGAAGCGGCAAAAAATCTTCATGAAAGAGAACGTGTCATAAAAGCAGAACGGGGAAAAATTTATGACCGGAACGGAGAAATTTTGGCAGATAATATGCCGGTTTGTACGATTTCCGTAATTCATAATCAAATTACAGATTCGGAACGGGTAATTCAGGTGCTTTGCGATAAACTTGAACTGAGTGAGGCTTATGTACGGAAACGGGTAGAAAAAAATTCATCCATTGAAATAATAAAAACCAATGTAGATAAAGAAATAGCAGATGATATACGGGCTTTTGAATTAGATGGAGTAATGGTGGATGAAGATTACCGTCGCTTTTATCCCTACGGTTCTTTAGCTTCTAAGGTACTTGGGTTTACCGGAAGCGATAATCAGGGAATTCTTGGGTTAGAAGTAAAGTATGATTTTTGGTTAAAAGGCGATAACGGGAAAATATTGACTATGGCTACAGCTCATGGTATGGAAATACCGGATATGGCAGAAACTATGGTTTCTCCGATAACCGGAAACAGTATTAAAACATCTTTGGATGTAGCAATTCAAAGCTATGCAGAACAAATTTCCATGAAGGTTCTGGAAGCAAAATCTGCAAAAAATGTCAGTATTATAGTTATGAATCCGCAAAACGGGGAAATATATGCTCTCGTAAATGTACCGGAATACGATTTAAATAAACCTTATGAGTTAACGGAATTCGTTTCAGAAGGAAATAATGAGGGAAAAACAGAACTACTGAATCAAATGTGGAGGAATTCCTGTATCAGCGATACGTATGAGCCAGGGTCTGCATTTAAGATAATTACTGCAACGGCAGCATTTGAACATGATTGCCTGGAATTAGGACATAATTTTTATTGTCCCGGATATAAAATTGTAGCGGACCGGAGAATCCGGTGCCATAAAACCCAGGGACATGGTTCCCAAACTTTCACGGAAGCCATAATGAATTCCTGCAATCCGGCATTTATGGAAATCGGAGGACGTACAGGAACAGAAAACTTATATGAAACTTTCCGTACTTTGGGCTTGTTTAATAAGACGGGTATTGATTTGCCGGGAGAAGCTTCTTCCATCATGCATAAAGCAGAAAATGTAAAAGAAGTGGAACTCGCTACCATTTCTTTCGGACAGTCGTTTCAAATAACACCTTTGCAATTGATGTCAGCAACAAGCACAATTATTAACGGTGGTACTAAAATCACGCCTCATTTGGTGACTGAAATTGTAAATAATGCAGGTGTTACCATAAAAACAGTAAATGGTATCGGAGAGAGTGGAGTTATTTCTGCAAAGACCTCTGAGATAATGCGGACCGTGTTGGAAAAAGTTGTATCGGAAGGAACCGGACACAATGCTTATGTGGAAGGATTTTGCATCGGTGGAAAAACTGCAACGTCAGAAAAGTTACCGAGAAGAAGCGGAAAGTATATTGCTTCTTTTCTTGGTTTTGCGCCTGCAGATAATCCTAAGGTAATTGCCATGGTGATTATTGATGAACCCAAAGGACTGTATTACGGAGGAACTATTGCAGCGCCGGTTATGGCAGAATTGTTTGAAGTAGTGTTACCGTATCTTGGTATAGAACAGAAACCGGAAACTTAGTGATTTTTGTTGCACATTTTACATTTTGTGATAGAATAAGTAACAGATTAATAAAGGGGAGAGAAACAGTATGTTTACAAATAAAAAAGTGACTGTAGTAGGAAGCGGAATCAGCGGTATTGCAGCAGTAAAGCTGTTATTACATAAAAATGCAAAGGTAGCTTTATACGACAGTAACGAAGCGTTGGAAAAAGAAAAAGTTTTTGAACGGATCGGAGAAAAGATTACTCTGGTATGCGGCGAATTTACAGATGAATTAGCAAAAGAAACGGAACTTTTGGTATTGAGTCCGGGGGTACCTACCGATTTGCCGTTTGTTATAAAACTAAAAGAACAAGGTGTTCCGGTATGGGGAGAAATTGAACTGGCGTATCAGATTGCCGGCGGCAAATTTATCGGTATTACCGGTACAAACGGAAAAACTACTACAACGGC
This sequence comes from Lachnospiraceae bacterium, assembly GCA_045531955.1. Classification (GTDB taxonomy): domain Bacteria; phylum Bacillota; class Clostridia; order Lachnospirales; family Lachnospiraceae; genus SIG299. Next base: position 154,669 of record JAZSFC010000043.1, on the reverse strand, counting down.
CTTAACCGGTGAAATTATGAAGCAGTGGTTTCAGGATGTATTTGTAGTAGGAAATATCGGCATTCCGTATACGGAAATGGCAGAACAGATTACAGAAAGCTCTGTAACGGTAGCGGAGCTTTCCAGTTTCCAGTTAGAAACCGTGCAGGACGATTTTATACCGGATGTCAGTATGATTTTAAATTTGACTCCGGATCATTTAAACCGCCATTATACGATGGAAAACTATGCCAGAGCAAAGCTGAATGTGGCAAAATATCAGGGAGAAAATCAGACCTGTATCCTGAATTTTGAAGATGCTATGCTCAGGGAATATGCCAAGGAACTGACCTGCCGTATCTTATGGTTTTCCAGCCGGCAAAAACTTGAAAATGGGTTATATCTTGACGGGGATTCCATTCTGTATGCCAAAGAGGGTAACTGTACAGAAATTTGTAAAACAGAAGAGTTGAATATTATCGGATTGCACAATTATGAAAATGCAATGGCTGCTATTGGTGCAGCATTGTGCATGGAGGTTCCGCTTTCTGCAATAAGACAGGGGCTGATTAGCTTTCATGCGGTTGAACACCGTATTGAATTTGTAGCAACCAAGAGAGGTGTGGATTATTACAATGATTCCAAAGGAACCAATCCTGATGCTGCAATTAAAGGTATTCAGGCTATGAGTAAGCCTACGTTGCTTATTGGCGGCGGTTATGATAAGAATTCCGAATATGAAGAATGGATTGCTGCATTTGACGGAAAAGTAAAGTATTTAGTACTCATTGGACAAACGAAAGAAAAGATAGCGGAAACTGCAAAGCGAATGGGAATGGAATCGGTTGTTTTAATGGAGTCCTTTGAAGAAGCAATGGAGTTTTGTGTTTCTCATGCAGAATCCGGAGATGCGGTGTTGCTTTCTCCTGCCTGCGCAAGCTGGGGAATGTTCAAAAATTATGAAGAGCGCGGACGCATGTTTAAAGATTATGTTAAAGGAATTACAGAATGAGTCAAAGAAGACAGGAAACAATAACAGAAGTTGAACAAAATGTAAGAAAAGTGCCGGGAAAAGTACACAGAGCGTATGATTTCAGCCTGCTGTTTCTGACAGCGTTTCTTGTGGGGCTTGGCTTGGTCATGATTTACAGTACCAGCTCTTATAATGCAACAAAGTATTACGGAGAAGCAACATTCTTTTTAAAAAAACAGGCGATTTTTGCAGCATTTGGCTTGTTTGTTATGATAGTGGTATCGTTAATTGACTACCGGTATATTATCCATCCGTTACCAGTCATAAAAATCCGCCCGATAAGCGTTCTGTATATTCTTTGTTTTGCCCTGCAAATTTTAGTTCTGGTTGTGGGTGAGGATATCAAAGGTGCAAAGCGCTGGATTGAAATTCCGGGTATCGGAAGCTTTCAGCCTTCTGAATTAACCAAGATATGTGTTGTGCTGCTGACAGCGTACCTTGCCAGCCGTGCACCAAAAATGCTGAATAAAATCAGAGGATTCGTAGGGGTTTTAATCCGTGTTGCACCGTTGATTTTCCTTGTTGTTATTGAGAATTTAAGTACGGCAATGGTACTTTCGGTGATTGTTATTTCCATATGTTTTGTGACCAGTAAAAAGAAAAAGTATTACTGGGGAGTCGTTGTTCTCGGAGTTGCAGCTGTAGTGGCAGTGTTTGTTTTTGGTGAAGGCTTCCGAATTTCCAGAATTGATGCGTGGTTAAATGTGGAGACTCATCCGAAAGGATATCAGACATTACAGGGACTTTACGCCATTGCTTCCGGAGGTTTCTGGGGCAAGGGACTTGGCAACAGTGTACAGAAACTGGGTTTTATTCCGGAATCCCATAATGACATGATTTTTTCTGTGATTTGTGAAGAAATGGGCCTAATCGGAGCTGTGGCAATTTTATTGCTGTTTTTGTTCCTGTTATGGAGATTGTTCGTTATTGCGGTAAATGCACCGGATTTATTTGGCAGTCTGATAGCGGTTGGTGTTATGGCACATATTGCAGCGCAGGTTGTAATTAATGTGGCGGTAGTAACAAATACAATTCCGTCTACCGGCATTCCGTTGCCTTTTATCAGTTATGGCGGCAGCTCTTTGGTGGCATTGTTGTTTGAAATGGGAATTGCATTGGGTGTATCCAATCAGATAGAATATAGAGAATAGGTTTGAAGGATGGAACAGGAAAAAGACAGAGCAAACGAAAAAGGAATTTCCGTAAGGCTGCTGATTTTGATGTTAGGAGTATTGGCTGTTATTTCTGCCGGTATTTGGGGATATAATTGGTATCGTCTGAAAAACATCAGTTTTGATGGGTTAAGCAGATATACGGAAGCTGAATTTACAAAACGGCTGGATATCGGATTTTTCACTTCCTTAACTCCGTTGTTTTGTTTATCGGATTCAATTTCGCAGAAGAAGATTCCTTTTGTGGAAAAGTATGAAATTATGTATACGGACCGTCAAAGTGCCAGAGTATTGGTACATGAAAAGCGTATCACCGGCAGTGTAATTATCATGGGGCGTTATATGTTTTTTGATAAAGACGGGATTATAGTGGAAAGTGCTGATGCATCGGTAGAAGGTGTTCCGGTGGTGACAGGACTGGAATTTGATGAAATTGTTCTCTATAAACAGTTAAAAGTACAAAAGCAAAGTTTATTTGATACTATTTTGGAATTGACCAGATTAATTGAATTGAATGAACTGCTGGTTGAGGAGATTTCTTTTGATTCAAATTATGAAATAACATTGCAGTTAAAAAACATTACGGTCTTGTTGGGAAAAAGGACAAGTTATGACGAACCATTAAAAGCATTAGCAGGGATTTTGCAGTCTGTCCAAGGCCGGAGCGGTACATTGGATATGCGAAATTATTCCAGAGATAATGCAGATGTTATTTTTAAAGAACCATAAAGGAAAGATTTTGAAAGAAAACAGAATAAAAAAATAAAAAATTCTAAAAATATGCTTGATTAATAAGCAATTTACAAGTATATTATATAGTATAGGTATATTGGAAGAAGTGTATATAAACACAAGATGTTGTTAGAATGATTGGAATAGACAGTATATCATCTATTTTTATATAAAAGGAGGATAAATCCGTGGGTAGTAATATGATTGAAATTAGCAAGGGCGAACCTGATGTAGCAGCAAGAATTCTGGTTGTAGGTGTCGGCGGTGGCGGAAATAATGCGGTAGACCGTATGATTACTTCCGGTGTAACAGGCGTAGAATTTGTATGTATTAACACAGATAAACAGCAGTTAAGAAATTGTAAGGCAGAGCAGTGTATCCAAATTGGCGAAAAGCTTACCAGAGGTCTTGGTGCAGGTGCCGATCCTGAAAAGGGTGAAAAAGCAGCAGAAGAAAATAAGGACGAGCTTGCAGAAGTTGTCCGTGATTATGATATGGTTATTATCACCTGCGGTATGGGTGGCGGTACCGGTACCGGTGCAGCTCCGGTGGTAGCTCAGCTTGCAAAAGAAATGGGCATTCTTACTGTCGGCTTTGTAACAAAGCCTTTCAAGTTTGAAGGAAAGAAGCGTATGCAGTTTGCGTTAGACGGTATTGAACGTCTTCGCCACAATGTAGATACTTTAATTGTTATTCCAAATGATAAGTTATTAGGCCTTATGGACAGAAGAGCATCCATGGCTGATGCTTTTGCACGTACAGATGAAGTTCTTATGCAGAGCGTACAGGGCATTACGGACCTGATTAATAAGAAGGGTCAGATGAATCTTGACTTCGCAGATGTACAAACCATCATGAGAGATAAGGGTATTGCTCATATCGGTATGGGTACTGCAACGGGTGAAGACCGTTGTATGGCTGCAGTTCAGCAGGCAATTCAGAGTCCGCTTCTGGAAACAACCATCAATGGTGCAGACGGAATGATTATCAACTTCTCCGGCGATGTTGCATTCTTAGAAGCAACAGAGGCAGCAACATATGTACAGGAACTGGTAGGAGAAGATGCCAATATTATCTTTGGTTGTATCGAAGATTTAAGCGTTCAGGAGTCTGTAACAGTAACGATTATCGCTACCGGCATGGAAGCAGCTGCAAAGCAGGCAGAAGCGGAAAATGCAAGAAGAATGCCATCATTCACAACAGGCACCATATTGAATGGCGGTGTTGCAGATCAATTTGATTTTAGATTAAAAGATAATAACAGAAAGCCAATTTCCAGTTATATCGGTACAGGTTATAAGCCGGCCGGTCAGACAGACCGCGGAATGTCAACTGCAGGGTATTCTCCGATGCGGGAGTTCCGTGAAACTGCTGCAACAGTTGAAAATAATGACGAAGTAATGGATTTAGGAAAAAAGAAAATAAACATTCCAAGCTTTTTGACCGATAAAAAAGGTAAGGAATAAATAAAAAATATTTTATGGCATGTGATTAAGTTCACATGCCATTTTTTGTCTTTTTTTATTGCTAAATTAATAGAGTTATTCTCATGTTTTGACAAAAAAAATGATTGGACAGATTTATACTGAATACAGGAGGTGAGTTGTGGACCGGATTCTTTATATTGATCTGTTTTTTTTATGGAATTTTTGGATGAATGTACTTGTGCTATTTATAGTACGTCAAATTACAAGGACATACCGTACCTTGCAATGTCTGACAGCGGCAGCTGCCGGCGCTTTAGTGACGTGTCTGGGATTATTTTGGTACATACAACAGGAGAATACAGCCGGCATATTTTTTCTTCAGGCAGGGGCACTTGTTTTTATGAATCTTCTTGCATTTGGAAGCAAAAATTTAGTATGGCATATGTTTTTGTCTATGATATCAATAACAGTATTGGCGGGTATTAGTTTTTACCTGGTTTTGTTTTGGGGAGTAAAAACGGATTCTATTGCCGGGATAATGGTCTCTCTTATAGCAGTGATTTTTTGCATTTTGTTGGAAAAACAAAGCAGACTCAGATGGAAAGAGGAACATATGAAAGTAAAAACGGTGCTGGAATTTGAAGATAGAACTATATTAGCAACAGCACTTATGGATACGGGAAATAAACTATATGATCCTTTTTATCATAAGCCGGTTATCTTAATAAATGAAAAAATGATAAAAGAAATAATTGCTTATTGCAGGGAGAGTCATCCTGAGAAACTGCATTTTATTCCGTTTCACAGTGTAGGAAAGGAAAATGGGATACTGGAAGGGATTATGTTAGATTATGTAAGTATTAAGTGGCAAAATAAGAAGATGAAATTCAGGGAGGTGATTTGTGCTGCCACAAAAGAGAATCTATATAAAGGGAAGGAATATCAGGTGATTTTTCATTGTGGATTATTACAGGAAGGTTAGGGTGAAGAAAATGTTAATTAAAATTTCCGTACAGGGTAAAATGATGTTTCGAATGGTAACCGGTATCAGGGAATTATTATTTGGAAAAAAGGGTGAAATTCATTATATCGGAGGGGTAGAAGTACTTCCTCCTCCATTGGAAACATCGGAAGAAAACAGAATGCTAGAGCTTTTGGAAACTGAACATAGAGAAATGGCAAAGTCTACATTAGTAGAACGAAATTTGCGTCTGGTAGTATACATAGCTAAGAAATTTGATAATACAGGAATTAGTGTGGAAGATTTAATTTCTATCGGGACGATTGGGCTAATTAAAGCAATTAATACATTTAATACCGGAAAAAATATTAAATTAGCAACGTATGCCTCCAGATGCATTGAAAATGAAATACTAATGTATTTACGTAAAAATAATAAAATAAAACTGGAAGTGTCCATTGATGAGCCACTAAATGTAGATTGGGATGGTAATGAACTTCTGTTATCGGATATTTTGGGTACGGAAGAAGATTGTGTATATAAAAACATGGAAGAAGAAGCAAATCGTCAGATGTTGCGACAGGCAATGAAACATTTAAATGAACGCGAAAAAGTGATTATTGATTTGAGATTTGGTTTAAACAGCAGGGATGGTAAAGAAAAAACACAAAAGGAGGTTGCAGATTTACTTGGGATTTCCCAGTCGTATATTTCAAGGCTGGAAAAGAAAATAATGAGGCGGTTGCGAAATGAAATAGTAAAATTGAGCTAAGATTTTTGTATGTATAATTTCCAGCGGTTTGGCAAATGATTTACTGTATAGAAATTCAGGGAGGATTGCCATGGCTGGATACAGAGTTGAAATATGCGGTGTAAATACATCAAAGCTTCCGCTGCTGAAAGGCGAAGAAAAAGAAGAATTGATACGTAGGATTAAAGAAGGGGATACAGCAGCAAGAGACATTTATATAAAAGGAAATTTAAGACTGGTGTTAAGTATTATTCAACGTTTTTCTTCCAGTAATGAAAATGTGGATGATTTGTTTCAAATTGGCTGTATCGGACTAATGAAAGCAATTGATAATTTTGATATTACCCAGGGAGTGAAATTTTCTACGTATGCGGTTCCGATGATTATTGGAGAAATCAGACGATATCTAAGGGATAATAATTCCATCAGGGTGAGCCGCTCTCTTCGTGATATTGCGTATAAAGCAATTTATGCAAGAGACTTGTTACAAAAGAGCATGGACCGTGAGCCTACCATAGATGAAATTTCAAAAGAATCAGGAATTCCGAGGGAAGATATTCTGAATGCACTGGATGCAATACAGGCGCCAATGTCGTTATATGAGCCGGTATATTCAGACTCGGGAGATGCGTTGTTTTTGATGGACCAGGTCAGTGATAAAAAGAACAGGGAAGAAAACTGGATTGAAGATATTTCAATCAAGGAGGCAATGGGCAAGTTGTCACCAAGAGAAAAAAACATAATAGAATTACGTTTTTTTGAAGGAAAAACCCAGATGGAGGTTGCTGACGAAATCCATATTTCCCAGGCACAGGTATCCAGGTTAGAAAAAAATGCATTAAAAAATATGAAAGGATTTTTAAAAATTTGACCAAAGGAAGATTTAAAACGTGTACTAAGTGAAAGGAGGATGAAACAATGAAAAATTCATCTGTACGGCCGGCGGATGTATTAGAAAACATATTGGATACTTACGGTAATATGTTGTTTCGATATTCCTTACTTATGCTTGGAACTGCAGAAGATGCAGAGGACGTTGTACAGGAAACTTTATTAAAATATTGGAAGAAAGCACCGGAATTCAAAAATAAGGACCATGAAAAAGCTTGGCTGCTTACTGTGGCAGCCAACCGGTGCAAAGATATACTTCGGTTTCGTATGAGACATCCGGTGGTTGCGATAGAAAGTCTGCCGGAATACCGGGTTGAGGTCGGGAATGAAGCATCAGACAGCGGCATTATGGAAGCTTTGATGGTTCTGCCGGAAAAATATAAGTCTGTGCTATATCTGTACTATGTGGAAGAATATCGGATGGAAGATATTGCAGGTATGATAGGCAGGACGTCTTCTGCGGTGAAAATGCGGTTGAAAAAGGGGCGTCAGCTACTGAAGGATGCCTATCGGAAGGAGTATATGTAATGGAAAAACGAATGGTAAATCAAGTACTACATATTAACATGTCGGAAGAAATGAGGAAACGTATTCTAAAAAATTGTTTAACAAAACTTGAGAAAAATAAGGAGAAAGAAAACATGAAGAAAAATGTGATAAAAAGTTTTAAGAAACCAGCGATAATTGCAGCAACGCTTGCAGCTTGTTTTTGCTTGACAGGAATTACGGTAATGGCAACAACGGAAAAAGGATTTTTCAGAGACACTAAGCGATTTGACGGTGCAATAACAGGACAAACCTATCATAATGCCACAGACGAACTTTTGGTTTATGCGGCGGTAGAAGAAGACGTTCTTATGGTAACCGTAGAAATGGTGAAGATTGAAATGATTCCGTACCGTGAAATTGAAGTGTTGGAATTAGAAAATTATCGGGTGCTGAATGCAGAAGGAACAGTGGTTATGGAAAATGCTGTGCCTAATAATGTAATTACTGAAAATAATCAGGTGAAGTTTCAGATTCCTGCAGAAGAACTTGCGGAAGGAACCTATAAGCTGGAACTGGATGTGTTATGCGGAAGTAAAAAGGCAGAGCAGGACCTGTTGATTTATGGCGGATGGGAATGTGAGTTTACAAAGTAATTCTTTGCAAAGGAAGATTTCTTTGAAAATTAAACAAACTAAAATCATATATCAAAAAATAGACCGAAAGAAAACGTCAGCGGTGAGCGGTTTTCGGAGGTCTATTTTTTGATTATGATTTAATTTAAGTGTATGCTTTCAAAAAATACGGACTTTTTTATATTCTTAAAAAAGCAAAAACTTAGCAGATAAACTGCAGACCGGGACTATCCACGGTTCCGATTAAAGAAATGGTACAAACGGAATTTCTTACAAAATTCACTCTGGTACTAATAAACGGATAACCAGGATTAGTTCTGCGGAAAATGGTTACATTATAGTAACCCGGAATAATGTACAGATAGTCGGTGTATTCACTGTAGTCCAGGTCAGAAGCTACCAGCTGGCCATTAATATAAATATCTACAGGCTCTAACATGGCATTTACGTTGTAGAAACGTGCCTGAGCAACAGAAGATACGGAGGAGTTACCGAAAATCGGAGTGAGCCAGGTGTAGCTCCAGAACACATTATTACCGGTATTTGTGTTTGGATAGGATGGAGTAGTCGTGGTGCCGCCACCTACCGGAGGAAACATCGGACCCGGTGTAGGGAAAGAAGGTGTGGAAGGTAAAGAAGGGGTCTGTGTGCCTAAAGGACCTTCACCCGGTGCGGCAGGAATGTTGTTTTCGGAGCCGATATTTGCATTTAAATCCGGAGTGGCAGAGCCTGCAGGACCTTCACCGGGAGTGGCAGGAACATCATCGACTTCAAATACAGGTATTGTGGAGCGTGCCTGCTTTGGGTTGTTTGGTGCAGTAAACTTATAGTAGTGTGTTTTGCTGTAATCCATGGAATTACCTCAGATTGCTTTGATTTAGTTACAGTATATGCAGAGTTTATAAAAAATTGACTATTGCCCTACTGGACTTTTTTGGATATGTAGGGTAAAATACGTAAAGAGCAAGGAAAAGGAATGAAATCTGTTCCTGTTCTAAAGAGGTCATGGGAAAATGAGAATAATAAATAAGTTTTTAAATTTTATATCTAAACGGGTATTTGTGGTAGGGGTAATTATTCTGATACAGATATGCTGGGGAATCAGCATGCTGACAAAATTAACCGAATACTCAAACGTATTAAATGCTGTACTTGCCATGCTTAGTTTACTGGTAGTATTATATATTATCAGTAAGGATGACAATCCTGCCTATAAACTTGCCTGGATTATACCTATACTGGTGTTTCCGCTGTTTGGAGGCATTTTGTATTTGCTGTTCGGAGATAAACGTCCAACAAAACGTATGCGAATCCAGATGGATAAAGCAGCAGCAAAAATATCAGCTTTTTCTGTTTCGGAAGATGATTTATTGGAAGATATCCGTAAGGAAGACAAAACTGCATACGGTCAAATGAAATATATCAATGACTGTGCGCATTATCCGGCTTATCGTAATACGGAGTCCGTTTATTATAAGAGCGGAGAAGAATGTTATCCTGTGCTTTTGGAAGAACTTCGTAAAGCAAAACATTTTATCTTCATGGAGTATTTTATAGTGGAAGAAGCCCATATGTGGGATGGTATTCTTACCATTTTAAAGCAGAAGGCTTCGGAAGGTGTGGAAGTCCGCTTTATGTATGATGACATGGGATGCGTATCCCTTCTTCCGTATAAGTATTATAAAAAGCTGGAAGAGTATGGCATTAAAAGTGTGGCATTTAATCCGGTCATTCCGTTTTTTTCGCTGGTAATGAATCATAGGGATCACCGAAAGATAACAATTATCGACGGAACTGTCGGTTTTATGGGCGGTTGGAATTTAGCAGATGAATATATTAATGTGAAAGAGCGGTTCGGTTATTGGAAAGATACTGCTGTTATGTTAAAAGGAGATGCGGTTTGGAATTTAACGTCCATGTTTCTTGTTACATGGAACAGTGTAAGACCGGATAAGGAAGAAGATATCCGCAGATATATGCCTAAAATAATAACAGAACATACAGCAGATACAACAGGATATGTACAGCCATACGGTGATTCGCCGCTTGACCGGGAAAATGTATCTGAATCGGTATTCTTAAATATGATTAACAGTGCACAGGATTATATATATATGTCTACCCCATATCTTGTCATTGACAATGAAATGATGACTGCATTGATACTGGCCGCTAAAAGGGGAGTGGATGTCCGTATTGTTACACCCGGAATACCGGATAAACGGTATGTTTTTATCCTGACCCAGTCCTATTATTCCCAGCTGGTTAAGGGCGGTGTAAAGATATATCAGTATGAGCCCGGATTTGTCCATGCAAAATCTTTTGTATGCGATGATAAATTTGCTATTGTCGGTACCATTAACCTGGACTACAGAAGTTTGTACCTGCATTTTGAGTGCGGCACATTTTTTTACCGTACACCGGTGGTTGCTGCGGTTAAAGAAGATTTACTGGAAATGACGGAAGTGTCCGCGCAGCAAACCTATGCAATGACACAAAAAAATATTTTTAAAAGATTAGCGCAGGCAGTGTTACGTGTTTTAGCACCACTGATGTAAAACTACAGATGTAGAATAAAGAAAAACGAGGAGGATTATATATGGCAAAGATTATTGACGGAAAGTTAATTTCCGCACAGATTAAGGACGAAGTAAAGGAAGCAACCGCAAAACTGAAAGCAGAAGGAAGAGAAGTTACCCTGGCAGTGATTCAGGTGGGAAATGATCCGGCGTCTTCCGTTTATGTAGGCAATAAGAAAAAGGCATGTGAATATGTCGGCTTCCGTTCCCTGTCTTACGAATTGGCTGAGGAAACAACAGAACAGGAATTATTGGATTTAATTGATGAGTTAAATAAGAGAGCTGATGTGGATGGAATTTTAGTGCAGCTTCCGATTCCGAAGCATATGGATGAGGATAAGGTAATTGCTGCAATTTCTCCGGATAAAGATGTAGATGGTTTCCATGCGGTAAGTGTAGGTCATTTATGGATTGGGAAGGAAGGCTTTGTGTCTTGTACTCCGGCCGGCATTATTGAATTATTAAAGCGCTCCGATATTGATATTTCCGGTAAGGAATGTGTGGTTGTGGGCAGAAGTAATATTGTAGGTAAGCCGATGGCAGCCCTGATGCTTCGTGAAAATGCTACGGTAACCATTTGTCATTCCAGAACTGCAGAGTTAAAAGAAGTTACAAAGAGAGCAGATATATTAATCGTTGCCATTGGTAAGCCTCAGTTTATTACTGCAGATTATGTTAAGCCGGGTGCAACCGTAATTGACGTAGGTATCCATCGCTTAGAAGGAAAGAAACTGTGCGGTGACGTTGCTTATGCTGAAGTTGAGCCTGTTGCAGGTGCTATTACTCCGGTTCCGGGCGGCGTTGGTCCAATGACTATCGCAATGTTGATGAAGAACTGTCTGGAAGCCGCTTTAAGAAAATTAAAGTAATTGTGTTTAGAAAGGTTGTTCTTACATGAACGTATTATTTGTATCTTTAGGTTGTGATAAAAATCTGGTAGATAGTGAAGTAATGTTGGGGCTTCTGCGTGATAAAGGATACTCTTTAACTAATGAGGAAGCAGAAGCAGACATTATTGTAGTAAATACCTGTTGTTTTATACATGATGCAAAAGAAGAGAGCATTCAAACCATTCTTGAAATGGCAGAATATAAAAGATTAGGAAGACTTCAGGTGCTTCTTGTTTCCGGCTGTCTGGCCCAGCGTTATCAGACAGAAATTTTGAATGAGATTCCGGAGGTAGATGCTGTTGTCGGTACCACAGCCATCGATAAAATTGTAGAAGCAATCGAAACAGTGCTTGACGGTAAAAAGACGGAGTGCTATGAAGATTTGCAGGCGCTTCCGTTGCCGGAAACCAATCGTGTGAATACTACCGGCGGATACTTTTCCTATTTGAAAATAGCGGAAGGATGCGATAAGTTTTGTACTTACTGTATTATACCGTCCCTGCGCGGAAAGTTCCGCAGCGTTCCGATGGAGCGTTTAATTAAAGAAGCCCGGTTCCTTGCGGAAGGCGGTGTAAAGGAATTAACGTTAATTGCGCAGGAAACAACGGTGTATGGCGTGGATTTATACGGTAAAAAGATGCTTCCGGAGCTTATAGACAAACTTTGTGAAATTGAAGGAATCGAATGGATTCGTCTACTATATTGTTATCCGGAAGAAATTACAGATGAATTGATTGAAACAATGAAGCGTCAGCCGAAAGTATGCCATTATCTGGATATGCCAATCCAACATGCGGCAGATACAGTCTTAAAACGTATGGGCAGACGTACCACACACAAAGAACTGATTGAGTTAATCACAAAGCTTCGTCAGGAAATACCTGATATTGCTTTACGTACTTCTTTGATTACAGGATTCCCGGGAGAGACGGAAGAGGAACATCAGGAACTTTTGGAATTTGTGAAAGAAGCCGGCTTTGAACGCCTTGGTGTATTTACTTATTCCAAAGAAGAAAATACTCCGGCCGCAAAAATGAAAGGCCAGATTACCAAAAAAGTAAAAGTACATCGTCAGAAAGAGCTGATGAAGCTTCAACAGCAGATTTCTAAAAAGCGCGGAGAAGAAAAAGTCGGAAGAACTATCCGGGTTATGATAGAAGGAAAGCTTCCGGAGGATGATATTTTCATTGGGCGTTCTTATATGGATGCACCTAATGTGGACGGCTTTGTTTTTGTTCACTCTAAGGATTCTTATCTGTCCGGTGAATTCGTGGATGTAAAAATTACACAAGCCAAAGAATATGATTTAGTTGGCGAAGCAATTTCCGACTGGGATTAACTAAGGAGGTCAGAATATGAATTTACCAAATAAAATTACAATTTTCAGAATGTGTATGATACCATTCTTTCTGGTGTTTTTTTTAGTTGACACCATTCCCTTCCATAATTGGATTGCACTTGCAATTTTTATTGTTGCATGTGTTTCTGATGCGGTGGATGGTCATTTGGCAAGAAAGCATAACTTGGTAACAAACTTCGGAAAATTTATGGACCCGTTAGCTGATAAGCTTTTGGTTTGTACAGCACTTCTTTGTTTTGTTGAGAAAGGTACTTTGAACTTAATTGTGGCAGTTGTTATCGTGGCAAGAGAGTTCATTATCAGCGGGTTCCGCACAGTGGCGGCAGAAGGCGGTTTGGTACTTGCAGCCAGTTATTGGGGAAAATCCAAAACTATTGCACAGATGATTATGTGCTGTCTGTTAATTGTACATTTGGATTTTTTTATTTTCCCTGTACTTGAAACTATCTTTATTTGGGTATCCTTTGCACTTACCGTAATCTCCATGTTGGATTATCTGATAAAGAATAAGAGTGTTTTGAATGTAAAATAAGCAGAAAAAATAAATTTGACACAGGAATAACATACAAATGACATAGTTGAAGGATATGATATTGCACAGGAGCAGAAAAATCTGCAAAGGAGGTGCATATCATGCGAATAAAAAATTTCATCTATGTCATGTTATGTATCTGCGTCGCATTTATTATCTCCGGTTGCGGAAAAGACAACACCGCAACAGTTGTTCCGACAGAGCTTCCGCTTCCGACCAAGCCGGTTGTTACTGTTGTTCCTACAGAAGCAGAACAAAATCCGACTATTGCGCCTCCGGAAAATATGGAAGTCACTATTTACACATTAAATCCGGATTCTTTAGAAAAAGAAGCAGTAACGGTTTTGGTTACAGTAGAGGATGCACTTACTCCGGAACTAATAGCAGAGCAGGTTGTAGATGCCATGGAAGACGAGGGTTTTTATATTGGCATTAATGATATCATTATCAAGGAGAACAGTGTCAGAATTGACTTTAAATCTGACGCGGCACCGGTTATTGATGTAGGAGCTTCCGTAGAAGGTTCTATTATTGACATTTTGGCACAGAGCATTTTAGATAATCTTCCTCAATATAATAAAATTTATATCAGTATTGAGGGCGGTCCGTATCACACCGGACATATTGAATTTGAATTAGATGAAGTATATCTTGGAAGGTAAGCGTGGTTTTTCATGCTTACCCTTCTTACGTTAAGGAGTTCCTATGAGTAAAGTAATCGTAGTAGGCGGCGGTGCTGCCGGCATGATGGCTGCCATTGCGGCGGCAGAAAACGGAAATGAAGTACATTTATTTGAAAAAAATGAAAAACTGGGTAAAAAGCTGTTCATTACAGGAAAAGGACGTTGTAATATCACTAATGCTTGTGATATGGAAGATTTAATGAAACAGATTGTTACGAATCCGAGGTTCCTTTACAGTGCATTTCATACCTTTGACAATATGGCAGTGATGGATTTTTTCGAGCGTATCGGTCTGGAAATAAAAACCGAACGAGGGATGAGAGTCTTTCCGCAATCGGATCATTCTTCCGATGTTATTAAGGTTCTGCAGCGGTATATGGAACAGCTGGGCGTGCATATAAATTTAAATTCTGAGGTAAAGAATATTGTGGCAGAAGAAGGCTGCTTTCAGTATATCGTATGCGGCAGTAAAAATGAAAAAATTACTGCAGATGCATGTATTGTGGCTACCGGCGGTCTTTCTTATCAGAGTACCGGTTCTACCGGTGACGGTTACCGGTTCGCAAAGCAGATGGGACATACCGTAACTAAGCTTTCACCGTCGTTAGTTGCATTAAATATAAAAGAGGAATTTGCACCGCGTCTTATGGGCCTTACCTTGAAAAACGTAGAATTAAAACTTCTTCAGGGTAAAAAAGTATTGTATTCCGATATGGGTGAAATGTTGTTTACCCACTTTGGAATCAGCGGACCTTTAGTTTTAAGCGCCAGCAGTTATACGGCAGAGGAAGTGTTAAAGGGTAATGAACTTCCAACGGTGCAGGTGGACTTAAAACCGGCTTTAACAGAAGAAATGTTAGATGCAAGGTTGCTATCTGATTTTGATGAGGCTAAAAACAAAAGCTTTAAAAATTCTTTGGACAAACTTTTGCCGCAGCGTATGATAGAGGTGATTGTCGAACTGTCAGGAATCGATCCGGACAAAAAAGTAAATGCAATTTCCAAGGAAGAACGCAAAGCACTCGGTTATTTGTTGAAACATCTTACTATGAATGTAACCGGGTTGCGTGATTACAAAGAAGCGGTGATTACAAAGGGAGGAATTTCCGTAAAGGAAATTGTTCCGTCTACTATGGAATCAAAGCTGGTTTCCGGCTTGTATTTTGTCGGAGAGGTGTTGGATGTGGATGCCATGACCGGCGGATTTAATTTGCAGATCGCTTGGTCTACCGGCTATGCGGCTGGCAGTTCCATATATTAAATTGTTTTTCAACCTGTGTATGCTTCACAGGAATATATAGAATCAGGAGAAGACATAGTATGAGAAAAATCAATATCGCAATTGACGGACCGGCAGGAGCAGGGAAAAGTACGATTGCAAAGGCATTGGCGAAGAGTAGAAATATGGTGTATGTAGATACCGGTGCCATGTACCGTGCCATTGGTCTGTATTGTTCCAGAAAAGGTATTGCCGGTGATGATGAGGCATCTATTGTGGGTGAATTGGATAACATTGATGTTTCCCTTGCCTATGAAAACGGGGAACAGGTAGTTTATTTAAACGGGGAAAACGTTAATGGTCTTATCCGTACTCCGGAGGCGGGAAATATGGCTTCAGCAGTATCGGTTTATCCAAAAGTACGCAGCAAAATGGTAGAACTTCAGCAGGGGCTTGCAGCAACCACCAGCGTGGTTATGGATGGCCGGGATATCGGTACCGTTGTACTTCCGAATGCCGAGGTAAAAATTTACCTTACCGCATCTTCTGCAGTACGGGCAAAAAGAAGATATGACGAATTAGTTGCAAAGGGCATGGAATGTGACCTGGAAACACTTCAGAAAGAAATTGAAGAAAGAGACTACAGGGATATGAACCGGGAAACTTCTCCGCTTCGTCAGGCAGAGGATGCTGTGTTACTTGACACTTCCGATTTGAACATTGAGGAAGTTGTAGCAGCTATGCAGAAAATTGTTGCAGAAAAAATCGGAGAGTAAAGGTAGTTATAATGAATGTAAAAGTAGCAAAAACCGCCGGTTTTTGTTTTGGTGTCAAAAGGGCGGTAGAATTGGTGGAACAGCAGGCGGCTCTGGGGAAAAAGGTCTATACATATGGTCCGATTATCCATAACGAAGAAGTAACAGAGGAACTGGCAAAAAAAGGTGTAAAGATTGTGACCGGAAAGGATGAATGGTGTAATGAGGAAAAGGGCACACTGATTATCCGTTCCCATGGTGTTTCACGCAAGGAATTTGAAGAAATGCAGGCTAGCGGTCATGAAATCCTGGATGCAACCTGTCCATTTGTAAAAAAAATTCATAGGATTGTGGAGGAGCAAAGTAATAACGGCCGACACATCATTGTCATCGGAAGTGAGGAGCATCCGGAGGTTCAGGGAATTATCGGATGGTGTAACGGACCTGTAACGGTCGTAGAAAATGTGTCTGATGCAGAAAAATTAGAGGAAAATCAGGAAAAAAAGGTCTGTGTTGTAGCACAAACGACATTTAATAGCAAGAAATTTCAAGATTTAGTTGAAATTCTTGAAAAAAAGAGGTATGATATACTTGTTTTAAGTACGATATGCAGTGCAACAGAAGAAAGACAAGCAGAAACACGCCTCTTAGCGCAGGAATCGGAGGCAATGATTGTCATCGGAGGGCTGCATAGTTCGAATACACGTAAGTTGTATGAGATATCAAAACAGCAATGTGTAAATACTTACTTCATACAGAAACTCAGTGACCTTGACTTAAATGATTTTAAGTCATTCCGTAGTGTAGGTATTACAGCAGGGGCATCAACCCCAAACAATATTATCGAGGAGGTTCATACCAGCATGTCAGATTTAAGTTTCGAACAATTATTGGAGGAGTCTTTTAAGACAATACACAACGGAGAGGTAGTTGAAGGTACTGTTATTCGTGTTAAAGAAGATGAAATTGTCTTAAACATTGGTTATAAGGCTGACGGTATTATTACCAGAAGCGAATATACAAACACTCCTAACGTTGACTTAACAGAAGTTGTTAAGGAAGGCGACAAGATGCAGGCAAAGGTTCTTAAGGTAAATGATGGTGAAGGTCAGGTATTATTAACCTATAAGAGACTTGCAGCAGAAAAGGGAAGCAAGAGATTAGAAGAAGCTTTCAACAACAAGGAAGTTTTAACCGCAACTGTTTCCGCAGTTTTAGACGGTGGCTTAAGTGTAGTAGTAGACGAGACAAGAGTATTCATTCCTGCAAGCCTTGTTTCTGATTCCTACGAAAAGGATTTATCCAAGTATAAGGATCAGGAAATTGAATTCGTAATCAGTGAGTTCAATCCAAAGAGAAGAAGAATCATCGGCGACCGCAAGCAGCTTTTAGTTGCTAAGAAGGCAGAGCTTCAGAAGGAGCTTTTCGCTAAGATTTCCGTTGGCGATGTTGTAGAAGGTACTGTAAAGAATGTTACCGATTTCGGTGTATTCATCGACCTCGGCGGTGTAGACGGTCTCCTTCATATTTCCGAAATGTCCTGGGGCAGAGTTGAGAATCCTAAGAAGGTATTCAAGGCTGGCGATGCAGTTCGTGCATTCATTAAGGACATCACAGGTGAAAAGGTAGCATTATCCCTTAAGTTCGCAGATCAGAACCCATGGGCAAATGCAGAAGAAGATTTCGCAGTTGGCAACGTTGTTACCGGTAAGGTTGCACGTATGACTGACTTCGGTGCTTTTGTTGAGTTAGTACCTGGCGTTGATGCTTTATTACATGTTTCCCAGATTTCCAGAAATCATGTAGAAAAGCCTGCAGACGTGTTAAAGATTGGTCAGGAAGTTACTGCAAAGATTGTTGATTTCAACTTTGCTGACAAGAAGATCAGCTTAAGCGTTAAGGCATTAGAGGCTCCTGCTCAGGAAGAAGCTCCTGCAGAAGAAGTTGCAGCAGAAGATGCTGAATAATTTAAGCAAGTAAGATTGAGGGGCTGTTGGAAGCAACAGTCCCTTTTTTAAAAGATATCAAGGGGAATACCATACAAGAATAAGGAGAGATACTTATGGGCGATTATGAGGTTTTTAAAAAACAGATATTTGCATTAACCCAGATTGACTTAAATGCATATAAAGAAAAGCAGATGAGAAGAAGAATCGATTCGCTTATTACGAAACATGGCATTAAAACATATACGGATTATGTGGCTGCCATAAAAGCAGACAAAGATAAGTTTGAAGAGTTTGTAAATTATCTTACCATCAATGTTTCGGAATTTTACCGAAATCCAGAGCAGTGGAAGGTGTTGGAAAATGAGATTCTTCCTGCTCTTATGGCTAAGTCTTCCAAGTTAAAAATCTGGAGTGCAGCCTGTTCCACCGGCGATGAACCGTATTCCCTCGTTATGATGCTTTCCAGACATATGCCGCTTTCCAATATAAAAATTATTGCGACGGATATTGATAAGCAGGTACTCGCAAAGGCAAAAGACGGTTTATATAATGTAAAGAGTTTAAAAACATTGCCGGATGATTTAATGAAGAAATATATTACTCAGGTAAATGAGTATACATATAAAGTGGCAGATGAAGTAAAGAGATGCGTGGAGTTTAAGCAGCATAATCTGTTGAAGGATCCGTATCCGACCGATTGTGACCTGATTGTCTGCCGTAATGTGCTGATATATTTTACGGAAGAAGCTAAAACTGAGATCTACAAGAAATTCAATGCATCTTTAAAGAAGGACGGAGTGCTGTTTGTCGGTTCCACCGAGCAGATTATTCAGGCAAATACCTTGGGCTATGCCACAGCAAAATCTTTCTTCTACAGAAAAGTTTGATTTATAGTTGATTTTTAAAATAATATTTAGTATAGTGAGATATAGAATGTTGCTTTACTATAGGAAATCGATGGAAGAGCAGCAGGCTGACAGGAGGAGTCTTAATGAGTGATTTGGTAAAAGTTGCAGTTGATGCAATGGGTGGCGACAATGCCCCGTCTGAAATAGTAAAAGGAGCCGTCCTGGCAGTGCAGGAGGATTCCCGCATTAAGGTTATTCTTGTCGGACAAGAAGAGGTTCTGAAAAAGGAACTTGCACAGTACCCGGACTTGGGAGAACGTTTGGAAATTGTACCGGCCAGTGAAGTGATTACCAATGAGGAAGCACCGGTTATGGCAGTCCGCCGTAAAAAGGATTCTTCTATTGTAGTGGCAATGTCTCTGGTAAAGAACGGAACAGCAGATGCATTTGTATCCGCGGGAAGTACCGGTGCGGTTCTGGTCGGAGCACAGCTGGTTGTAGGAAGAATTAAAGGTGTGGAGCGTTCTCCGTTGGCACCGCTGATTCCAACCACCAATGGTGTATCGCTTCTTATTGACTGTGGAGCCAATGTAGATGCCAGACCATCCCATCTGCTTCAATTTGCAAAAATGGGGTCCATCTATATGGAGCATATTGTCGGTATTAAAAATCCAAAGGTTGCCATTGTTAATATTGGTGCCGAGGAAGAAAAAGGCAACATGCTTGTAAAAGAAACGTATCCGTTACTGAAAAATTGTAATGAAATTAACTTCATCGGCAGCATTGAAGCAAGAGATATTCCGTACGGTTATGCAGATGTCATTGTCTGTGAAGCCTTTGTAGGTAATGTTATTTTAAAACTGTACGAAGGTGTTTCCGGAGCTTTAATGGGTGAAATCAAAAAGGGCATGATGTTCAATCTGCGAAGTAAGATTGGTGCTCTTCTTTTAAAACCGGCCTTAAAAAAGACATTAAAGAAAATGGATACTTCAGATCATGGCGGAGCACCGATGCTTGGTCTCAACGGTCTTGTGGTAAAGAGCCACGGAAATTCTACTGCAAAAGAAATCAGAAATTCTATTTTGCAGTGTGTCGCTTTTAAAGAGCAAAATATTGGAGAAAAAATTAGCGAAAATATTAAAAAAGCAGATGAAGAATAAAAGTAGGAGGATTCAAATATGGAATTTGAAAAGATTCAGAAGATTATCAGCGAAGTTTTAGGAGTAGACGAAGACACCATTACAATGGAAACCACCTTTGTAGATGATCTTGGTGCTGACTCCCTGGATGTTTTCCAGATTATTATGGCTTTGGAAGAAGAGTTTGATATCGAAATTGCCAATGAAGAAGCTGAAAAAATTGTTACTGTAAGCGATGCTGTAGAGCAGATTAAAAGCGCATTAAACTAAGCAACGGGCACGCAAGGGCTGTTGAGTAATCAACAGCCCGAATTTTGTTTCATAATGGTATGAAAAGTTTTAGCGCAGAAAAAAGAAAGGAGGAAACATGAACCGAAAAAAATTAAATGAATTGCAAAAGAACATCGGATATGAATTTAAACAGGAAGTATTGCTGAAACAGGCTTTAACTCACAGCTCTTATGCACACGAAAAGAATTTAAAAGAATTAATGGATAATGAGCGGCTGGAATTTTTAGGAGATGCTGTTCTTGAAGTGGTTTCCAGTGAATTTTTGTTTAAAAATCATCCGGAAATGAATGAAGGACAAATGACAAAGCTTCGTGCAAGCCTGGTTTGCGAACAATCACTGGCAACTTGTGCAAGACAGCTTAATCTCGGAAGCTTTCTTTTGCTTGGAAACGGAGAGGATTTGACCGGCGGACGGGATAGGGATTCTATTTTATCAGACGCTTGGGAAGCATTGATTGGTGCTATGTATCTGGATGGTGGTTTTACTAGTGCAAAAGAGTTTATTTTAAAATATGTTCTGCAGGATATAGAACATAAAAAACTCTTTTATGATAGTAAGACTATGCTACAGGAGGTCATCCAGAACAAATATAAGCAGACACTTCATTATGTGCTGTTATCGGAAGAAGGCCCTGACCATAATAAGGTATTTACCGTACAGGCTTATATGGATCAGACACCGTTAATGACCGGAAAAGGAAGAACAAAAAAAGCTGCAGAACAGAATGCGGCATATCAGTCCCTGCTTCAATTTGAACAGAAGGACAATGCTTAAGAACAGAGAGGGTAACTAATGTATTTAAAAAGTATTGAAGTACATGGATTTAAATCCTTTGCAAATAAAATCGTATTTAAGTTTCATGATGGTATTACTGCGATTGTAGGTCCTAACGGCAGTGGTAAGAGTAATGTCGCGGATGCGGTGCGCTGGGTTTTGGGCGAACAGAGTGCAAAGCAGCTTAGAGGCAGTAAAATGGAGGATGTCATTTTCTCCGGTACCCAGTTACGTAAACCAATGGGCTATGCCTATGTTGCCATTACATTGGACAATTCCGATCATATGCTTCCAATTGAGTATGAGGAAGTTACAATAGCACGTCGTGTATACCGTTCCGGTGAAAGTGAATATTTAATTAATGGTAATACCTGTCGTCTCCGTGATGTTCATGAACTGTTTTTGGATACCGGTATCGGTAAGGAAGGCTATTCCATTATCGGACAGGGTCAGGTGGAAAAGATTTTAAGCGGTAAGCCGGAAGAACGTCGTGAATTGTTTGATGAGGCTGCCGGTATTGTAAAGTATAAAAAGAGAAAAGCAGCTGCAGAAAAGGAACTGGCGGAAGAGCAGTTAAATCTTTCCAGAATTACGGATATTTTGCTTGAAATTGAAAAGCAGGTAGGTCCTCTTGCCAAGCAGTCCGAAGTAGCAAAGGAATATCTACGCTTAAAGGAAGCGTTAAAAAAGCTGGAAATCAATTTATTCCTGTTAGAGTATGAACGCAGTGAAAAAAACAGGGCCGATATTGATTCCCGTGCCAAAATCGTTACAGATGAACTGGAAGACAGCAATAAGGCATACGATAACACAAAACAGGAATATGAGCGACTGGAGGCGGAATTAGAGCAGTATGCGGCTGATATAGACAGCAAAAAAGAGCAGAGAACAAGCTTCTTAATGATGATTCAGGAAAAAGAAGGCGAAATTAAGCTGATGCAGGAAAAAATTTCCTCCATGTTACTTAGTGAAAGCCATTTTAACCAGCGTCAGGAAGCGTTGAGTGCAGACCGTGATGTCCGTAAAAAAGAACTGGCTCAGTATGAAAAAGAATATAAAGCGGCTTCTGCTTCTTTGGAAGAAATGCAAGAGCAGCAAACGGATGCTGCGGAAGAACTTCAGGAAATCCGTAAACGACTGGTAGATTATACAAAAACAATTGAAAAATGTAATCAGCAGATTTTAGACTGTATGGATCAAAATGCAGAGATTAAAGCAAATCTTCAGCATTATGTAACTTTGGAAGAACAGAACAGTCTGAAAAAAGCAGAGCTGACACAGAAAATTTTACTTCACAAATCGGAAGAAGCAGGATATGAAAAAGAAGTAGAAAAGTGTAAAAAAGCACACAAGGAAATTACAGAACAAATTCAGGCTTCCCGTGATAAAATTGCTGAGTTGGAAGAAACCGCCGCAGAATGGAAGCAAAAAGCAGCAGATACGACTGCAGCTATAGAGCAGACGGAACGTCTTCGAATTCAGGAAGCTTCCAAATTAGAGTCCTTGCGTAATCTGACGGAGCGCTATGACGGTTATGGAAATGCTATCCGTAAGGTGATGGAACGTAAAAACGATACCCCCGGAATCATCGGTGTTGTTGCAGATATTATTAAAGTGGATTCCAAATATGAAACTGCTATGGAAATTGCGCTGGGCGGAAGTATCCAGAATATTGTTACCAAAGATGAATCAACAGCGAAAAAGATGGTAACCTATTTAAAAGAAAATAAGCTGGGACGTGCCACCTTCCTTCCGCTAACCAGTATTACTTCCAAAGCACTTGGACAGAATCAGGAGCAGGCGGCAAAAGAGCCGGGAGTAATTGGATATGCCCATACTCTGGTACGTGTGGAAAAAGAGTATGAAGAGCTTGTAAAGTATTTGGTAGGCAGAATCCTTGTGGCAGATACCATGGATAATGCAGCAGCTCTTGCAAAGAAATATAATTATACACTTCGTATTGTAACCTTAGATGGTGAACTGTTAAGTCCGGGCGGATCCATTTCCGGTGGTGCGTATAAGAATAACAGTAATTTACTGG
Source organism: Lachnospiraceae bacterium (assembly GCA_045531955.1). GTDB lineage: Bacteria > Bacillota > Clostridia > Lachnospirales > Lachnospiraceae > SIG299. Next base: position 131,541 of record JAZSFC010000043.1, on the reverse strand, counting down.
GACGCCGCAGAGAAATGGAGGATTTGGAAAAGAAGATAGAGGATTGCAGAAAAAAAGTATCAGAATACGCGAAAGAACGTGATTCTATTCGCGTAGAACGAGAAAAAATCGCAAAAGATATTGTTTCCGAACGGGAAGGTCTGCAGGAACTTTATTTGGAGCAGAATACTACCCGGATGAATCTTTCCGCGGCGGAAGAGCAACTGAATAAGTTAAAGGAAAGCTACAAACTGATTGAGCAGGAAGTAAGCAGTTTGGAAAGTAAAAACCGTGACAACATGTCCGGAGCTAAAGAATTACGTGATCAAATCAGTAAAAATGAAGCTGCCATGGAAGATGCAAAGAAAAAGACGGAAGTCTGCACTTTATCCATGGAGCGTAATCGTGCGATAGAAGAAAAGCTTTCCGAAGAGCATGCGGGGCTTGTTTTAGAATGTGCCGGTCTGGAAAAGAACCTTCAGTTCGTTAACGAGAACAGAAACCGTATTTTGGCGGAAATAGAACGTTTAGACAGAGAACAGAAAATTCTGAAGGAAGAAAACAGCTCTGCAAAAGAACAAATTGCTGAGCAGGAACAGGGAATTGAAACAGCAAAGCAGAATATGGCTACCTGGACGGAAACTGTTGCAGAACTGGAAAAGTCCCTGGAATTACTGGAGGCAAAGAAAGAAGAAATATCTAAAGAAAACAAGAATTTCTTCTCTAAACGGGAAGAACTTTCCAAGCATATTTCAGATTTGGATAAGGATTCCTTCCGTTTATCCGCACAGCTGGAAAAACTGCAGGAAACCATGAACAATCAGGCAAACTATATGTGGGAAGAGTATGGTGTAACCGTAGAGTCTGCGAAGGAATTCCGTGATGAAAATCTTCCTGCCTATACCGGTATCCGCAAAGAAATCGGTGACATTAAGGCCGGTATCAAAGCACTTGGTGATGTTAATGTAAACGCTATTGAAGATTATAAAAATCTTTCGGAACGATACGAACTTTACAATAACCAGAGAAACGATCTTATGGAAGCGGAAGCTGCCCTTATGAAGATTATTGAGCAGTTAGACAGCGAAATGAGAAAACAGTTTGAAGAGAAGTTTGCTGCTATTAAGGCTCAGTTTGATGTGGTATTCCGTGAACTCTTTGGCGGTGGTCAGGGTACACTGGAATTAATGGAGGACGAAGACGTTCTTACCGCAGGTATCCGAATCATCGCTCAACCTCCGGGAAAGAAGCTTCAGAACATGATGCAGTTATCTGGTGGTGAAAAGGCATTAACGGCAATTGCATTATTATTTGCTATCCAGAATTTGAAGCCATCGCCGTTTGCACTTCTTGATGAAATTGAGGCGGCGCTGGATGACTCTAACGTAGGAAGATATGCAAAGTATTTGCATAAACTGACAAAGAATACACAGTTTATTGTAATTACCCATCGTCGTGGTACCATGGCGGCTGCGGATATTTTGTATGGTATAACCATGCAGGAAAAGGGTGTATCTACTTTGGTATCAGTAAATCTTTTGGAAGATGAGCTGGATAAATAGGTTTAAAAAAACAAGGAGGATTCATGGGAGAAAGAAAAGGTTTTTTTAAAAGACTTTCCGAAGGCTTAAGTAAAACAAGAAACAGTATTGTATCCGGTATTGATTCTATTTTCAAAGGCTTTTCTGCCATTGATGATGATTTTTACGAAGAACTGGAAGAAATTCTGATTATGTCGGATGTGGGTATCAATGCCACTACAAAAATTATTGATAATTTAAAAGAAAAGGTCAAAGAAACAAAGACAAAGGATCCTTCCGAATGCAGAAAACTTCTGATGGACAGTATGAAAGAGCAAATGTCGGTACCGGAAGATGCTTACGACTTTGAAAATAAAAAGTCTGTGGTATTATTAATCGGTGTAAACGGTGTGGGTAAAACCACATCTATCGGCAAATTGGCAGGTCAGTTAAAGGCTGACGGCAAAAAGGTACTGGTTGCTGCTGCAGATACATTCCGAGCAGCAGCGATTGAACAGCTTACGGAATGGGCTCACCGTGCAGAAGTGGAAATTATTGCACAAAAAGAAGGCTCTGACCCTGCCGCAGTAGTATTTGATGCAGTTACTGCTGCAAAGGCAAGAAATACAGATGTACTTCTTTGCGATACGGCAGGCCGTCTTCATAACAAGAAGAACCTGATGGAAGAATTAAAAAAGATTGACCGTGTCATTGAACGGGAGTATCCGGGATGTCATAGGGAAACTATGGTGGTATTAGACGGAACAACCGGGCAGAATGCATTGGTTCAGGCAAAGGAATTTAATGCAGCAGCGGCAATTGACGGTATTATTCTTACAAAACTGGATGGTACTGCCAAGGGAGGTATTGCCCTTGCCATTCAGGCGGAACTTGGGGTTCCGGTAAAGTATATCGGTGTTGGGGAACACATGGAAGACTTGCAGAAATTTAATCCGGATGCGTTTGTAGATGCATTGTTTGACGGAATTGCTGCAGAGGAAGGGGACAGAGAATAACATGATGACATTAGAAAAGTTTGAAGAAGCTTCGGAGGTAGTAAAGAAGGTCACGAATAAGACTAAGCTGGTTCACAGTGCCTACCTTTCCGAAATGACCGGAAATAAGGTATATTTAAAACCGGAAAATATGCAGGTAACCGGTGCATACAAAATCCGAGGTGCTTATTACAAAGTAAGTACACTTTCAAAGGAAGAAAGAACAAAAGGCTTAATTACCGCATCTGCCGGTAATCATGCCCAGGGCGTTGCATATGCGGCAAAGAAGTTTGGCTGCAGGGCAATCATTGTAATGCCTACAACAACACCTTTAATTAAAGTAAACCGCACCAAGAGCTACGGTGCTGAAGTGGTTTTATACGGTAATGTTTATGATGAAGCATGCGCATATGCCATGGATTTAGCAGAAAAAGAAGGAATGACCTTTATTCATCCGTTTGATGATGAAACCGTGGCTACCGGTCAGGGCTCCATTGCCATGGAAATCCTTCAGGATTTACCAACGGTAGATATTATTCTTGTTCCGGTTGGCGGTGGCGGACTTCTTGCCGGCATTTCCACACTGGCAAAGTTGTTAAATCCTAAGATCCGTGTTATCGGTGTAGAACCTATGGGAGCGAACTGTATGCAGGAATCTTTACGTAAGGGTGAAGTTGTCACCTTACCTAGTGTGGATACTATTGCGGACGGTACCGCTGTGAAAACTCCGGGTGCCAAGATTTTCCCATTTATTAAAGAAAATGTGGATGAAATTATCACTATCGATGACAGCGAACTGGTTGTTTCTTTCCTTGATATGCTGGAGAATCATAAGATGGTAGTAGAAAACTCCGGTCTTCTCACAGTTGCGGCATTAAAGCATTTGGATGCAGAAAATAAGAAAGTAGTTGCCGTACTTTCCGGCGGTAATATGGACGTCATTACCGTGTCTTCTGTTGTTCAGCACGGTTTGATTCAGAGAGGGAGAATTTTTACACTGTCCGTACTTCTTCCGGATAAGCCAGGTGAACTTGTTAATGTTGCCAGCATTATTGCAGAAAATCAGGGTAATGTTATTCGTCTGGACCACAACCAGTTTGTCAGCATTAACCGTAACAGTGCGGTAGAACTGACGATTACCATGGAAGCATTTGGTCATGAGCATAAAGATAAGATTATTAAAGCTTTGCGTGCCCAGGGCTATGACCCAAAGGTAACCCAGCCGAAGGGATTCTAAAACTATACATAATTCACAAAAATTGCCTGTGTTTTTCTACATGGAAAAGCACAGGTTTTTTGTTTTGTTTGCTTGTATTTATGATTTAGATTTGTTAAACTGTTTATATTCCCAAAACAAATAGACAACATGGCATACAGAATAAAATCGAACAAAAATTCGAATAACCTATTGACAAATGAAGAAAAATGAAGTAATATCAGAACAGAGGTTCGGAAAATACGTTCGATACGGAGGAGTATAATAATATGGCAGATAGTGATAAGTTAAAAGCGTTAGAGTCCGCATTAGGACAAATTGAAAAGCAGTATGGTAAAGGTTCTGTTATGAAGCTGGGTGACAGTGCTGCTCACATGAATGTAGAAGCAGTGCCTACCGGTTCCTTAAGTTTGGATATTGCCCTTGGTGTAGGCGGTATTCCAAAGGGTCGTATTATAGAAATTTACGGGCCGGAATCCAGTGGTAAAACTACAGTTGCTTTACATATGGTGGCAGAAATCCAAAAACGTGGCGGTATTGCCGGTTTTATTGATGCAGAACATGCACTTGACCCTGTTTATGCAAAAAATATCGGGGTAGATATTGAAAATTTATATATTTCCCAGCCAGATAACGGTGAGCAGGCACTGGAAATTACCGAAACTATGGTTCGTTCCGGAGCTATTGACATTGTTATCGTAGACTCTGTAGCCGCTTTGGTTCCAAAGGCAGAAATCGAAGGTGATATGGGTGATTCCCATGTTGGTCTTCAGGCAAGACTGATGTCTCAGGCATTAAGAAAGCTTACCGCAGCCATCAGCCGTTCCAACTGCGTGGTTATATTTATTAACCAGCTCCGTGAAAAGGTTGGTGTAATGTTTGGCAATCCGGAAACAACTACCGGTGGCCGTGCGTTAAAATTTTATTCTTCCGTACGTTTAGATGTCAGAAGAATAGAGTCTTTAAAGGTGGCCGGTGAAGTAGTAGGCAGTCGTACCCGTATTAAAGTTGTTAAAAACAAAGTAGCTCCGCCTTTTAAAGAAGCAGAATTTGACATTATGTTTGGTAAAGGCATTTCAAAAGAAGGAGATATCCTTGATTTGGCCGCTAATGAAAATATCATTGTAAAGAGCGGTGCATGGTTCGCTTATAATGATGCCAAAATTGGTCAGGGCCGTGAGAATGCTAAAATCTACTTAAAAGAAAATCCGGAAGTTATGGAAGAAGTAGAAAATAGAGTTCGTGAAAAGTATAATCTTCCTGTTTCCGCAGCATTAAAGAATGGGGCAGAAGAATAAATACTATAACTAAAATGATATATGGTTCATTTCACTGCCACAGGAAATTTCCTGTGGCAGTTTTTGTGTATAAAGTTATTATATAAAAAAACTTATAATTGGAGACTTGGATATGGAAAAAGAATTGGATGAAAAAGAACTTTTAATAAAAGGGAAAAAGCGTGCCCTCCGTTTACTGGAAAGAAAAGACTATTCCAGAAAAGAATTGTGGAATCGCCTCAAAAAAGACGGATATGATGAGAATTTGACAGAACAAATAATTTCTTATGTGGATAGTTATCACTATTTAGACGATGTCAGGGTGGCCGGAAATTATGTACGTAGTAAGAAAGAATATAAAAGTAAACGGGAATTAGAGTTTTTATTAAAGCAAAAAGGAATCAATGAGGATGATATTTTGCTTGCTTTAGAAGAAAATTATATAAATGAAGATGGTGTTGCGCAAGAAGAACTGGCAATCGCGCGTTATATGCGAAAATATCAGGTTACAGAAAGTATGTTAGAAGAGATGACTTACGAAGAAAAGCAGAAGGTGGCTGTTAAATTATACCGAAAAGGTTTTGATTCGGAAAAGATTCGGAAAATGCTTCAAATGTAAACCCGGATGGTTTGACATAATTTGGACACTGTGCTATTATTTACTTTGGTTTGTTATGCTTTACAAAGGAGAACGACAAATGAAGACAAGAGTATTATTATGGATACTGACGCTTATTTTTTTATGCGGGTGTCAGAATAATACAGGACAAACAGAAGAATTAAACAGCATAGAATTATTTAATGTAACCGAAACACCTTCACCTGAAGTAACAGAACAGCCGGCAATTGTTTCACCTACGGTAACTCCCAAGCCTACAGTTACACCTGAACCAACCGCAACACCAAGTCCGACACCGGTTCCGGACACTACAGCTCCGGTTATTGAAGGATTAAGTGATAAAGAAGTATATGCGGGAGAAACTGTTTCTTACAAAAAAGGAGTAATCGTTTCTGATGATACAGATCTTGATGTAACCTTGGAAATAGATGCTTCTACAGTGGATTTAGATACTGCAGGTGTATATCAGGTTATTTACAGAGCAACAGATGCAGCCGGAAATGTTACAGAGGAAACCATCGCGGTTACTGTAAAAATAATGGATCAAAAAGAAGCTGAAGTAAATAAACTTGCAGAGGAACTCATCGCAGAACTGATTACAGAGGATATGTCAAAGTGGGATACCTGCTATAAACTCTGGAATTGGTGTAGAACGAAAATAAAGTATGCATATTCCGCAGGGGACAGAAGTACAATTTATGCCGGTGCTTATGAAGGTCTTCATGACCGATCAGGAGATTGTTATGCGTATTATGCAACATTTACGGTTTTGCTTCAAAAGTGCGGCATAGAAACATTAGAAGTACGCAGGGTTGGCGGTGATTCCAACCATTGGTGGAATTTAGTAAATCTGGGAGATGGTTGGTATCATTGTGACTCCAGTCCGCGTAAGATAGGGCACACATATAAGTGTTTTATGCAGACGGATGCCCAGATTAAAGAATATACAGACTTTTATAGTGAAAAGCCGAATTATTATTCTTTTGATGAAAGTTTATACCCGGAACGGGAAACAACTATTATTTATGATGGAAATTTAAACTAAAGGAAATATCATGAAACGAAACAAATTGCTTACAATTTTATTATCTGTAATTGGCCTCCTTGTAGTAGTGGTGGTTTCTTTTGTTGTGCTTGTTGCTTCCCGTGTAAAAAAAGAAATTACAGTGAATGTCGGCGAAGAAATATCTATCGATGAATTTCGCAGATACTCCTGGGATAAAGGTGTTTTTACATGGATAGAAGAACCGGACACCTCTTCCTGCGGAGAAAAGAGTGGTAAAATTCAGGTATTTCCGATTACTTATCAGGTAAAATTGATTGTATCCGAATCCGTAAGTAATCCGGGCAATTCGGTTCCATCAATCTCACCGGTTCCGGATACTACAGCGCCAATTGTAACAACACGCAAGATAACTATGTATGCAGAAGAGTATTATAATTCAGGAGTTACTCCGGAAGATTTTATTGTAGAAGTAGCAGACGAGTCTGCTTATACCGTAGAGAGTATTCCGCAGCCTGCCATAGAAAGCTATGGAAATGGAGTATATCGTTTTATTGTAAAAGACAATGCAGGAAATTCTACAGAAGTAGAGGCAGAGCTTTGTATTATTAATTTATTAAAAAACGTAACAATTGAATTGGGGAATGATCTTCCGGCGGCAACAGAGTTTCTCTACCGGCCGGCAAGTGATGTATCTTTTGTTACAAATATTGATACAATTAATGTAATGGCGGAAGGAACGCATGAAATTACGCTGATGGTGAATGGAATAGAAGCAGTATCTATTTTGCAAATTCGGGATACAAAAGCTCCGACACTTGTTCTTCATCCGGCAGAAACCTGGTTAAATAAACCGTTAGACCCGACTGATTTTATTGATTTTGACTTATCTTTTGATAATTCAGATGCCTTTGACAATGCGTATACAATAGAACCTGATTGGGCATCGGAAGGAGAGCAGATTATTACGGTGACGGCAACCGATGCTTCCGGTAACAGTAGTTCAGAAACAACAACACTTACTGTGAAGCGGGATATGAAACCACCGGTGGTAACGGTAACAGATATTGATGTAAAAGTCGGAGGAACGGTGTCCTATAAAAAAGCAGTCAGTTATTATGACGACATTGATTCCAAAGAAGAAATGAAGCTTTCTATTGAGCGAGGTGGCGTAAATTTAAAGGAAGTCGGCAGCTACGAGGTGACTTATACGGTAACAGATTGTTCCGGCAATTCTACATCTGTAGTAGGAAAAATCAATGTGTTAGCTGAGGCTCCGAAGTGGGAAGATGAGGAAGCCATTCATGCGAAAGCCCAAAGTGTTTTAGATTCTATTTTAAAAGACGGAATGACAGACAGGGAAAAAGCGAAAGCAATTTATAAATGGGCAAAGAACAACATCGGCTATATTAGTCACTCGGAAAAAGGTAATTATATGCGGGGAGCTTATGAAGGCCTGTTTAAAAAAGAAGGAGACTGCTTTGTATATGCAGCTACGGCGAAAGAATTATTAACTTTGGCTGGCATACAGAATATTGATATAGTCAAGTCAACAAAGAATCCGTCCCATTACTGGAATTTAGTGTATATTGAAGACGGCTGGTATCATTTTGATACAACTCCGAGAAAAGATAAAAGTGAATTTTTCCTTTTGACGGATGCGGAATTGGAGGCGTATTCCTCTACTCATAAGAATACACATATTTTTGACCGGAGTTTATATCCGGAAATTAAATAGTGGAAAAGAGGCGTATAGAAATGAAGACATTAGGTGTCATCGGGGGACTGGGCCCAATGGCAACAGCATATTTTATGCAGCTGGTAATTGAAATGACGGAGGCTTCATCCGATCAGGAGCATATTCCTATGATTATTTACAATTGTCCGCAGATTCCTGACAGAACAGGGTATTTACTCGGAAAGTCAAAGGAAAATCCGGGACCGCAGATTATAGATTGCGGAAGAAAAATTTCGAAAGCCGGAGCAGAACTGATTGCGATTCCCTGCATTACCGCTCATGCATTATATCCGGAAATTGAACAGGAACTGGACGCACCGGTTTTGCATATTATCAGGGAAACTGCAGACTATCTAAAAAAAGAAGGCATTAAAAAGGTGGGTCTGGAGGCTACGGACGGCACCGTACAAACGAAGGTGTTTCAGCAGGAATTGGAACGGCAGGGAATTGAAGTGCTTCTTCCGTCGAAAGAAAAGCAGGAAATGGTAATGCACATTATATACAATAATGTAAAGGCAGGACGCCGGGTAGACATGGACCGATTCCAGCAAATTGAAGAAGAACTTCATGCGAAAGGTGCGGAAGTAATTATTCTTGGCTGCACAGAGCTTTCCATGGTCAGCAGGGATGAAAAAATCGGGCACGGATATTTAGATGCCATGGAAGTTCTTGCCAGAGCGGCTGTACTTCAATGCGGAACGTTAAAGCAAAAATACAATAGGCTGTTAACATAAATTAGGGGACAACAAGGAGATATAATTATGCAGAATCATGTATTAGATTACTTAGACAGTACTGTAAAGCGTGTGCCGGATAAAATTGCGTTTGCAAATGAAACAGATGCACTTACGTTTCAGGAGGTTTATGACCAAAACAGAGCGTTAGCTACTTTTTTTGCGGAAAAAGGCTTATATAAAGAGCCTATTGTAGTGTTTATGAATAAGCATCCAAAAACTATTACCGCTTTTTTTGGCGTTATCAATTCCGGAAACTTTTATGTTCCGATTGATGAAGAAATGCCTCGAATCCGCATTGATTTGATTTTGGACAATTTAAAACCACGTGCAATTATTTGTGATGCACAAACAGTAGAAATAGCTAAAGATTTTAAGTTTACCGGTGAATTATATCTATATGATGAGTTGATTCAGACTCCGGTAAATGCAGAAAAACTTGCTGCAGTCCGTGCAAAAGCAATCGATACGGATCCGATTTATGTTGTGTTTACTTCCGGTTCTACCGGTATTCCAAAGGGCGTGGTAGCATGTCACCGCAGTGTACTGGATTACATTGAGCAGTTATCCGAAACTTTGGAATTTAATGAAAATACGGTGTTTGGTAATCAGACTCCATTGTATTTTGATGCCTGCTTAAAGGAACTGTATCCGACTCTTAAGTTTGGTGCAACCACATATTTGGTTCCGAAAAGTTTGTTTATGTTCCCAATTAAATTGGTTGAGTTTTTAAACGAACATAAAATTAATACCATTTGTTGGGTAGTATCCGCTTTGACCATGATATCGGCTTTTGGTGCGTTTAAAAAAGTGGTTCCGCAGTATCTGCATACCATTGCGTTTGGCAGCGAAGTATTTCCTATCAAGCAGTTCCGTATCTGGAGAGAAACTTTACCGGAGGCAAAGTTTACAAATCTTTACGGTCCGACGGAAGGTACCGGTATGTGCTGTTATTACAAGGTTAACCGGGAATTTGAACTGGATGAAGCAATTCCGATTGGAAGACCGTTCAAAAATACGGAAATTATTCTGTTAGATGAAAATAATAAAAGAGCTGCCGACGGGGAGCCGGGTGAAATCTGTATCCGCGGTACATCCCTTACCATGGGCTATTATAATAATCCGGAAAAAACAGCGGAAGCTTTTGTACAGAATCCGTTAAATACGGCATACCCTGAGTTGATTTATCGTACCGGTGATATCGGAAAGTATAATGCATACGGGGAATTGGTATTTGTATCCCGTAAGGACTATCAGATTAAGCATATGGGACATCGTATTGAACTTGGTGAAATCGAAGCTAATGTAAATATGTTAGAAGAAATTAAACTTTCCGGTTGCATTTATGATACAGAAAAGGGGAAAATTGTACTGTACTATGTCGGTGATATGGAAGCTGGTGAATTAACAAAGCTTCTTCGTGATAAGCTTCCGCGGTATATGCTTCCGAATTATGTGGAAAAGCTTGCTGAAATGCCTCTTACCCCAAACGGAAAAATAAATCGTGTCTTTTTAAAGGAAAAGTATAAAAACGAACATTAATCATTTGACGAAACGGAAGATTTAGTCTACAATACTGTAAAGAATAATTGTGTAAGGAGATAAGTTTTATGAACGAGATTATTGAAATTTTATCCGATCTTCATCCGGACATTGATTTTGAAACAGCTAAGAATTTAGTAGACAACAAAATTTTAGATTCTTTTGATATTGTTTCTCTGATTGCAGAAATCAACGATAATTTTGATGTGGCTATTTCTGCGGAAGAAATCACACCGGAAAATTTTAATTCTGCCGAAAGCATTTGGGCATTGGTAGAGCGTTTAATGGAAGACTAAACATAGGACGGACATAGTAATGTTATTTACTTCTTATGAATTTTTATTTTTTGTATTGATAACCTGTGTCCTTTATTATGTAATACCAAAAAAATGGCAGTGGATGTTGCTGTTAGCTGCAAGCTATGTGTTCTATTTTCTTGCCGGCGCGTCTTATCTGCCATATATTTTTGTAACAACGGTATCCACATACCTGATTGCACGAAAGATTACCTCGTTGCAGGCCGTGGTTGATGCGTATATAAAGGAACATAAAAAGGAGTTATCCAGAGAAGAACGAAAAGAATATAAGGCAAGAGAAAAAAAGAAGCAGTGGAGATTGCTTCTTCTTTGCCTGCTTATAAATATCGGTATTCTTGCAGTGTTGAAATACACAAACTTTGCTATTTCTAATGTAAATTCTGTACTTACTACTTTTGGAAGTACAGCCAAATTGGATTTTGTGGATTTTGTTCTGCCTATGGGCATTTCGTTTTATACATTCCAGTCTATGGGTTACTTGATTGATGTATACCGCGGAAAATATGAAGCGGAAAAGAACCCGTTTAAATTTGCTCTGTTTGTATCCTTCTTTCCACAGTTGGTGCAGGGACCAATCAGCAGATTTGATGATTTGGCAAAAACACTGTATGAGCAGCACAAATTCAATGCAACTACAGTAGCATCCGGATTGCAGAGAATTCTCTGGGGATATTTTAAGAAAATGGTAATTGCGGACCGGATGCTGGTTGCCGTGAATACCTTAATCAAGGGTCCGGAAGAATATCAGGGAGCCTTTGTGTTCGCAGGAATGCTGTTCTATGCCTTAGAATTGTATGCAGATTTTACGGGTGGTATTGATATTACGATTGGTATAGCAGAAACTTTAGGAATTAAGGTAACGGAAAACTTTCACCGTCCATACTTTTCCAAGAATATTAAAGAGTATTGGAATCGTTGGCATATGACCATGGGAAGCTGGTTTACGGATTATATTTTCTATCCGATATCGGTTTGTCAGCCGATGCTGAAGCTTTCTAAATTTTCCAGAAAACATTTTGGTGAGATTATCGGTAAGAGAATACCGGTGTATCTTTCCTCCTTTGTGGTTTGGTTTACCACCGGTATCTGGCATGGTGCCAGCTGGAACTTTATTGTCTGGGGTCTTGGTAACTTTGTGGTTATTATGATTTCCCAGGAATTAGAACCTTTGTATCGGTTGTTCCATAAGAAGTTTCCTAAAGCGGATAAAGCACTTTGGTTCAAAATTTTCCGTGTAGGCAGAACTATCTTACTGATGAGCAGCTTGCGTATGTTTGACTGCTATCGTGACGTTCCGCTTACTTTTAAAATGTTTGGTACCATGTTTACTACATGGAACTGGAATGTCCTTTGGAACGGACAGCTGTTGGAACTTGGTTTGGAAGTTAAGGATTACATTATTTTATTCCTTGGTATGATGCTTATTTTTACGGTAAGTATGCTCCAACGCAGTGGTTCTGTCAGAGGAAAAATCAGAACTCTTGCTTTTCCGGTAAGAGTAATTATTTGGTATGGTTTATTCCTGGTAGTATTGTTATTCGGCGCCTATGGTGTGGGATATGATGCCAGCCAGTTTATTTACAATCAGTTTTAGCAGAAAGGAAGCTTGAATCAGGTGGAAGAAAAGAAATTAAGCAGAAGCCGGAAAGTGCTCACTTTCTGTGTGGTAGCTATCATAATTATTGGTTCTTTGTATTTGTTACAGAAGCTTTTGGTGCCAAAATACATGACCGGTATTGTAGAAGGCGCCATGATTGCGGAGTATTATGACGAAGAGCACGACCATGATGTAGTATTCATCGGCGACTGTGAAGTATATGAAAACTTTACTCCGGCATTATTATGGGAAGAATACGGAATCAACAGTTATATCCGAGGAAGTGCCCAGCAGTTAATCTGGCAGTCCTATTATTTACTGGAAGAAACGCTAAAATATGAAACCCCGGATGTGGTTATTTTTAATATTTTGTCCATGAAATACAATGTTCCTCAGAATGAGGCATACAACCGTATGACTTTAGACGGAATGAAATGGTCATCTTCAAAAGTAAATTCTGTGAAGGCATCCATGATGGAAGATGAAAAGTTCCTGGATTATGTGTTCCCGGTTCTTCGTTATCATACCAGAATTACAGAGCTTAACGGCGATGATTTTAAATATTTATTCCATAAGGATAAAGTAACCCATAACGGTTATTATATGAGAGTAGATGTGAAAGCAGCAGAAAATGTTCCGAAAGGACGACCATTGGCTGATTATTCCTTTGGCGAAACCGCTTACGAGTATTTGGATAAAATGACAGCGCTTTGTAAAGAAAAAGGTGTTCAGCTGATTTTGGTAAAGGCACCGAGTCTCTACCCGTATTGGTATGACCAATGGGAAGTGCAGATGGAAGAGTATGCAAAAGAAAATGATCTGGTATATATCAATTTCTTGGAGTTGCAGGAAGAGTGCGGTCTTGATTTTACAACAGATACTTATGATGGCGGTCTTCATTTGAATTTATCCGGTGCAGAAAAAGCAACCAAATGGCTGGGTGAATTTTTGAGTAAAGAAATCGGACTTGCCAGCCGCAGAGGGGAAGGAAAGCTGGAGACGGCATGGAAACAAAAATTAACTGCATATTATGCAGAGATAGATCGTCAGACAAAAGAATGGCAGGAAAAGCAGAATGGAGGAGAAAAATAAATGAAGAAGTTAGTATTAGTGCTTATGTTTGCTCTTGTTATGACCGGTTGCGGTAAAGATAAGACAGAAGACAATGGAAATGAAAATAACTCTACAGTTGTAGAAAATCAGAATGCTCAAGAAAGCCAGGATTCTGAAACAAAAAATGATGACAAGACAGATACAAACAAGGTGACAGAGCCAAAGGGTTATGTGTTTGAATATAACGGTGTAAAGATTGGCATGGATATGGAGGCTGCACCGATTCTTGCAGCTCTTGGTGAAGCGGATTCCTATTTCGAAGCGCCAAGCTGTGCTTTTGAAGGATTAGATAAGACCTACAGCTACGGCAGTTTTGAAATTGATACTTATGAGCAGGATGGTAAGGATTATATTTCTACCGTATTTTTCTGTGATGATTTAATTGAAACTCCGGAAGGTGTTTGCCTCTTTGAAACAAAGGCAGATATGATTAAGGCATACGGAGAAGGCTTTAAAGAGGAGTTCGGCATGCTTGTTTATGAAAAAGAGGGCATGAAGTTAAAATTCATTTTGGAGGGCGATGAAATCACTTCCATCGAATATTCGTCTACTGTTCTTGAAGTTCAGTAAAAGAAAAACTAAATATAGAAAGATAATTATGGTCTGATATCATATTTTGTGATATCAGACCTTCTTTTTTAGTTAAAATGTAGCAAAGATTGAAGGGATTTTGTGCCATTTTACTATTGCAATTATGGTGTTATTCAGATATAATTATATTGGCAGAAAATTGGACTTCGTGGAAGCGTTTACAAACACGAAGGAGCTAAATATAAAAAGTATGGAGGCTAAGAAATGGGAAATTCAACTCAAATGTCTGCAAAAGACAGAATTACCGCATTGCTTGATGACAACAGTTTTGTTGAAATCGGCGCACTGGTTACAAAGAGAAATACCGACTTTGACCTGCCAAAGAGCGATGCTCCATCTGACGGTGTTATTACCGGCTATGGACTGATTGATGGAAGCCTGGTTTACGTTTACAGCCAGGACGCAAAGGTACTTCACGGTACCATCGGCGAAATGCACGCCAAGAAAATTGTAAGATTATATGATCTTGCTTTAAAGACAGGTGCTCCTGTTATCGGACTTGTAGATTGTGCAGGTATCCGTTTACAGGAAGCAACAGACGCACTGGCAGGTTTTGGTGAAGTTTACTTCAAGCAGACCATGGCATCCGGCGTGGTTCCTCAGGTGACCGCAGTGTTTGGTACATGTGGTGGCGGTTCTGCAATTTCTGCAGCGTTGTCCGATTTCACATTTATGCCAAAGAGCAATGCAAAATTATTTGTAAATTCTCCTAACGCATTAGAAGGTAATTATACCGCAAAATGTGACACTGCAGCGGCTGAATATCAGGCAGCAAACGGTGTGGTAGATGTAGTAAAGGAAGATGAAGCAGAAGTGCTTGCAAGCATCCGTACTTTAATCTCTATTTTACCTGCAAACAATGAAGCAGAAGCAGTGGTAGATTGTGTAGACAGCTTAAACCGTGCAGTATCCTTTGATGCGTTAAGCGCAGACCCTGCACAGGCTTTAGCAGATCTTTCCGATGACAATTTCTTCTTTGAAGTTAAGGCGGCTTACGCGAAGGAGATGGTAACCGGTTTTATTAAGTTAGACGGTATGACCATTGGCGCTGTTGCAAACAGAACAGCAGTTTTAGATGAAAACGGTAAAGCAACCGAAAAGTTTGATGCTTCCTTAACAACAGCAGGCTGTGAAAAGGCAGCTGCTTTCGTTAAGTTCTGTGATGCATTCGGTATTCCTGTAGTTTCCTTCACAAATGTGAACGGCTATAAGGCAACCGTATGTGAAGAAAAGAGCATTGCAGTTGCAGCAGCTAAGTTAACTGCAGCATTTGCAAATGCAACCGTAGCTAAGGTAAACGTTGTTTCCGGTATGGCATACGGCAGTACATATATTGTAATGAATTCCAAGCACATTGGTGCTGACATGGTATTTGCAGTAGAAGGCGCTAAGATTGGTATGATGGATGCTGCACTTGCTGCCCAGATTATCGCTCCGGAAAAAACTGCAGACGACAGAAAGGCTGTAGCAGATGCATACGCATCCTTACAGGGCAGTGCAGAAGCAGCTGCAAAGCGTGGTTATGTAGACGCTATCGTTTCCGCAGACAGCTTAAGACAGCACCTTTCCTATGCATTTGGTATGTTATATTCCAAGAGAGATGCACAGCCGGCTAAGAAACACGGCACAATCTAGGACGGAGGTATCACATGACAAATTTATGTTTATTAGCTGGTGGTATCGCCGGATGGTGGGCAAGCATTGAAGATGCTATGGCAGAAGCAGCGGTAAATACCGTAATCGGTATTTCTGTTGTGTTCCTGGCATTACTGTTTATATGTTTTATCATTTCTTTGTTTAAGTACATTAACAAGTTTGAACAGATGCTTGCAAACAAAAAGGCAGGTAAAGCAACCCCGGCTCCACAGCAGGCACCTGCTCCGGCTCCTGTGGTTGAAGCAGCCCCGGAAACAGATGATTTAGAATTAATTGCCGTTATTACCGCAGCGATTCATGCTTATGAAGAAGCACAGGGCAATGCAGTATCCGGCGATTTAGTAGTACGTTCCATCAAAAAGCGTAACAGCAGATGGCAGAATGCATAATTAGGAGGATTTCAAAATGAAGACTTATACAATTACTGTAAATGGTAATGTTTATGATGTAACCGTAGAAGAAGGAACCGGCGCAGTAGCTGCAGCGGCTCCTGTTGCAGCAGCTCCAAAGGCAGCACCTGCACCAAAGGCAGCTCCAAAGGCAGCAGCACCTGCAGGCGCTCAGGGTGGTGTAAAGGTTAACGCTCCAATGCCTGGTAAGATTCTTGGCGTTAAGGTAGCAGCAGGACAGGCTGTAAATAAGGGCGATGTTCTTGTTGTTCTTGAAGCAATGAAGATGGAAAATGAAATTGTAGCACCTCAGGATGGTACTGTTGCAAGTGTTAACACATCCGTTGGTGAGCAGGTAGAAGCAGGAGCAGTTTTAGTAACTTTAAACTAATTAAGGAGGAAACCTTAAATGGATAACATTTTAGAGATTCTGCAAAATCTTGCAGGTCAGACAGGTTTCGCTAACCTTACTTGGGGAAACTATCTGATGATTGCGGTAGCGCTGGTATTCTTATATCTGGCTATCGCCCACGGATACGAACCACTCCTGTTAGTTCCGATTTCCTTTGGTATGTTATTGGTTAACATGTATCCTCCAATTATGGAAGAAGGCGGATTATTACATTACTTCTTCCTGCTGGATGAGTGGGCAATTCTTCCGTCCCTGATTTTCATGGGCGTAGGTGCAATGACAGACTTTGGTCCGTTAATTGCTAATCCAAAGAGCTTCCTGCTTGGTGCGGCGGCTCAGCTGGGTATTTTCGCAGCTTACTTTTTTGCAATTATGCTTGGATTCAATGGTAAGGCAGCGGCAGCTATCTCTATCATCGGTGGTGCTGACGGTCCTACTTCTATTTTCCTGGCAGCTAAGCTTGGTCAGACTGACTTGATGGGACCTATCGCAGTTGCGGCATATACTTATATGTCCCTGGTTCCTATTATTCAGCCTCCGATTATGAAGTTATTAACAACAGAAGAGGAAAGAAAAATCAAGATGGAACAGCTTCGTCCTGTTTCCAAGTTAGAAAAGATTTTATTCCCAATCGTTGTAACAATCGTAGTTGTACTTATTTTACCGGATACAGCGCCACTTCTTGGTATGTTAATGCTTGGTAACCTGTTCCGTGAGTGTGGTGTGGTTAAGCAGCTTGCAGACCATGCATCCAATTCTTTGATGTACATTGTAGTTATTTTACTTGGTACTTCCGTAGGTGCTACCACAAGTGCAGAAGCATTCTTAAATCTTGATACACTTAAGATTGTTGCACTTGGTCTTATTGCATTTGCAATCGGTACTGCCGGAGGCGTACTATTTGGTAAGATTATGTGCAAGGCAACCGGTGGTAAGATTAACCCACTTATCGGTTCTGCGGGTGTATCTGCAGTTCCGATGGCGGCCAGAGTATCCCAGAAGGTTGGTTCCCAGGCGGACCCTACCAACTTCTTACTCATGCATGCCATGGGTCCTAACGTAGCCGGTGTTATCGGTACTGCAGTTGCAGCCGGTGTATTTATGGCGATTTTCGGCGTTTAATAAATGAACATATTTCTTACCGTAGGCAAGCGGCAGCAAAGCTGCCGGAGATATTTTTGTATTATATGACAAATTTTAATTGTATAGCAGCATTTTATATTTGATTTTCCAAGTGTTTGACCTTTCAGCGGACAGATGTATGAACATTGACGGGCAAACAATGTTTTACTGTTTGTTCCGGCAAGGGCATACAGATGTCAGAGGAAGCAGGCAAACACGGAAAAACAAACATAAAATGCGCTGAAAATAAAAATTGGAGGATTATATAAAATGGCAGAACAGGTTAAAAAGCCGGTTGGCATTACCGAAACTATACTGCGTGATGCACATCAGTCCCTGATTGCTACCAGAATGTCTACCGAACAGATGCTTCCTATCATCGAAAAGATGGATAAGGTTGGCTATCATTCCGTAGAATGCTGGGGCGGTGCGACTTTCGATGCATCCTTACGTTTCTTAAAGGAAGACCCATGGGAAAGACTCAGAAAGTTAAAGGCAGGCTTTAAGAACACAAAGTTACAGATGTTATTCCGTGGTCAGAACATTCTTGGTTATAACCACTATTCTGATGACGTAGTAGAATACTTCGTACAGAAGTCTATTGCAAACGGTATTGACATCATCCGTATTTTCGACTGTTTCAATGACCTTAGAAACTTAGAAACAGCTGTTAAGGCTGCTAATAAGGAAAAGGGTCATGCACAGATTGCATTATCCTATACTTTAGGTGATGCATATACACTTGACTACTGGAAGGACATCGCAAGAAGAGTAGAAGAAATGGGTGCAGATTCCTTATGTATTAAGGATATGGCCGGCTTACTTCTTCCATACAAGGCAACAGAGCTTGTAGAAGCATTAAAGGCAGGTACGAAGCTTCCTATCCAGTTACATACCCACTACACCTCCGGTGTTGCTTCCATGACATACTTAAAGGCTGTAGAAGCAGGTGTTGACGTAATCGATACCGCAATGTCCCCATTCTCCATGGGTACCAGCCAGCCGGCAACCGAAGTTATGGTGGAAACCTTCAAGGGTACAGAGTATGATACAGGTTTAGATCAGAATCTCCTTGCTGAGATTGCTGATTACTTCCGTCCAATGCAGGAAGAAGCATTAAAGAGCGGATTATTAAATCCAAAGGTAATGGGTGTCGATATTAAGACCTTATTATATCAGGTACCGGGTGGTATGTTATCCAACCTTGTTTCCCAGTTAAAGGAAGCAAAGGCAGAAGATAAGTACTACGATGTACTTCGCGAGATTCCTGAAGTTCGTAAGGACTTCGGTGAGCCGCCTCTCGTAACTCCATCTTCTCAGATTGTTGGTACACAGGCTGTACTTAACGTATTACAGGGTGAGAGATATAAGATGGTTACCAAAGAATCCAAAAAGGTTCTTGGCGGTGAATTCGGTGAGACAGTTAAGCCATTCAACAAGGATGTACAGAAGAAGGCCATCGGTGACGTAGAGCCTATCACCTGCCGTCCGGCTGACTTAATCCCACCACAGCTTGACAAGTTCCGTGAGGAATGTAAGGAATGGATGCAGCAGGAAGAGGATGTTCTTTCCTACGCATTATTCCCACAGGTTGCTATGGATTTCTTCAAGCACAGACAGGCACAGCAGACTGCTGTTGACGTAACTGCTGCTGATACGGAAAACAAGGCATACCCGGTCTAAGAAGCTAAAGCAGTAAAGCAACTTCAGGATTAGGACATTGGAAATGCTTTATTGCTCATACAAAAAGAGGTACATGGAGGAGCTGCTGCTTCCATGTATCTTTTTTTGTTTTTATAAATTAGTTATTTGCATTTAGAGAAATATGTGGTAGAATAATAGATAGTATAGACATTGTAAGGTGTTTACGAAAACGATAATTATTTGGAGGTACAACATGAGCTTATTCAAGGACATTACAGATGAATTAGAACAGGCTGTGAATGACATCGAAGTAGAACAAACAGAAGAGGATGAAGACTTATTTGCTATTCTTTCCGAAGGTGACGATGTAGAAGTAGATCAGGACTTATTAAATTCCATGCTGGAAGAGGAAGAGGTTGTTGCAGAAGAACCTGTTGCAGAGGAACCTGTGGCAGAAGCAGTTCCTGTTCAGGAGGCAACTCCGGTTGTTAAGGAAGAACCAAAGCGTGAGGTTTCCGAAGAGGATAAAAATGCAGTTACCGTAATCACAAAGGGAACCACAATCAACGGAAGTATCATTTCTGATTGTTCCTTAGATGTTATGGGTACCATCAATGGCGATATCGAATGCTTAGGAAAGCTTACCATTTCCGGTAAGGTAACCGGTAACTCCCTGGCATCCGAAGTGGTTGTTAATACAGACCGCTTAGAAGGATCTGTAGTCAGTGAAGGCGGAGTTAAAGTAGGTCTCGGCACTGTAGTTATCGGTGATATTACCGCAGCTTCTGCTGTTTTTGCCGGCGCTGTTAAGGGTGAAATTGATGTTAAGGGCCCTGTTGTTCTTGACTCAACTGCAATCATTAAGGGTAACATTAAGGCAAAGTCCATCCAAATGGCAAACGGTGCCGTTATGGACGGTTTCTGTTCCTTAAGCTATGCTGATCTTAAGATTGACGACATTTTCGAATAATAGGAAGGCAATACAAATGGAAAAATTCAACAGAGTATTACTTAAATTAAGCGGTGAGGCTTTGGCAGGTGAAAAACACACCGGATTTGATGAAGCTACCTGTATGGAAGTCGGAAAACAGGTGAAAACTTTGGTAGAACAAGGTGTTCAGGTTGCCATAGTTATCGGTGGCGGAAATTTCTGGCGTGGCCGTACCTCTGAAACCATCGACCGTGTTAAAGCAGACCAAATCGGTATGTTAGCTACGGTTATGAACTGTATTTATGTGTCTGATATTTTCCGTTATCTTGGTTTAAATACCAAAGTTTACACACCATTTGCCTGTGGCGGAATGACAACCTTATTTTCCAAGGATGATGCAGTTAAAGAGTTAAAGAACGGCACGGTAGTATTTTGTGCCGGAGGCACCGGTCATCCGTACTTTTCCACAGATTCAGCCACATCCCTTCGTGCCATCGAACTGGAATGTGACATTATCCTTATGGCAAAGGCTATTGACGGAGTTTATGACAGTGACCCTAAGACAAATCCAAATGCTAAGAAGTTTGATACACTTGCAGTCAGTGAAATTGTAGATAAAAAGCTGGGTGTTATCGATCTTACTTCCGCAGTGCTTTGTCTGGAAAATAAAATGCCGCTTCTTATTTTCTCTTTAAACGAAGAAAACAGCATTGTAGAAGCTGCTATGGGTAAATCAAACGGTACTGTAATTACAGTATAGTTATAAATTTTCAGGAGGAACAATATAATGAATGAAAGAGTAAAACCATTTGAAGATAAGATGAATAAGACGTTAGAAGTTTTAAAAGAAGAGTATGCATCCGTTCGTGCGGGTCGTGCAAATCCTCATCTGTTAGATAAGCTTCGTGTAGATTACTACGGCACCCCATCTCCAATCCAGTCTGTAGCAAACATTTCTGTTCCTGAAGCAAGAGTCATCCAGATTCAGCCTTGGGAATCCAAGATGATTAAGGAAATTGAAAAGGCAATTTTAGCTTCCGATATCGGTATCACTCCTGGTAATGACGGTAAGATTATTCGTCTGGTATTCCCTGAGCTTACCGAGGAACGTCGTAAGGAATTAGTAAAGGACATCAAAAAGAAAGCAGAAGCTGCCAAGGTTGCAGTTCGTAACGTTCGTAGAGATGCTAACGATGCTATCAAGAAGGCTGCAAAGGCAAGTGAAATTTCTGAAGATGAGCAGAAGCAGATTGAAGACGAAATCCAGAAGCTTACAGATAAGTTTGTAACCGAAATTGATAAGGCTACAGATGCTAAGACAAATGAAATCATGACTGTATAACAAGAACAGTATTTAAGAAGCAGTGGACGCTTCCTAGTTATCCGGAAGCGTCCATTTCCTTATGAAAGGGTGGAACGTATGGCAAAGAAACTTAAGTCCGAGTGGAAGATTCCGGAACATGTGGCAATTATTATGGATGGTAACGGACGTTGGGCAAAAAAAAGAGGACTTCCGCGTAATATGGGACACCGTCAGGGTGGTAAAACAGTAGAACTGATTTGTGAAGAAGCTTATAAGCTTGGCATTAAATATATTACCTTATATGCGTTTTCTACAGAAAACTGGAGCAGACCGGAGGATGAGGTTACTGCGTTAATGAATCTGCTTCGTACTTACATGAAAGACTGCGTAAAACAGGCAGAAAAAAATAAAATGCGGGTAAAGGTTATTGGTGATATTTCCCGCCTGGATGCAGATTTACAGGAAAGCATCCGTATTCTTGAAAGAGAATCTGAAAAAAATACCGGTTTACGGTTTCAAATAGCGTTGAATTATGGCGGCAGAGATGAAATTTTACGTGCGATAAAGCGTCTTAGCAAGGACGTAAAAGATGATAAAATTACAGAAGAAGATATTAGTGCGGAACTTATTTCTTCTTACCTGGATACAGCAGGAATTCCTGATCCGGATTTAATGATCCGAACCAGCGGTGAACAAAGAATTTCCAATTTCTTGTTATGGCAGCTTGCCTATACGGAATTTTATTTTCCGGATGTGCTATGGCCGGATTTTGGTAAAGACGATTTGATCGATGCCATAGAATACTACAACACCAGAGAAAGAAGATATGGAGGCGTAACCAATGTTTAAAACCAGATTACTCAGCAGTATTGTATTAATGATACTGATGCTTGCTTTTGTAATTACAGGCGGAAATGTTTTACTTGTTGCCACTGCATTTCTTGCTCTTGTGGCAATGATGGAATTTTTACGTATGGAAAAACTTCATAAAACACCATTGGCTGTTCCTGCATATATGGCAGTTGCATTACTGTATGTATTACTTTTTCTTGAAAAGACAGAAAAAATAGTACCGCTTTTGGTGTTTTTGCTTTTGGCAGTGATGGTTCTTTATGTGTTTGCATTTCCAAAATACAAGGTAGAGCAAATTGTAGCTGCTTATTTTGGATTTTTCTATGCGGGCCTTTTAATTTCTTATGTATATCAGGTGCGTATGTTACCGGGCGGAGCATTTAGTGTATGGCTTATTTTTATTGCAGCCTGGGGGTCTGATGTATGTGCCTATTGTGCTGGTATGCTGTTTGGAAAACATAAAGCATTTCCTGTGCTTAGTCCTAAGAAAAGCTGGGAAGGCTGTGTTGGTGGAGTAGTTGGTGCGGCAATTATTGCGGTATTATATTGCCTTGCTATGAATCACTGGTTTAATCAGAACTTTTCGCTGCTTCAGTATGCGTTTGTATGCGCATGCGGTGCAGTGATTTCACAAATCGGCGATTTAGCTGCATCAGCAATGAAGCGTAATAATGAAATTAAAGATTACGGCAAACTGATTCCGGGACATGGCGGCGTATTAGACCGCTACGACAGTGTAATCTTTGTGGCGCCGATTGTATTTTATTTATTACAGATGACAATGTAAGAGAGGCAAGTCTGATATGAGACATATTTCGATTTTGGGGTCCACCGGTTCCATCGGAACCCAGACCTTAGATGTGGTAAGAACAAACCGTGATATACAGGTAGAAGCTTTGGCTGCGGGTAGTAATATTCAATTGCTGCTGGAACAAATTAGAGAATTTCAGCCGAAGTTGGTTTGTGTCTACCGTGCCGACAAGGCAAAGGAACTGGAAGAAATCATAAAAAAAGAACGATTGGCTGTAGAAGTTACTACCGGAATGGATGGTTTACTTGCCTGTGCCACCATTTCTTCAGCTGATATGGTTGTCACCGCTTTTGTGGGCATGATCGGAATCCGTCCGACAATTGAAGCTATTAAGGCAGGGAAGCATATTGCGCTTGCAAATAAAGAAACACTGGTAACAGCGGGACATATTATCATGCCGCTTGCAAAAGATAAAGGTGTTTCTATTTTGCCTGTAGATAGTGAGCATTCAGCAATTTTCCAATCTTTACAGGGAAATGCAGGTAACAAACTTCACCGTATTTTGTTAACAGCTTCCGGCGGACCGTTCCGTGGCAAATCAAAAGAGGAACTAAAGAATGTAAAGGTGGAAGATGCCCTGAAGCATCCAAATTGGTCTATGGGTAGAAAAATCACCATTGATTCTTCAACCTTGGTGAATAAGGGCTTAGAAGTAATAGAAGCCAAGTGGCTGTTTGATGCTTCTGCAGATCAAATTGAAGTTGTTGTGCATCCGCAAAGTATCATTCATTCCATGATTGAATATGAAGACGGTGCAGTAATTGCCCAATTGGGCACACCTGATATGAAGCTGCCAATCCAGTATGCGTTGTATTATCCGGAACGGAAAGGCCCGACTTCTGCAAGACTTGATTTTGCAAAGCTCCGCACCTTGGAATTCTATGAACCTGACACAGAGGTGTTTCCGTCACTTACCATGGCATATGAAGCATTAAAAACCGGTGGTAGCATGCCAACCGTATATAATGCCACAAATGAATGGGCTGTAGCTGCGTTTTTAGACAGAAAAATCGGATATACTGATATTGTAGAAACTATCCGTAAGGAGATGGAAGCACATCAGTTGATTAAAAATCCATCGTTAGAAGAAATTCTGGCTACGGAAGCAGAAGTATATCGACGGTTAAACCGGTAAAGACTTGAAGGCAGTGGGCATATATGCCCGGACAGAAAGGAATTCTATGAGTATTATTGTTGCAATTTTAGTATTTAGTATTATCATTATCATTCATGAACTGGGTCATTTCCTTTTGGCAAAAAAGAATGGCATTGGTGTTGTGGAATTTTCTATCGGTCTTGGACCTACTATTTGGGGAATTACTAAAGGAGAAACCAAGTATTCCATAAAGCTTCTGCCATTTGGCGGTATGTGTCAGATGGTAGGAGAGGATACCGAGCAGGATACGGTAGCAGAAAATGCATTTTATTCTAAAGGAGTATGGCAACGGTTTTCCGTTATTTTTGCCGGTCCGTTTTTTAATTTTATTCTGGCATTTTTACTGTCTTTATTTGTTATTGGTTTTGTCGGATATGATGCGCCGACGGTTGTGTCTGTTACAAAAGATTCTCCTGCTACGGAAGCAGGTTTGGAACCGGGTGATTTAATTAAAAGAATAGGAAAAGATAAAGTTTCCATCGGTAGGGAATTGGACTCCTATTTTTTGTATAATAAGCTTACGGCAGAACCGATTGAAATTATCTACGAAAGAGACGGAAAAGAATATTCTACAACATTAGAACCTGCTATTATGAAGAAATATCTGCTTGGCTTTACTTATATGCCAAGTGCGGATAGTCCTGCAATTATTAAGGAAATCAGCGTAGATTACCCATTTCATCAGGCAGGTTTGTTGCCGGGAGATAAAATCACCAATGTAAACGGAACTGAAATTTCTGACGGGGCACAATTGTCCATGTATATGGATTCCCATCCGTTAGATGGTTCTGTAGTAACCGTAACCTATGAAAGAACTACGGAAACAGAAACGGTGTCTACAACTGTAGAAGTAACACCGATGCTTTATCAGGAAGCTTATGGTGTAGGCTTTGCTTACAATTTAGCAAGAGAAAAAACTGGAGTACTGCAAACTTTAAAATACAGTCTGATTGAAGTAAAATACTGGATTGTTACCACGATTAAAAATCTTGGCTTATTAGTTACCGGTCAGTTAAGCTCTAATGATGTGGGCGGGCCTGTGGCAATTATCGGAACTATTGGTGATGTATATGAGCAAACTTCTGAACAGGGAAATGCGTTGGATGTTGTCCTGCAAATGGCTTATATTACTATTTTACTCAGTGCAAATCTTGGTGTTATGAATCTTCTTCCGATTCCTGCACTGGATGGCGGTAAATTATTATTTACTTTGATTGAAGCAGTACGAGGAAAACCGATTGACCGTGAAAAAGAAGGTATGGTACATTTAATCGGCATGGTATTGTTGATGCTGTTAATGGTATTCATTTTCTTCAACGATATAAAAAATATCTTTTTTAAATAAATTTTAAATGACAGAAAAGGCCGGTTCCGGGAGACATCTTTCGGAACTGTCTTTGACTCTAACCATGGGTAAAGGAGAAAACATATGGGTTGGTTAACGGAAGAAATTAATAGAAGAAAATCTAAAGAAGTAAAGATCGGAAATGTGTGGATTGGTGGTACTCATCCCATTGCCATCCAATCAATGACAAATACAAAAACCGAGAATGTGAAAGCTACTGTTGCACAAATTTTGGCATTGGAAGCAGCCGGCTGTGAAATTATCCGTTGTGCAGCACCAACTATGGAAGCGGCACTGGCGTTTTCTGAAATAAAAAAACAAATTCATATTCCACTTGTGGCAGACATCCACTTTGATTACCGTCTTGCCATTGCTGCTATGGAAAACGGAGCTGATAAAGTCCGTATAAATCCCGGAAATATCGGTTCAAAAGAGAAAATTAAAGCTGTGGTGGATGTTGCAAGAGAACGGAATATTCCACTCAGGGTAGGCGTAAACTCCGGTTCCCTGGAAAAAAGCTTAATTGAAAAATACGGTGGAGTTACAGCAGAAGGGCTGGTAGAAAGTGCACTGCATCAGGCCGCTTTAATCGAAGATATGGGATATGATAATTTGGTAATCAGCATAAAATCATCCGATGTATTAATGTGTGTAAAAGCCCATGAGCTGATTGCGGAGAAAACCGTTCATCCGTTACATGTAGGTATTACGGAATCCGGCACCATAACTTCCGGTAATATAAAATCATCTATTGGATTATCCTTGATTTTAGGACAAGGTATCGGTGATACTATTCGTGTATCCTTAACTGCAGACCCTGTGGAAGAAATTGTTTCTGCAAAGCAGATATTAAAAACCTTAGGATTACGTAAAGGCGGTATTGAGGTTGTATCCTGTCCAACCTGCGGACGTACAAGAATTGATTTAATCGGTCTTGCAAAGCAAGTGGAAGAACTGGTTAAAAAATATCCGCTGGATATTAAAGTTGCTGTTATGGGTTGCGTGGTAAACGGGCCTGGTGAGGCAAGAGAAGCAGACCTTGGTGTTGCCGGCGGCATAGGAGAAGGTTTGATTATCAGAAAGGGAGAAG
Organism: Lachnospiraceae bacterium; assembly: GCA_045531955.1. Lineage (GTDB taxonomy): Bacteria > Bacillota > Clostridia > Lachnospirales > Lachnospiraceae > SIG299. The sequence goes on along the minus strand of JAZSFC010000043.1, from coordinate 104,589 downwards.
TACTTCGTAAAGTAAAAGAAGAGTTGTTATTGGATGAACTAAAAAAAGAACTGGATAAAATGTTGTAGGGAAAATAATACTGGTACAAAATATTGTACATTAAATAAAGTATAATCCCTTTATAAATATAAAAAGAAAGAGATGATACTGTGTGAATTTATTTGAAGTGTTGGATGAGTTAAAGGTAAAGCCGGAATTGCAAAGAGCTTTTGAATCGGTGCAGGTGGAAAAAATCACTTCCTCCCGTAGTACCGGCAAAACTGTAATTCATTTAAAATCAAAACATTTATTGGAGTTTCAACAACTGGAAGAGATGAAAAAAGCGGTATTGGAGCAGTTTTTCCGCGGAACAGGAACATCAGCAGAGCTTTCTGTCGAATATCAGTTGTCCAGTCAGTATACCCCGGAATCACTTTGGGATATGTATAAGGAAAGCGTGGCATCAGAACTTGGAAAGGAAAGCAAAATGGCTTCCTTTCTGCTTCGTTATGCGGATATTTCCTTTGATACCGACAATGTACCTGTGGTAATGCATCTGGAAATTAAAGACAGCTTTGTAAACCGTACTCTTGGCAAAGACTTAAAAAACTTCCTGGAAACTATGTTTTCCAAGCGGTTTCATTTTGATGTACAGGTGGAGTTGAAATATACAGAACCAGAAGAAGCAGAACATAAAAACAGTGAACCGGAGTATTTTACAGTGAATCTACCGGAAAAAACAGAATCTAAAGCTTCTGAAAAGCAAGCACAGGCAAAAACAAATACTTCAAAAAAAGCAGGCAATTTCTTTAACAGAGATAAGAAGGATTTCTCCAAATTTGTGAAGAAAAAACTACCGGATGATCCGGATATTTTCTACGGTCATGCCTTTGACGGAGAAGTTACCCCGCTTAGTGAAATCCAAGATGAAATTGGTGAAGTAGTGGTTTACGGTAAAATCTTAAATGTAGAAGAAACCGCCATGAAAAACGGTGAAAAGATGATTATTAAATTCAGTTTCACCGATTTGACCGACACAATTTCCGGAAAGTTGTTTGTCCGCAACGAAGAATGGGACGGCGACCCTGAAAATGAAGACGAACGTTTACATGAGGGATTAAAAAAGAAACTTTCCAAGGGAACGTGTATAAAGTTAAAAGGAATGGCCATGTTTGACCGTTTTGATAAAGAAGTTGGGATTGCCTCCATTGCAGGCATTAAGACAATTCCTAATTTTATTAAAAAACGTAAAGATAACTATGCCGGTGAAAAGCGTGTGGAGCTTCATGCCCACACTACCATGAGCGATATGGATGCGGTGGTAGATGCTAAAACACTGATTAAAACTGCTTTTGAATGGGGGCATCCGGGCATTGCCATTACAGACCACGGCGTGGTACAGGCGTTTCCGGAAGCAAATCATGCCTTGAATCCAAAGGATTATAAAGACGACGAAGAAAAAATGCAACGTGCCAAAGACTTTAAGATTCTTTACGGAATGGAAGCTTATTTGGTAGACGATGTAGAAGAAATCGTAAAGAAAGATAAAGGCCAGACCTTGGATGTTGCAAGCGTAGTTTTTGATATCGAAACTACCGGTTTCGATAAAGAAAATGACCGTATTATTGAAATTGGTGCAGTTAAGGTAGTAAACGGTGAGATTACCGATCGGTATTCTACTTTCATTAATCCAAAGGTCCCGATTCCTGCCAGAATCGAAGAATTAACCCATATTAATGATGAGATGGTAATGGATTCCCCTGAAATTGATGTGATTTTGCCTCAGTTTCTGGAATTTTGTAAGGATTGTATATTGGTAGCACATAATGCTTCCTTTGATACCGGTTTTATCCGTAATAAAGCAGAAAAGCTTGGCTTGGATTTTGATTTTACCATCGTAGATACCGTTGGCATGGCCAGAATTCTTCTTCCGGGGCTTAGCAAGTACAAATTAAATATTGTAGCGAAAGAGCTGGGTATTTCCCTGGAAAATCATCACCGTGCGGTAGATGATGCCGGAGCAACGGCAGAGATTTATGTAAAGTTTCTGCATATGTTAAAGGAGCAGGGTATTACCACATTGGCTGGAATTCAGGAAAATGCCAGACTATCCGCAGATGTAATCAAAAAAATGCCGTCATACCACTGCATCCTGATTTGTCAGAATGATGTAGGACGTGTCAATCTTTATAAAATGGTTTCTCTGTCCCATTTGGAATATTATAACCGCAGACCTCGTATTCCAAAGAGCTTACTTATGGAATGCAGGGAGGGAATTCTTGTAGGTTCTGCCTGTGAAGCGGGAGAGCTGTATCAGGCACTGTTAAAGAACGAATCCATGGATGAAGTAACCAGACTGTGCGAATTTTATGATTATTATGAAATTCAGCCGCTGGGTAACAACCGATTTATGATTGACCAGTATGATAAAAAATCCGGTGAAAAATCTTTCCCGAATATAAATTCCGATGCGGATTTACAGGAAATCAATAAGCGTATCGTAAAGCTGGGAGAGCAATTTAATAAGCTGGTGGTAGCAACCTGTGACGTGCACTTCTTAAATCCGGAGGATGAAGTATACCGCCGTATTATCATGTCCTGTAAGGGCTTTGATGATGCAGATAACCAAGCTCCGTTGTTTCTTCGAACCACAGAGGAAATGTTAGCAGAATTTGATTATTTAGGCGAGGAGAAGTGTAAAGAGGTTGTTATTGATAATACAAGAAAAATCTTTGATATGGTGGAAAAAATTTCTCCGGTGCGACCGGATAAATGTCCGCCGGTCATTGAAAACTCTGACGAAACCTTGCGTACCATATGCTATAATACAGCCCATTCCATGTATGGTGACCCGTTACCGGAAATTGTAAAGGACCGATTAGAGAGAGAACTGAATTCCATCATCAGCAACGGATTTGCCGTAATGTATATTATTGCACAGAAGCTGGTTTGGAAATCCAACGAGGACGGCTATCTGGTAGGTTCCAGAGGTTCCGTAGGTTCTTCCTTTGCGGCTACTATGTCCGGTATCACCGAGGTTAATCCGCTTCCTGCCCATTATTATTGTCCGGAATGCTTCTATTCGGATTTTGATTCGGAAGAGGTAAAGGACTATCAAAAACGAGGCGTGTGCGGTTGTGACATGCCGGACCGTGTTTGCCCAAATTGCGGCAAGCCGCTGAAAAAAGACGGTTCGGATATTCCGTTTGAAACCTTCCTTGGCTTCTATGGTGATAAAGAGCCGGATATCGACTTAAACTTCTCCGGTGAATATCAAAGTAAAGCCCATGAATATACGGAAGTTATTTTCGGTAAAGGACAAACCTTCCGTGCGGGAACCATCGGTACTCTGGCGGATAAGACGGCCTATGTTTATGTATTAAAATATGATGAAGAGCATGGTGTGCAGCACAGAAGAGCAGAAATCGAACGTATTGCTGCAGGATGTGTAGGGGTGCGAAGAACCACTGGGCAGCATCCGGGCGGTATTATCGTACTTCCAATCGGTGAAGAGATTTATTCTTTTACACCGGTACAACACCCGGCAAATGACCAAACTGTGGCAACCATAACCACTCATTTTGACTACCATTCCATTGATCATAACCTGTTAAAGCTGGATATTCTGGGACACGATGATCCGACCATGATTCGACGGTTAGAGGATTTAACCGGCTTGGACGCTAAAACCATTCCGATGGATGACCAAAAGGTAATTTCCTTGTTCAGCAGTACGGAAGCCCTGGGAATTACACCGGCAGATATCGGTGGTTGTGACCTGGGAAGTCTAGGTCTTCCGGAGCTTGGTACCAACTTCGTTATGCAGATGCTTCGTGAAACTAAACCGAAGAGCTTTTCCGATATGATCCGAATTTCCGGTTTGTCCCATGGTACCGATGTTTGGACGAATAATGCGCAAACACTTATCAACGAAGGAACCTGTACTTTGGAAAGTGCGATTTGTACCCGTGATGATATTATGACATTCCTGATTTATCAGGGAGTAGAAAAGGGTCTTGCCTTCAAAATTATGGAGAGCGTGCGTAAAGGTAAAGGACTTACGGAGGAAATGGAAGCTGCCATGATTGAAAAGGGAATTCCGGATTGGTATATTTGGTCCTGTAAGCGGATTAAGTACATGTTCCCGAAGGCTCATGCTTGCGCATATGTTATGATGGCATTCCGTGTGGCTTATTTTAAGGTATATTATCCGTTGGCATATTATGCGGCATATTTCGGAATAAGAGCTTCGGCCTTTAATTATGAGTTAATGTGTCTCGGTAAGGCAAACTTAGAAAAGAACATGAAGGAAATCAAAGACAGAATGGACAAAAAAGAAGCTTCCCAGAAGGAAGAAGCAACCTATGAAAACATGCGTCTGGTTCAAGAGATGTATGCCCGTGGCTTTGATTTCATGCCGATTGATATTTTCAAGGTAAAGGCTCATGAATTTCAGATTATTGACGGAAAGCTTATGCCTGCACTGGATACTATTGACGGTGTTGGTGAAAATGCGGCAGATTTAATTGTTGAAGCAGTAAAGGGCGGAGAATTCTTATCCCGGGATGATTTTAAAACCCGCTGTAAGGTTAACCAAACCATTACCGATAAAATGGGAGAGTTAGGCCTCCTTGGTGATATTCCTGCATCTAACCAGATGTCGCTGATGGATTTGTTTCAGATGTAGCAACATTTGAAAAAACTTAAAGAAAAAGTTCTTGACTTTTTTTATCGGATAGTGTATATTATGTCTTGTTCACAAGAACAGGTGTAATATACACTATTCAGTATGGCTCGTTGGTCAAGCGGTTAAGACGTCGCCCTCTCACGGCGAAAACAGGGGTTCGATTCCCCTACGAGCTGCTAACTGTTAAATTTAACAGCCCAACCCGAGAATCCTTAAACCATGTTCATGGCTTTAAGGATTTTTTATTTACATTGCATTTTACATAAAAAAAGAGTAAAATATGATGTAATATAATTTGGAAGGTTTTGACTATGAAGCATAACGGAAAAATTTTACTTGTACTTATATTGTCTTTGATTGCATTTATTGTTTCTTCCTATGCTGTTTCTGCTATGGAAAATAAGCAATATAATAGTAGAAATTCCATCGGTGAAAATTTCGGAGAAACGGTGATTTCTTTGGCAACGGTAGCAGAAACCGTAACATCTACCCCGGTTCCTACTGTGACGGCAACACCAAGTCCGACTCCAACCAATACGCCAACGCCGACACCTACCAACACGCCGACGCCAAGTCCAACACCGACACCGGTGGTAATTGACATTACAATTAGTGCAGTAGGAGATGTAACCCTTGGCATTAACCAAAAGCAAAGCTATGACCGCTCTTTCCATGAGTATTATGATACCTATGGTGCAGATTATTTCCTGCAAAATGTAAAAGAATATTTTGAAGCAGATGACTTTACCATTGTAAATTTGGAAGGCACCTTAACAAATTCTGACAATATCCGTCCGGCCAAGGAATGGAATCACAAGGGACGTCCGGAATATACGGAAATTTTAACCAATGCTTCGGTGGAAGCGGTTTCCCTCGGAAATAACCACATCATGGACTATCAATGGGATGGCGTGGAAGATACTATCAAATATGTATCGGAAAGCGGAATAGAATATGCCTTAAGCGGTCCTTGGGGCAATCATTACGGTATGTATGAAACCGCTAAAGGAATCAAAATAGGATATGTTTCCGTAAATGAGTATTATGACGGAGACAGCGTTTACAAGTATTTGGAAGAAGGATTACAGGAACTTCGTAATAACGGCGCGGCTTTAGTATTTGCATGTACTCACTGGGGAGACGATAAAACCCATGTTATCAATAAAGATCAGTATAAAATGGGACACTGGTGTATTGATGCAGGCTATGATTTAGTGCTTGGCTGCCATCCCCATGTATTACAGGGAATTGAATGCTATAACGGAAAATACATCGTATACAGCATGGGTAATTTCTGTTATGGTGGCAATAAAAATCCTGCTGAGAAGTCCTCTATGATTTATCAGCAGACGTTCACATTTATCGATGGTATTTTGCAGGAGAAAACTGCTATTCGGGTAATTCCGTGCAGCCTTTCTTCGGTTACATGGAGAAATGACTATTGTCCGGTGGTGCTTATCGGAGAGGATGCGGATGCCTGGGCAAAGGAAATGAACGGATATTGCGAAGAATTCGGTTTGCAATTTGATACGGAAGGTTATTTGATTCAATAAGGAGGATAAAATTATGTTATGGAGAGCAAGAAAACGAATTTGGTGTGGTTTACCTTGGACGTTTACCGTGTACAGTTTTGATGAGGAACGTATCTTTGTGGATACAGGGTTCTTTAATAAACGTCAGGATGAAATACGAATGTACCGTGTGTTAGACATTACCGTAACACGCAAATTCGGACAAAGAATTTTCGGTATGGGAAGCATTCAGTTAAAGACCTCCGATAAAACCATGGGAGACTTTGAAATTAAAAATATAAAAAAAGTAATGGATGTGAAGATGCAACTGTCCGATTTAATTGAGGCAAACCGCGAAAAGAAACGTATTACCGGCCGTGAGTTTATGACAACCGGCAGTGACATGGATTTTGAACTTCCGGATGACGGAATTGACGAAGAATAAACGAAAGAGAGCATGTTATCATGAAAATGTACTTTTACTACGGAGCCATGGGTTCCAGCAAAACAGCCAATGCGCTGATGACCAGGTTCAGCTGGGAAGATAAAGGAAAAAAGGTTGCATTACTGAAACCAAGCATCGATAACCGGGATGGCGTAAATATCGTGAAATCCCGTGCGGGTCTTATGGCTGAAGCAATCTTAATCTATCCTGACAGCACTATCAGGGAAGTACTTCCTGAACCGGTAGAAAAGTACGACAATTTAATTGTAGATGAAGCACAGTTTTTAACCAAAGCTCAGGTGGATGAACTCAGAGATATTGTAGATAATGGTACTTTTGTAATGTGCTACGGCTTAAAAGCAGATTTTATGGGAAATTTGTTCGAAGGTTCCAAACGAATTTTAGAGCTGGCGGATTCTCTTCGCGAAATCGTAACCATGTGTCCTTGTGGTAAAAAAGCCATCATGAATGCCCGTTACTCCGGTAACCGTATTCTGTATGAGGGAGAACAGGTTGTTGTGGGCGGTAATGAATCTTATATGGCGCTTTGCCATCGCTGCTATAAGAAGGGAATTATTCCTTCAGAAGCACTGGAAGATTTTACAGTCGAAAAAGACTAAGTAGTGCTTGCATTAACTGAAAGAGATTTGGAGGATAACAACTACATGAAGAAACTAATACAAAAATGGTGGATGCTTTTATTTGCAGCGGTATTCAGTGTTTCCTTACTTGGCTGCGGTGAAATTTCCACCGGAAACGAAGAACTTGACCAGGCCATTGTAGATATGGTGGTGGATGGGGTAAATTCTTATCTGGAAGATGCAGTAAGTGGTGAAGAGGGCACGGATATTGCAGATGCTGAGGAGGCTCCTGCGGCAACGGCAACACCGGAACCTGCTATTGAGGAGGATGGCTGGTATTACAGTAAAGAAGATGTGGCTTTATATATCTATACCTATGGAAAACTTCCTGAAAACTTTATTACTAAGAATGAGGCAAGAGATTTAGGCTGGGAAGGCGGTAGTGTAGAACGTTATAAAAAAGGTGCTGCCATCGGCGGAGATAAATTCGGAAATTATGAAGGTCTGTTGCCAAAGAAGAGCGGTAGAAAATATTATGAATGTGACATTGATACAAAGGGAAAGAACAGTCGCGGAGCAAAGAGAATTATTTTCTCCAATGACGGACTGATTTATTATACCGATGATCATTATGAATCGTTTACCTTGCTTTATGGCGAAGAATAACTTGAGGAGATAAATAAAATGGTAGTAGTAATCGATGGAAGAAAAATGACAGATAAAGCTACTTTGCATACTTATTTAAAAGAGCAATGTAAGTTCCCGGAATATTACGGAAATAATCTGGATGCATTGTATGATGTGTTGACAGATCGGGAAGAACCACTGGAAATTCAGTTAGAATATGCGCAGGAATTAAAAGAATTACTTTGTGGATATGGTGAGGCTTTTATTGAAACGTTGGAAGATGCGGCAGCAAGTTGTCCAAATGTTAGTTTTATTATAAAATAATTGACAAACCATTTGGAAAATCTTATACTAAGATATTGTGAAAAATAGATTTTTATACGGTTTTACGTATAGATAAAGGGAGGATAAATCAACATGAAACCATATGGTGTAAATGATTTAAGAAGAATGTACCTTGAATTTTTTGAGAGTAAGGAACATTTACGTTTAAAGAGTTTTTCTTTAATTCCGCACAACGACAAGAGCTTATTGCTCATTAACTCCGGTATGGCTCCGATGAAGCCTTACTTCACCGGTCAGGAAATTCCGCCAAGAAAGCGTGTAACTACCTGCCAGAAGTGTATCCGTACCGGCGATATCGAAAACGTAGGTAAGACAGCAAGACATCTTACTTTCTTTGAAATGCTCGGTAACTTCTCCTTCGGTGATTATTTCAAGAAGGAAGCCATTCACTGGTCTTGGGAGTTCTTAACCGAAGTAGTTGGTTTGGAAAAGGATCGTTTATATCCGTCTATCTTCAGTGAGGATGATGAAGCATTCGAAATTTGGACAAAGCAGGAAGGTGTTGCTCCGGAAAAGATTACCCGTTTCTACCGTGATGAAAACGGCGACTGTGACAACTTCTGGGAGCACGGCGCAGGTCCTTGCGGTCCATGTTCTGAGATTTATTATGACCGTGGCATTAAGTACGGCTGTGGCAAGCCTGACTGTAAGGTGGGCTGTGAATGTGACCGTTTCATCGAGGTTTGGAACAACGTATTCACTCAGTTTGAAAGTGATGGCAGCCACAACTATACAGAACTTACCCAGAAGAATATCGATACCGGTATGGGCTTAGAGCGTCTTGCAGTAGTAGTTCAGGATGTTACCTCCGTATTTGATATTGATACAATGAAAGCAATCCGTGACAAGGTTTGTGAAATGGCCGGTGTTACTTACCAGACCGACGATAAGAAGGATGTTTCCATTCGCCTGATTACTGACCATATCCGTTCCGTAACCTTTATGACCTCCGACGGTATTATTCCGTCCAATGAAGGCCGTGGCTACGTTCTCAGAAGACTTCTCCGTCGTGCGGCAAGACACGGAAGATTACTTGGTATCAATGGCTTATTCCTTGCAAAGCTTTGTGAAACCGTAATCAACGAGTCTAAGGACGGTTATCCGGAATTAGAAGAAAAGAGAGAATATATCTTAAAGGTATTAACTCTGGAAGAAGAAAAATTTAATAAGACCATTGACCAGGGTCTTTCCATCTTAGCTGATATGGAAGAAGCTTGCTCTAAGGCCGGTTCCACCGTACTTTCCGGTGATGACGCCTTCAAGCTTTACGATACTTATGGCTTCCCAATCGATTTAACAGAAGAAATCCTTGCTGAAAAGGGCTTCTCCATCGATATGGACGGATTTAAGAAGGCAATGCAGGTGCAGAAAGATACTGCAAGAAATGCCCGTGCAACCACAAACTACATGGGTGCAGACGCTACCGTTTATGATGAAATCGATGCGGCAATTACTACCGAATTTGTTGGTTATACAAATAACAGTTATGAGTCCGAAATTACAGTTCTGACTACAGAAACTGAGATTGTAAAGGACATTACCGAAGGTCAGAATGCAACCATTATTGTTAAGGAAACTCCATTCTATGCAACCATGGGTGGTCAGCAGGCGGATAAGGGTGTCATCACAAAGGATGAGTCCGTATTTGTTGTTACTGATACCATTAAGCTTAAGGGTGGCAAGGTTGGACATGTAGGTTATGTTCAGAATGGTATGTTCTCCGTAGGGGATAAGGTTCAGCTTGGTATTGATGAGAAGAACCGTGTAGCTACCGGAAAGAACCACAGCGCAACCCACTTACTTCAGGAGGCACTCCGTATTGTTCTCGGTAACCACGTAGAGCAGGCCGGTTCCTTGGTAACCGCTGACAGACTCCGTTTTGACTTTACTCATTTCTCTGCTCTGACAAAGGAAGAGCTTACTAAGGTAGAAGCAATTGTAAACGAGGAAATTGCAAAGAACCTGGTTATCGAAACCAAGGAAATGAGCATTGACGATGCAAGAAAGACCGGTGCAAAGGCTCTCTTTGGTGAAAAGTACGGCGATACCGTAAGAGTAGTAAGTATGGGTGAATTCTCCAAGGAGCTTTGTGGTGGTACCCATGTAAACAACACAGGAGTTATCTCTGTATTCAAAATTTTATCCGAATCCGGTATTGCAGCGGGCGTAAGACGTATCGAAGCAATTACTGCTGATGGTGTATTTGAGTATTACAAGAAGCAGGAAGAGGAGATACTGGCTGCTGCAAAGGCTGCTAAGTGTGATGTTGCTTCTCTGGTTAAGAAGATTGAAGCTATGCAGGAAGAATTAAAGGCAGCTCATTCCGAAAACGAAAAGTTAAAGGCTAAGCTTGCTAACAATTCTCTCGGCGATATCATGAGCCAAGTAAAGGAAATCTCCGGTATTAAGGTACTTTGTGCTAAGCTCCCGGATGCGGATATGAATGCACTCCGTAACCTTGGCGACCAAATGAAGGATAAGCTCGGTGACAGCGTTATCTTGCTTGTTTCTGCTTTAGACGGTAAGGTAAATCTTGTTGCTATGGCTACTGATGCGGCTATGGCTAAGGGTGCCCATTCTGGCAACCTCATCAAGGAAGTAGCAGCTTTAGTTGGCGGTGGCGGCGGTGGCCGTCCGAACATGGCACAGGCCGGCGGTAAGAATCCTGCAGGCATGGATGCTGCCATTGAAAAGGCATATACTGTACTGGAAGGTCAGATAAAGTAAAATATTTTAAGAGTAGCCAAAAAAATTCAAAAAACAGTTGACGAATGTAGAATTTATGGTATAATCTTCATAGTGCTTTAAAAAATACCCAAACAGTTGTATAGGCACAATACACAACTGGAGGGAGGTTAGGTGAGAAAATGTCAAATGTAATCGTTAAAGAAGGCGAATCTTTAGACAGCGCTCTCCGCAGATTCAAGAGAAACTGTGCGAAGGCTGGCATTCAGCAGGAGATTCGTAAGCGTGAGCATTACGAAAAGCCAAGCGTAAAGCGTAAGAAGAAGTCTGAGGCTGCTCGTAAGCGTAAATACTAATATCTTGTGCACAAAACCCTTAGTCGAAAGACTAAGGGTTTTCTTTTCTTAACGGCGTCAGGGAACGTATTATTAAATGACTTTATTGCATATACTGTAAAGATATCATTTACAGGAGAATCTATGTGAAAATATCAACAAAACATAAAAAACATAAAAAAGAGTTAAATCCTCTTTATTCTTACATAAATTCAACAGAAAAAAAGCGTCAAAAAGAATATGAAAGCTTTATCGAACATTCCAGCGGATGCATGTCGATACCTAAGGATGTACTTGCGAATCAGGCTATGATTTCTTTAACAGGAAATCACGGGATCCGGATAACCAATTATCGGGCAATCGAAGAATATTCTACAGAAAATATTAAACTTTCCTTAGGAAAGAAACGTTTACTTATCAACGGAAGCCATTTATTTATAGAATACTTTAGAAAAGATGAAATTAAAGTTGTTGGAAATATTTTGAATGTTTCATTTATTTTATAGAGGTGAATGGTTTGCTTGAAAAATTGTTTCATTATTTTCAAGGGTATTTAATACTTGAAGTAAGCGGATATGAAAAAGAAAGATTCATTAATTTATGTAAAAACAGAGAAATTGAAATAATACAGATTTTTGCAACAGAAACAGCCTGGTATTGTAAAATCAAATATAAGGATTTTTTAAGTATGAAAGACCTTATTAAAAAGACGGGGTGTCGTTGTAAAATTTGTAAAAAAACAGGACTGGTATTTGAACTTTGTAAATTGAAAAAAAGAAAAGGTCTGATTATTGGTATAATTATTTTTTTTCTGCTACTGTTTCAATGCTCGGAACGTGTATGGAATATTCGTGTGGAAGGTGGTTTTTTACATACAAAAGAGCAGATTCTCCAGGTAATGAAGCAAGAACTTGGAGTATATGGCGGTGTTCCTGCTAAATTAGTGGATTGTTTTGAAATAGAGAAACGGTTACGTTTGGATTATAATGATATAGGATGGATTTCGGTAGAAAGAAACGGTTGCCGGATTTGCGTAAGTTTAAATGAAAGTGTAATGCCGGAAAATATTCCTGTTCAGAAAGAGCCCTGTCATATAATTGCAGCCAGAGACGGGGTTGTCAGAAAACTGGAGGTACGTGCCGGAATTCCTAAAGTAAAAATCGGTGACGAGGTAAAAAAAGGAGATATTCTGATAGAAGGCATTGTACCGGTAACGGGAGATTACGGAGAAGTGATTAGAAACCGGACAGTGCCGGCAGCCGGAGTAGTACATTTAGAAAGTGATTTTTCATATAATGCCAGAATTTCAAGAACCATTGAAAAGAAAAATTATAAACAACAAAGAACAGGAATTGAATTTTTCTGCTTTGGTAAAAAAATATTTTCATATATACCTAGATATTCTGATGGGAAATATGATATAATGAGCATTGATATTGTTCCATATGCTTTTGATGATTACCGTGTTCCTGTTTTACTAAGGAAATACCGTGTGCTTTCCTATGATACGCAGCCGGTTATCCTGACGGAAGAAGAAGTTTTAAATAAAGCTTCCGCTGACTGGGAAGCGTTTTTAGCTGATTGGAACAACCAGGGAGTAGAACTTATCCGCATGAAGTATGTTCCTGAGGTGAATTCTAAGGTGTGTATTATAACAGGAACGGTAACTGCTTGCGGAAATTTTATATCCTATCAGGAAATTCTGGAAGAGGAGTGGAAAATAGAAGATGAACATAGTAGAAACAATCCTTAATATACCGGTAGAACATATAAGAAATCTCTTTGGACAGTTTGATGCCCATGCAAAACAGATTGAAAAGACAATGGAAGTAACCTTAATTGCCCGGGATAATGAATTAAAAATTTTAGGTGATGTTACCAAGGTACAAAAGACTAAATCTGTTCTGGAAGAGTTGTTAAAGCTATCTATGAGAGGAAACACCATCACTGATCAGAATGTAAATTATGCTTTGGCATTATCCATGGAAGATAAGGTGAGTACCATTAATGAAATAGACAAGGATTTGATTTGTCATACCATTCAGGGAAAGCCAATCAAGCCGAAAACCCTTGGACAAAAAAAATATGTGGATTTAATACGCAAAAAAATGATTGTTTTTGGCATCGGTCCTGCGGGTACCGGTAAAACATATCTTGCTATGGCAATGGGAATACAGGCATTTAAAAATGATGAAGTAAGCCGTATTATTTTAACAAGACCTGCCATAGAAGCCGGTGAAAAGCTCGGATTTCTTCCGGGAGATTTACAGAGCAAAGTAGATCCGTATTTACGTCCGTTATATGATGCGCTATATCAGATTATGGGTCCGGAATCTTTTCAGAAAAATATGGAGAAAGGATTAATCGAAGTAGCACCGTTGGCATACATGAGAGGACGTACGTTAGACAATGCTTTTATTATTTTGGACGAGGCCCAGAATACAACGCCTGCCCAGATGAAAATGTTTTTAACAAGAATCGGGTTTGGCTCAAAAGTAATCATTACCGGTGACTTGACCCAAAAGGATTTACCGGCAGGAGCGGCATCCGGTTTGGATGTGGCATTAAAGGTGCTTTCTAAAGTGGATGATATCGGTTTTGCAACGTTAACGGGAGAAGACGTAGTACGTCATCCTTTGGTACAAAAAATTGTGAAAGCATATGATGAATATGAGAGCAGAAAGAATGTAAAGCTTCAGGAAAATAAAAAAGGTTCTGTGGTAAAAGCGGAAGTAAAACAGGAAATAAAGCCGGAAATAAAACCGGAAGTTAAGCCGGAAAAAAGAGAACCGAAGCAGGAAGCAAGAGGGTTCGGAAAAAAACAGAATCAGAGTAATAACCGTTATTACAGTATTATCAGAAAAAAATAAAGGAATAACAAATCAATGAATGAAGAGACAAAAGAAACTGCTACAAAAGGAAAACTGAATATACGATATGGCATTCATATGTTGATTACACTGCTGATAGCTGTTGGGGTAGCTTGGTTTTCCAATGTAATAATCTTAGAAAATGCATGGAATAAAATGTACTTTCTTATTGTAGGAACTATTCTTGCCGTGATAGTTCTGTGTTCCCTGATAGAGAAAAAGAAAATCTATGTTTCGGTACGGACAGTAGGTATATTACTTGCTTGTTTTATGGTATCAGCACTTTTATTACTCTTGTCAGATTATTATGTAAATCTTCCGATATGGGTACTCGGGGGTTTTGTTGCTGCAGCATTGGCAAACCGAAACATCGGGATGCTTTATCTGTATTATTTTGTATATCATGCAATTTATTTACAGGGAAATAACTGGTTAAACGGTTTGGTTTTTCATTTGGTAATTGCAACCTTAATCGCTTTGTTTATTCCTAAAATGAAGAGCTTCCTGGGTATGTTTTATATGATGGCATTTACTGCATGTATGGTGGTAACCGGATCGATTTGGCATAATAAGATGCTAATTGATGAAACGATGATGCTGGATACATTTTATATTTTATGCACTTATCTCGTGTGTATTTTCATTACCATGCTATTAGTAAAATGGACAGGCAGTCATAAACCGGAGGAACATCAGGAAGAAGTACAAGTACAGGATAACTATGCATATCTTGATCTTTTGGCACAGGAAACTGCAGAACAGGATGCTGCAATTGCAGCAATTACAGCAGTGTCTAAAACCATTCCGGAACAAAGGGTAAACGAAGAGATAAAGAAAGATGAACCAGCCGAAGAAATGCCGGAAGAATCAGCAGAAGAAATTGATTATTCTCCGTATTGTAATGAAAAGGCAGAATTGCTATTGGAACTTCGGGCGAAAAATAAATCATCTTACGCACAGGCAGTACTTGTAGGAAAACTGGCATTTGAAACAGCAAGCAGTATCGGACTGAATGCGGAGCTGACAAAATCTGCCGGATTATACAAAAATATAGGAAAAATTAAAGAAAACAATAATGCGGATACTTCTGTGGAAATTGCCAGGGATAACAATTTTCCGGAACCGTTGGTATGTTTACTGGATCAGTTAAATCATGACAGAATTGAACAGAAAGAAGCGGCATTACTTTTAATTACGGACGGTGTGATTTCTTATTATTCGATAGTACGTCATGTAAAAAAGACAGATATTTCCGTGGAAAAAATTGTGGACACTATTGTTTCCAAAAAAATATTCCAGGGAGAGTTCAACGAGTCCGGTTTAAGTATGCAGGAATGTTTTATGCTTCGTGAAAAGCTGATAGCTTTACTGAAGTCGCAGGATCAAAAAGCAGCAGCCAAGTAAGAAAGGAAGTGGGGAGTATGACAATCAATATTGATAAAGAAGTTACAGTTAAATTTGATTTCCCCGAAGAGGAGTATGTTGAAAAAGTAATTCTTGCAGCTATGGAGTATGTGGATTGTCCGTATGAAGCGGAAATCAATGTTCTTTTTACTGATAATACCGGAATTCATGAAATGAACAGGGAATATCGTGAAATAGACCGTCCGACGGATGTGTTGTCCTTCCCTATGGTAGAGTATGAGGAACCGGGGAATTTTGATACTTTGGAAGAAACGCAGGAAGATTGTTTTCATCCGGAAACCGGAGAACTTTTGTTAGGCGATATTGTTTTGTCCTATGATAAAATAAAAGAACAGGCTCAGGAATACGGCCATTCGGAGCTGCGTGAGTTATGTTTTCTTGTAGCCCACAGCATGCTTCATTTGTTTGGATATGACCATATGGAAGAAAACGAACGGGAGCAGATGGAACAGATGCAGCGTGAAATTCTGTCCGGGTTAAATATTTTAAGATAACGAGGTGCGTTTGCTATGGCGGATAAAAAGAAAAACAGTTTTTATGTCCAGGGCTCCATTCTTGCAGCTGCCTCCATATTAACCAGAATTATGGGAATTGCTTTCCGTATTCCGTTAACACGTATTATCGGTGACGAAGGTATCGGTGCATATTCCAATGCTTACGAAATATACAATCTTGCTTTGCTGTTATCCACATACAGCATTCCGATTGCAGTTTCAAAACTGGTGTCTGCAAGAGAGAGCAAAAAAGAATATATCAATTCCTACCGTGTGTTTTTAACTGCTATGGGATTTGCCTGTGCAGCGGGTGCATTGGCCGCACTGGTTACTTTTTTTGGTGCGGAATTCTTTTCGTTATCTCTGTTTAAATCTGCGTCCAGTGCTATTCCGTTAAAGTATTTGGCACCTACAATTTTTGTTTTTGCCGTTATGGGGGTATTACGAGGATATTTTCAAGGTAAAAATACTATGTTGCCGACAGCAATTTCCCAGCTGCTGGAGCAATTTTTCCATGTGGCGATAGGTATTATTGCAGCACTTTTCTTTATGAAAGCATATGAGGATTCTGAGTATCAGGTGGCTTATGGCGCAGCTGGGGGTACGTTCGGAACGTTAATCGGTGCGTTGGTTTCGCTGGCATTTCTCGGAATAATCTTTTTTATGTATTATCCGACATTAAAACGCAGATTTCGCAAGGATTCAGGTATGCCGATAGAAAGTTATTCCATGCTGTTAAAACTGGTTCTGATTACTATTTTCCCGATAATTTTAAATCAGACACTTTATTCTGTCAGTGGAACATTGGACAGCGTGTTATTAAATTCGGTATTGGATTCCAAGGGTGTTTCGGAAGAAATCCGGCTTGTATATTGGGGCCGGTATTCCAGTAAATATCGTTTGTTGGCAAATCTTCCGTTATCAATTGCATCAGCTATAGGTGTGGCAGTTGTACCAAACATTGTCCGCGCTTATACAGAACGTAACCAGCGGATGTTATATGAAAAAACGGCACAGGCGGTTAAGTTTAATATGATGATTGCAATTCCTTGTGCCTTTGGTCTTGCAGTGCTTGCAAAACCGATTATGTTATTGTTATTTAATGATTCGACAGAAATGACAACAGCATTAATGCAGCTTGGCGCGCTGGCTATTTTGTTTTATGCATATTCCACCACAACCAGCAGTGTCCTTCAGGGGCTCAGTATGATGCGTTATCCCGTGATACATGCAGGTGCCGGCATAATAATATATGTGATTGTGGATTACATTTTGTTGTCCTTCTTTGACATGGGTGTATATGCGTTGATTGTCGGCCATACTATTTTCCCAATGATTGTAAGTGTGTTAAACGGCATCCGGATACAAATGACAACCGGTTACCGCCAGGAATGGTTCAGGACATTCCTCATGCCGACGGTTTGTTCTGCGGTTATGGCAGTGCTTTCTTACTTTTTATATTTAGGATTGCATACTGTAACAAACAGTATATTAATCAGTCTGTTAATTACCATTGTTTTTGCGGTGATTTTATACTTTGTTCTGATGATTTTAACAAAAACATTGAGCGAAAAAGAAATATATGATTTACCGATGGGCGGAAGAATTGTCCGTTTGGCGAAAAAATTTTCATTATTAAAAGAATAAAACGGGAAATTCATGGAAATACTCCTAAAAAAAGATAGGAGTATTTTTATGAAGAAAATAATATATACATCTCTTTTATTTGCAGGAATTTCTGTCATGTTCGGACTATGCTATTATTTTAGTTTTAAAAATGCATTACTGCATTATAACCGTCAAGCAGTAGAGCAAAACAAAGAACTGTTGCAGGAAATTTTACAATCCTCCGGTGAAAGCGAGCGTTTGCTACAACAAATGGTGCAAGAAAATGATGAAACGGTTGCAACTTCATCCGGACAGGACAAACTTCGGGGAACAGCTGCATACTTTTTGGAAACCTTTTATGTACAAAGTCAAAAGGAGGAAAAAGAACAGTTGCCCCTTCCCGGTTTCATGGTCGGAATTGATTTTAGAGAACTAACGGCATATATTCGCGGATATATGGAATCCATGCCTGTAAATGAGTATTTAAACGGTTTGATTTCTTACGAAATAGTTTCTTTTGCTGAAGATAAAGTGGTTCTTCGTAAAACTTATGATGAAACCAGGGTGGAGAATCAATTCTATGTTTGCAGAAGAGGAGAGTTTGTTGTTGTATATTACAGTGATTTAAAAAATGTTTACGAATACACGGAGATACGTGTAGATAGTCTTACGGAAGAAGTCCGGCAAATGATTGAGCAGGGATATTATGTAAAAGATGTTCAGGAACTATATAGTATTTTAGAAGGATATACCAGTTGAAATAAGGAGTAGTATGAGGAAACATATTGCGATAATCGGTGGTGGTGCTTCCGGCATGATGGCAGCCATTACGGCAGCATCCCACGGTGCGGAAGTAACAATTTATGAAGCAAAGGACCGACCGGGCAAAAAAATTCTTGCCACTGGTAACGGTAAATGTAATTTTACGAATATAGTACAGGAAGATACCTGTTACCGGGGCACGGATGCATCTTTTTCCAAAGCGGCAAGAACAGCATTTTCTTTAGAACAGACGTTAGATTTTTTCAAAAGCATCGGTATTGAGCCGAAAAACCGGAATGGCTATGTATATCCAAATTCCGAACAGGCAGCTTCGGTAGCGGACGCTTTAGTAATGGAACTTCGTGCAAAAAAAGTAAATGTAATATTAGAACAGGTATATTCCGTAAAAGGAGCAGACGAGGCTTTTGCTGTTAAATCAGAAGGTGGAATCCGTGAATTTGACAAGGTGATTTTATGTTGCGGAAGCCCGGCAGGAATGAAAAATCATAAGGAGTTTACGGGATATGAGTTAGCGGAGCGGTTTGGACATCATATTACCCCGTTGATTCCGGCACTGGTACAGCTTCGCTGTAAAGAAAAATGGTTTAAAACCGTTTCGGGAGTACGTACAGAGGGTGTCATTACAGTTTATGAAAATGATAAACCGATTGCAAAAGAAAGAGGGGAACTTTTATTTGCGGAATATGGATTATCCGGAATTCCGGTATTTCAGGTGAGTAGGTTCGCAGGCAAGGCAGTGCATCGCGGAAGCATGGTAACTTGTAAATTAGATTTACTTCCGAATTATTCGTTGGATGAAGTGACGGAGCTTCTTCAAAACAGGTTGGTGTCATTAAAGAACCGCACGGCAGAAGAAATGCTTACAGGATTACAGAATCATAAGTTGAATTATATTATGTTGAAAGAATGTAATATTGATCCGGTGACAGACAGTAAAAAAGCTTATAAGCCGGAAGATTTGCAGCGTTTGGCTAAATTATACAAAGGTCTGACCTGCCATGTAACTGAATTAAATCCTTTTGCAAATGCCCAGGTATGTGCCGGTGGGGTAGATACATCGGAAATTGTTCCTGACACTATGGAATCCCGGCTGGTAAAGGGCCTATATTTTGCAGGTGAACTAGTGGACGTAGACGGCACCTGTGGCGGATATAATTTGCAGTGGGCATGGAGCAGCGGTTACGTTGCGGGGCTGCATGCAGGAATAGATTAAATATTTTACAAGATTCTATGCGTGTAGAATGTATTTTATTAAGAAAGGTAATTTGTCATGATTCGGATACCACAATTAAAACTGCAGATACATCATACAGAGGCAGAACTTAAAAGTGCAATCAAAAAAGATCTTCGTTTGTCTCATGACAATTTTACATATAAAATAAAAAAACGTTCCATAGATGCAAGAAAGAAGCAGGAATTACATTTTGTTTATGCAATTGATGTGGCATTAAATGAAAAAGAAGAACAACGGATTCTTGCAAAGACAAAGGGAAAAGTAACTCCTGCACCAAAGGAAGAGTATGAATATCAGCCGACAGGCACAAAAACAATGAAACACCGTCCTGTGATTATAGGTGCGGGGCCTGCAGGCTTGTTTTGTGCGTATTTTCTTGCCAAGCACGGTTATAAACCTTTGGTAATCGAACGTGGGGAGCCCATGGAGGAGCGCATCAAGCGTGTAGAGGAGTTTTGGGCAGGCGGATCTCTTAATACAGAGAGTAATGTGCAGTTTGGAGAAGGCGGAGCAGGTACCTTTTCTGACGGAAAACTGAATACTATGGTAAAAGATCCGGCAGGACGCATTCGTGAAGTATTAAAAATTTTTGTAGAACACGGAGCACCGGAAGAAATTATATATATAAATAAACCCCATATCGGAACCGATAATCTTCGTCATGTGATTGTTTCCATGCGAAAGCAGATGATAGAATGGGGGGCAGAATTTTTATTCTCTTCCAAGGTAACAGATATTGTTATATCGGAAAATAACTTGCTAAAGGGTGTAGAAATCAATGGTTCTACAATGATAGAATCTGATATTATTGTAGCTGCTCTTGGCCATAGTGCCAGAGATACCTTTGAAATGTTAGCAAAGAAACCATTACGAATGGAAACCAAAGCATTTGCCATGGGAGTGCGTATTGAACATCCCCAGGAATTAATCGGACGTTCCCAGTATGGTGATGCTTATAAAGAACTGCCGGCGGCAGATTATAAACTCACACATCAATGTGAAAACGGCAGAGGGGTATATTCCTTTTGTATGTGTCCGGGTGGTTTTGTAGTAAATGCTTCTTCCGAAGAAGGACGGACCGTGGTAAACGGAATGAGTAACCACGACCGCTCAGAAAAAAATGCCAACAGTGCCTTGATTGTTACGGTAACACCGGAAGATTTTCTGGCAGAGGGCTATGCCGGTCCTTTGGCCGGAGTGGAATTCCAGCGCAAATGGGAAGAAGCAGCATACAGGGAAGGAAACGGAAAAATTCCGATTCAATTATTTGGAGACTTGTTAAGTGGGAAAAAGTCTGCTACAATAGGGGAAATTGTTCCGAATACCAAGGGAGAAACTGTTTTGGCAGATTTACGTAATTGTCTGCCGGAGTATGTTCAGGAGAGTTTAAAGGAAGGTATTTTTGCCTTTGATAAGAAAATTCCGGGTTTTGCAAGAAAAGATGCAGTCCTTCTTGGGGTAGAAACCAGAACGTCTTCTCCGGTACGTATTGTCCGGGATGAGACATTCCAGTCAGAAATACAAGGGTTTTATCCTTGCGGAGAGGGTGCCGGTTATGCCGGTGGCATTACCAGTGCAGCCGTGGACGGAATTAAGGTATTTGAAGCAATTACATCAATATACAGAGCGTAAGAATCGAGGAAAGATATGGACGAGATGAGAAAAAGCTTAAGTAAAAAGCAAAGAATCGTGGTAAAGGTTGGTTCTTCCACCATAACCCACGAAGCAACGGGAAACATTAATTTTGCCAAGCTGGAAAAGCTGGTACGCCTTCTTACCGACCTTCATAATCAGGGGAAGGAAGTAGTTCTGGTAACCTCCGGTGCGGTTGCCGTAGGAAGAAAGTCCGTAGGTATGCAGGAACGGCCAAAGACACTTTCCGAAAAGCAGGCATGTGCGGCTATTGGTCAGGCTAGTCTTATGACCGTATATCAGAAGCTGTTTTCCGAGTATCATCAACCCTGCGCCCAGATTCTTATGACGAAGTTTACCATTTTAAACGATATTACCAGACAGAATGCATGTAATACATTTGAGCAACTGTTCAAAATGGGTGTAATTCCGATTGTAAATGAAAACGATACGGTGTCCACCGATGAAATGGAAAACCTTGGTATCGGTGAAAATGATACTTTAGCGGCTTTAGTTACTGCTATGATTCATGGTGATTTGGTAATTTTATTATCTGATATTGACGGTTTATATTCCGATGATCCGAAAAAGAATCCTGAAGCAGTATTATTCCATCAGATTGACAGTCTTGATGATTCGGTGCTTGGAATGGCAAAGGGAAGCTCCAGTTCCGTCGGAACCGGCGGTATGCAGACAAAGGTTTCTGCAGCAAGAATCGCAGTGGATTCCGGGGCAGATATGGTGATTGCCAACGGTGATGATATTGAAAACTTACGCAGAGTAATGGAAGGAGAATTAACAGGAACTTTGTTTGTGGCTCATGAAGTACCGGACTTCCACTTACTTGACTATATTACACATAAATAGTGTTTTGCGGGAAACAGGGAGGATTATTATGGAGTTAAATGAAATCGGCAGACGGGCGAAAGCAGCGTCCCGAAAGCTTGCTATTTTATCTACAAGTAAGAAAAATGAAGCATTACAGGCAGTAGCGGCTGCTTTAGTAGAAAACAGTGCAAGTATTATTGCGGCCAATGCAATTGATATGGCCAATGCAAAGGAAAACGGTATGTCCGAAGCGCTACTTGACCGCCTTTTTGTAAATGAAGCAAGAGTAAAGGCTATGGCAGACGGTATTTTACAGGTTGCTGATTTAAAAGACCCTGTGGGAGAGGTTCTTTCCATGACAAACCGTCCGAACGGGCTTATGATTGGTAAAAAGAGAGTTCCGCTCGGTGTTATCGGTATGATTTATGAATCCCGTCCGAATGTGACACCAGATGCCTTTTGTTTGTGTTTTAAAACCGGTAATGCCGTAATTTTACGTGGCGGCAGCGACTGTATTCATTCAAATCTTGCAATTACCAAGGTAATTCGTGCAGCGTTGGTTTCTCAAGGCATTTGTGAAGATGTGGTACAGATTATCGAATCCACCGACCGTGCAACAGCAACAGCACTGATGCGTTTAAATGAATACGTGGATGTTTTAATTCCTCGCGGTGGTGCAGGACTCATTAAGAGTGTGGTAGAAAACAGCACGGTACCTGTAATTGAAACCGGTACCGGCAATTGCCATATTTATGTAGATGCATCTGCAGACTTTGAAATGGCATTAAATATTATTGATAATGCGAAGACACAACGTCTTGGTGTCTGTAACGCCGCAGAATCCCTTGTAGTGCACGAAAGTGTTGCAAAGGACTTCTTACCTATGCTTTATAAAAAACTCACGGAAAAGGCCGTTGTGATGCGTGCAGACGAACGTGCCAGAGCAATCTGTCCTGAAATGGAAGCAGCAACGGAAGAAGATTTTTACAAAGAATATTTAGACAGACTGATTTCTGTTAAGGTAGTAGATTCCATTGATGAAGCAATTGCCCATATTAATGAGCATAACACCGGACATTCCGAGTCCATTATTACAAAGGATTATGAAAATTCCCTGCGCTTTTTAAATGAAATTGATGCCGCAGCAGTATATGTAAATGCATCCACCCGTTTTACCGATGGCGGTGAATTCGGATTTGGTGCGGAAATCGGTATCAGTACCCAGAAACTTCATGCAAGAGGTCCGCTGGGATTAGAAGAACTGACAACAACAAAGTATATTATTTTTGGTAACGGACAAATTCGTTAATAGGTGTAGGGCTGACTGTTCGTCGGCCCTGCTTTAGTTTAGGAGAGTCAAAATCATGAGTGAATGGATAAAAAAAGTGAAAGAAATTTCCGTAGAGCAGGTGCCGGTTACCGAACCGGAGCGCCAGTATTATTTTATGGATTTATTAAAGGGCTGGATGCAGGAGCAGGTAGAAGAAAAAGGCAGGCCGCTTACCTATCATGTCCAGACCTTCGGGTGCCAGATGAATTCCAAGGATTCCGAGAAGCTGGCGGGTATTCTGGAAACCATCGGTTATGTGGAAACCGACACGGAAAAGGCGGATTTTGTGATATATAATACCTGTACCGTCAGGGAAAATGCCAATACCAGAGTATATGGCCGGATCGGTTATCTTGGCACAATGAAGAAGAAAAATCCGGATATGAAAATTGCCATGTGCGGCTGTATGATGCAGGAAGCCCATGTGGTGGAAAAAATTAAAAAGAGCTACCGCTTTGTAGACATCGTATTCGGTACCCACAATATTTTCAAGCTGGCCGAGCTTTTGTATGAGGATATCCTTAAGGGCAAAATGGTCGTGGATGTGTGGGACGGCACCACACAAATTGTAGAGGATTTACCGAGTGAACATAAATATAAGTTCAAAGCGGGCGTAAATATTATGTATGGCTGCAACAATTTCTGCAGTTACTGTATCGTTCCGTATGTCCGCGGACGGGAAAGAAGCCGTAAACCGGAGGATATTATAGCAGAAGTTAAGAAACTGGCGGATGAGGGCATTGTGGAAGTTATGCTTCTTGGCCAAAATGTAAATTCATACGGGAAGACCCTTGATAATCCGATAACCTTTTCCGAATTATTAAAGATGGTAGAAGAGGTGGAGGGAATTAAACGTATCCGGTTTATGACCTCCCATCCGAAGGATTTGTCCGATGAACTTATCGAGACGATGAAAAACTCTAAAAAAATTTGCACACACCTGCATTTACCGATGCAGTCCGGAAGTACTAAAGTCCTTAAGGAAATGAACCGTAAGTATACAAAGGAAGATTATCTTTTATTAGTAGATAAAATTAAAACCGCCATGCCGGAGGTTTCCTTGACAACCGATATTATTGTAGGATTTCCGGGAGAAACTGAGGAAGATTTCTTAGAAACCGTGGATGTAGTACGAAAAGCTGGTTTTGATTCTGCCTATACCTTTATTTATTCCAAGAGAAGCGGAACCGTGGCTGCAAAAATGGAAAACCAGGTACCGGAGGAGGAAGTAAAGGACCGTTTTAACCGCTTATTGGAAGAAATAAAAATTACTTCCGAAGCTTGTGCTAACCGTTATACCGGAAAAACCATGGAAGTTCTGGTGGAAGAGGAAAATGAACAGGGGGAAGGAATGTTAACCGGTAGACTCAGTAATAATCTGCTGGTACATTTTACCGGAAGTAAAGAAATAATTGGTAAATTAGTCCCTGTTAATTTAAAGGAATGTAAGGGCTTCTACTATATAGGGGAGCTTGCGGACATAAATAATAAATAATTCAGCCCGCGCCATTCGCAAAGGCACCTACGGTGCTTTACCGCTGCTTTGCAGCTACTTTGCTCATATACGGGCGCTAACCCCTTGCAATTAGACAACCACAAAAATATACGAGCATATTTTGTGGTTGTTGTCATTGCAAGGGCTGAATTGTTACTATAAAATGTATAAACAACACTTGACAGACTCCGAAAAAAAGTATAAAATTTATATGTTGTATTTTTAGAATTGGGATAATTATATTAATACGGCAAAAATTGAATAAGGAGGTGCTCCTGTCATGGATCCGATTTTAGCGATTGTTATCGCTGTGGTCGCTGCTCTGGTTGTTGGTATCATTGCCTGGTTTGCAGCCATTGCTTATCGTAAAAAGTTTTACGAAGCAAAGGTTGGTACTGCAGAAAATAAGGCAAGAGAAATCATTGATGAGGCATTAAAGACAGCGGAAACCAAGAAGCGAGAAGCATTGCTTGAAGCGAAGGAAGAGTCTATTAAGACTAAGAATGAGCTGGAAAGAGAATCTAAGGAACGCAGAGCTGAAATACAGCGCTACGAAAAGAGAGTTCTTTCCAAAGAAGAAGCAATCGACAAAAAAGCGGAAACATTGGAAAAACGGGAAGCCAAGATGAATGCAAAGGAAGCTGAACTTGACCGCTTACGTGGTGAAGTAGAGGAAGCTCGTCAGCATCAGTTGCAGGAACTTGAGAAAATCTCGGGTTTAACCTCCGAACAAGCAAAGGAATATCTTATTAAGTCTGTGGAAGATGAAGTAAAGCATGAAACTGCAGTCCTTATTAAGGAACTTGAAAACAATGCAAAGGAAGAGGCAGATAAAAAGGCAAAAGAATATGTTGTCGCTGCCATCCAGCGTTGTGCCGCAGATCATGTGGCTGAATCTACAATTTCCGTAGTACAGCTTCCTAACGATGAAATGAAGGGTAGAATTATCGGTAGAGAAGGACGTAACATCCGTACTTTAGAAACTCTTACCGGCGTCGAGTTAATCATCGACGATACTCCGGAAGCAGTTGTTCTTTCCGGTTTCGACCCAATCCGTCGTGATGTTGCCCGTATTGCTCTTGAAAAGTTAATTGTAGACGGTCGAATTCATCCAGCCAGAATTGAAGAAATGGTGGAAAAGGCTCAGAAAGAAGTAGAAACAATGATCCGCGAAGAAGGTGAATCCGCAGCTCTTGAGGTTGGCGTTCACGGAATTCATCCGGAACTCATTAAACTTCTTGGTAGAATGAAGTACCGTACCAGTTATGGTCAGAATGCACTTCGTCATTCTGTAGAAGTTGCTATCCTTTCCGGTTTATTAGCTGCTGAGATTGGGGTGGATGTAAGACTTGCAAAGCGTGCAGGTTTATTACATGACATCGGAAAATCGATAGACCGTGAAATGGAAGGAACCCATGTTCAGATCGGTGTGGATTTATGCCGTAAGTATAAGGAATCCGCTATCGTTATCAATGCTGTAGAAGCACATCACGGTGACGTAGAATTCCAGTCTTTAATTGCTTGTATTGTTCAGGCCGCAGACACCATTTCTGCTGCACGTCCAGGTGCAAGAAGAGAAACACTGGAAGCTTACACTAATCGACTGAAACAGTTAGAAGATATTACCAACAGCTTTAAAGGAGTGGACAAGTCCTTTGCTATCCAGGCCGGTCGTGAAGTTCGTGTTATGGTTGTACCGGAACAGATTTCCGATGACGACATGGTACTTATGGCAAGAGAATTGTCAAAGAAGATTGAAGCGGAGTTAGAATATCCGGGTCAGATTAAAATCAATGTTATCCGCGAGTCAAGAGCTATTGACTACGCAAAGTAAGTACATGAAAATTACTGTTCACGCAGTATAAATAAGCCCCATAAAATGCATGCTTGCATGTAATTTTATGGGGCTTATTTAATACTGTGGGGACATACCCTCACCCATATGAGTAAAACGTAAGTTGCGAAGCAACGACTGACAGCTTGCTGGCAGGTTTTACGAATAAGCGGTTAGGGTATGTGTGAACAGTAATTTTTTACAGAAAAGTTTGTAGAGATACAGGCTTATCTGTTTTTTTATTTCAAGTAATTATGTTATATAATGCTCTGTAAAAAAGTAGGGCCTTTTTAGTTGTATTTCAAATCTAATTGTGGTAAGATGTATTAATGATATTGTTGCGTTAATGCGGTAAAGAAAGGAGAACCATTATGAATAGAAAAGTTGTACTAAGACTTATCAGTTTACTAATGTTTGTTGCTGCAGTTGTTTTTGTTATAATTGCAGTATCCTGTCCAACCTTAGGTCGCGTCTTTTATATCGGTTCTTTCCGTGTTGACGGAGATGTACTCCATATATTTTATAATATTTATCTTGTAATAATGGTTTTATTGTTTCTTTTATCCTTTATCGGAAAGAAAGAGAGATTTAGGGGAGATAAAATATGCAAACCTTAAAACTGTTGCCACCATGGGATGCTTTAATGAAGCGGATGGTTTGGCAGCAACTTGGTGAAATAGAGAATAAAAGAATTTTGGACTTTGGTAGTGGAACCGGTGTGACGGCAAATCATTATGCCAAAAATAATTCTGTTGTTGCTATAGAACCTTCGGAAGAGGCAGTAAATACCCGATGGCAAAATAATTTTTATAAACAGTTTATTGGAAGTACAGATAAGCTAAAAGAATTACCGTCGGAAAGCTTTGACATAATCATTTGTCATAACGTACTGGAATATGCACTGGACAGAGAAGAAATATTAACGGAATTTGCCCGTATATTAAAACCGGATGGCATTATTTCACTGGTCAAGCATAACCGCCCGGGTCGTGTGATGCAAATGGTAGTTCTGTTGAATGATTTTGAACATGCAAACAATCTGCTTGACGGAAAAGACGGTGTATCCGGACAGTATGGTGCAATTCACTATTATGATGATTCTGATGTAGAAGCATGGAATCCGAAGCTTAAAATAACGAAAACACTTGGTATGCGTACCTTCTGGGACTTACAGCAAAATCAGGAATGCCATAAGGATTCTGAATGGCAGGAGAAAATGCTTCAGATGGAGCATCGGGTGGAAGATAACGAAGAATATAAACAGATTGCATTTTTTCATCATTTAATAATAAAAAAGGAGAATTAGTTATGAAAAAAATAGGTTTTATCGGTGCAGGAAATATGGGATTACCGTTGCTTATGGGTGCAACAAAATTACTGGGTGCAGAACAGCTTACTTTCTTTTGCGCAGATGAGTTCAGTAATAAAAGAGCACATGAAACTACAGGAGTAGAACAAGCGGATTCTTTAGAAAATCTTATACAATCCTGTGAATGTGTGCTTTTGGCAGTAAAGCCTCAGTCCTTTGGAGAGGTGCTTCCTGTAATTAAGGCAAATACCTTTGATGGACAGGTGATTATTTCTCTTGCTCCGGGCGTAACCGTAGAGTATTTAAGCCAGGAAACCGGTGGAAAAACAAAGATTGTCCGAACCATGCCAAATACACCGGCTATGGTTGGTGAAGGTATGACAGCGGTTTGCTATGGAAGCAATGATTTTACAGCTGTAGAAAAGAAATTAGTGCAGGATTTATTTGAAACTGTAGGTAAAATGGTAGAGCTTCCGGAACGTTTAATGGACGCTGCCGTAGTGGCCAATGGAAGTTCTCCTGCGTTTGTTTATATTTTTATGGAAGCACTGGCAGACGGCGCCGTAAAATTCGGAATTCCGAGGGCTACGGCTTATGAAATGGTAGCTCAGACCGTAATCGGTTCTGCAAAAATGCTTCTGGAAACCGGCGAACATCCTGGTAAATTAAAAGATAACGTATGTTCCCCTGGCGGAACTACCATTGCGGCTGTAGCAGCCCTGGAAGAGGCCGGCTTTAGAAATGCAGTTATCAAGGCTTGTGATGCCTGTTATGAAAAGGCTACCGGGTTGAAGAAATAGGGAATAGTTATGAAAAAGACGTTATCTTTATTATGTATTTTATTATGTTTATGCTTATCCGGTTGTAGCAACACCTACGCAAAAGAAGAATATGATTCTTTGGAAAAACTGGCAAGTCAGGGCGACCGTTATTCAAAGGAAGGGTCTGTATTTAATCCGATTGAGGGCGGTTATTCCTTTACTGTATCCAAATTTGACGGACGGCAGACTTTACATACCTGGAATTTATCAGAAGATAAAGAATTATCCATGGAAATTATTTGTTCTCTTACTGATGGCACCGGTAAACTAGTGCATGTGGATGCGGATGGAAATGTAACTACACTTGTAGAATGTGACAAAGATACTTCTGCGGCTCTCATTAGAACAATTTCTCTAAAGCAGGGGCGTAATGACATCAAATTCGTAGGATATGACTGTGAAAAATTAGATTTAAAAATGTATTTTGAAGAACCATAAGGAGAATTACTTTGAACAAAACTATGAAGATTACTTTGAGTATTATAGGTATTTTACTTGCATTACTTATTTTAGCAGCATTGATTCTGCCAAAGCCGATTTCCATGTCCATTTATAACGACAACTTTGGAAAACGCTTTACCACCGGAGAAATTTATGCCTTTCGTGTTGAGGATTTTGACGGTCTTTCTCGTGAAAAATATACATTTACATCCGATAAAGGCCAGGTGCTTACCGGATATAAGTATTACAGAAGCAACGAAGCACCAAAGGGGATGGTTGTGATTGCCCACGGCTTTGGCGGTGGCGGTCACTGCGCCTACATGAATATTGCGAATTACTTTGCAAGTAACGGTTACTGGGTGTTTGCCTATGATGCCACCGGTAATGATGAAAGTGAAGGCGATGCTGTAGGAGGTCTTCCGCAGGGAATTATCGACTTGGACTATGCGCTTCGCTTTGTAAAATCGGAATTTGAAGGACTTCCGATTGTTCTTTGGGGACACAGCTGGGGCGGCTATTCCGTTGGTTCGGTAACGAAGTTACATCCTGATGTGAAAGCTGCCGTAATTGTTTCCGGCTTTAACGAGTCGTTGGATATGTTGGAAACTGAAGGCAGAAGAATTGTTGGTAACGTCATTGACTTTGTATTACCGATTTTTATTAAGCATGAAAAGAAAGCCTTCGGAGAATATGCCTCTATGAGCATTCTTGACAGTCTGGCATCCACAGAGGTTCCGGCACTTTTTATTCACAGCGAAGACGATGAAATGATTCCGATTGAAATCAGTTTTGACCGTTATGTTGAGACGTTTTCCGGTGATGATCGTTTTTCCTTTATTCGTTATAAGGATAAGGGACATAATTTTATCTTTTGCTCCGAAAACAGAAAAGCATATGTGGAGGAATATAACAAAGGTGCAAACGCTTATACGGAAAGCATGGGCGGGCAACTTACCGAAGAACAGGCAACAGCTTATATAAGAGAAAATTTTGATAAGACGAAAGGCTTTGAGCTGGACGCAGAATTGATGGTGCAAATGCTGGAATTATATAATATCAGTATTAATCAGCAATAATAATCAGACAGAAAGAGAGTGCAAAATCATGGACCAAATCAAACGAATCGGCAGAGAATTAAAATACAAAGGTAAAATCCTTGACTTTTACGAGGATACCATGCAGACACCGGAAGGCCACATCATGAAGTGGGACTACCTGCATCATAACGGTGCGGCTGCGGTGGTTCCAGTGGATAAAGACGGAAAGATTTATATGGTAAGCCAGTACCGTTCCGGCTGTGATAAAATGTCACTGGAGATTCCGGCAGGTTGTTTAAATCCGGGCGAGGACCGTAAAACGGCTGCTGCCAGGGAATGTGAGGAAGAAATCGGGTTCAAGTGCAACAATATAGAGCTTCTTCTCAAGTTTTATTCTGCTTTTGCTTACTGTGACGAATATATTGAAATTTATTGTGCCACAGACCTGGTTCCAACAAAGCAGAATTTGGATGAAGATGAGTTTTTAGAAGTTAAGAGATATGACTTGGAAGACTTAATCGACATGATTTTGTCCGGCGAAATTTCTGATTCCAAGACGATTGCGGCAATTCTGGCCTATAAAGAAAAATATATCAACAGAAAATAGTTTATTGACAGGAGAAGTACTATGTATAAGCTTCAAATACAGGATAAGAGTGTAATTATCAAATGGATTGTAATAGTATTGGTTTGTCTGTTCTTTCTCTCTTTTGGTTTACTTTATGTAATCAAAACAGTAAAAACATCCGAATGGTACCATTTAAGACAGTTAGAAAAGGCGTATAACCAGGAATATGCCCACATTAATGATGCTGACAAAATAATATATATCGGTATTTCTTCCAATGGGGAAGATGGCCCGTGGGTATATGATTATGATGCGCCGGACTATCTGTTTGATGATATGACTTGTAACAGTTTTAAAGAAATTGATGATCCGGTAAAGGTGGATGAGATTCTTTCTTATGACTGGATTATGGCTGTTTTTAAAGATGCATCCAAGTCTATATATCATATTTCTCCGGAGGGGGAAATTTACTGGGGAACTTCATTTACCGTAGAATGTCCGTCATTACTTCGGTGGTATAATGAAAATAAAAAATAGTAAAAGCTAAAATCTGTCACATAATTAAATACGTGACAGATTTTCTTATAAATAGATGTGACCTTTGGCAAGAATTAATCGTCTATTAGGGTGAAAGGCCTTAATAAAACGAAGGAGTAAGAAGGAGAATTCCATGGAAGACAAAAATATAATTCAGTTATTTTTCGAACGTTCGGAAACGGCCATAACGGAAACTGCCATCAAGTATGGTAAGCTTTGTCATACTATTGCATATAACATTCTTTACAACGAGGAAGATTCGGAAGAGTGTGTGAATGATACATATATGAAAGCATGGGAAGTGATTCCGCCGCAGATTCCGGATAAACTGGCCGCCTTTTTAGGAAAAATCACCCGTAATCTTGCCATATCCAGATACCGTCACAACAGCAGCAAAAAGCGTGGAGGCGGTCAGATGGCGCTTGCCCTGGAGGAACTGGAAGAATGTATTCCGGATAAAAACAGCACGGAGCAGGCAATCTCCGATAAACTGTTTTTGGAGCAGATGAATGCTTTTTTAGAGCAACTTCCGGCAGAAAAGAGAATGGTTTTTATGCAACGCTACTGGTATTTACGCCCAATCAGCGAGATTGCAGAGGAATTTTCCATGTCAGAAAGTAAAGTAAAAATGATTTTGCATCGTACCCGAAATACATTAAAAGAGGTTCTGGAGAAAGAAGGGATTATTCTATGAGTAAGGAAAGAATATTAGAAACCATTGGTCAGGTAAAAGATGAATTTATTGAAGAAGCTGCACCTAAAGGGCTGTTAAGCAAAGAATCAGAAGAAGAAACGCATAAACGGAAGAAGTTTACCAATGCAAAGGTAATTCGTTTTGTGAAGTGGGGTGCCTTGGCTGCCTGTCTTTGTATAATTGCCGGAATCACCATGAATATGGACTTATTCTCTGCATCAAAAGAGGATATGGCTTATAACTCTGTCAAACAAATGAAGCCGACAACAGAAAGTGTAAAATCAGAAGCAGAATCTCCGCTTTATAATTATACAGGTAAAGCAGATGCAGACTTTGCCACACAGGATACGAATACTTCCGTTATAGAGGAAACCATGAAAAACGGAGAATACGGATTAACGGAGCCGGGATCTGCAGATCAAGGCTTCCCTGATTGGGGACTGACTCTTTCTGTAGAAGATGTTAGTGCCACAGGTCTTACTTTGGTAGTTAGTCAGGAAGGAGGTAATCCAACCGGCGAATTACAAACAGGTGATCCTTATCGTTTGATTACATTAGTGGATGGTACCTGGAAAACAGTAGAAGAGCTGCCTCTTCCGGAAGGTGTAGACGGCCGTGCATGGAATTCTATCGCATATTTGCTTCCAAAAGATAATACAAGAGAATTTGAAATTAACTGGGAATGGATATTCGGAGAACTACCAAGCGGAACCTACCGCTTAATCAAGGAATTTATGGATTTCAGAGGAACCGCTAATTATGATACCTTTGAGTATTGGGTAGAATTTAATGTGCAGTAATTTTATACCATTGCAGAACGGGTTAAACACCAAAAATTAATTTATCATAAAGCAAGAGCCGAACTTTGAATTATATCGGAAGAACACAGTGGTTCACCACGTGTCTGGAGATATTATTCAAAGTTCGGCTCTTATTATAGAAAAACTAAATTATTTTACTTAAACCCGATCTGCAATGGTATATAACAGCTTTTCTGTGGCTTCCCAGCCAAGGCATGGGTCGGTAATAGATTTACCGTAAGTGCCTTCAGAAAGCTTCTGTGTGCCTTCCACCAGGTAACTTTCTACCATAACACCCTTAATCAGCTTTTCAAGCTCGGCATTGGTACGACGGTGATGAAGCACTTCAGATACGATACGAGGCTGTTCATCGAACTTTTTATTAGAATTAGAGTGGTTTGCGTCAATAATAGCAGCCGGATTTTTTAACATTGGGCGTTCCTGATACATGGCAAGCAAACGTATTAAATCTTCATAATGATAGTTGGAGATACACTGACCATGCTTATTTACCGCACCACGAAGAATGGTGTGGGTTAACGGATTACCAGGCGTATCTACTTCCCACTGACGATAGAGGAAGGTATGAGGAATCTGGGCGGCTACACAGGAATTTAACATAACGGAAAAGTCACCACTGGTTGGATTTTTCATACCAACTGGAACATCCATGCCGGATACGGTAAGACGATGCTGCTGGTCCTCAACAGAACGCGCACCTACAGCGACGTAGGAGAGCAGGTCATCAATGTATGGGAAATTTTCCGGATACAGCATTTCATCTGCTGCGGAAAGTCCGGTTTCTTTAATGGCACGGAGATGCATTTTTCTTACAGCATGTAAGCCTTCCTGAAAATCCGCTTTTTTGTGAGGATCCGGTTGATGAACCAAGCCCATGTAACCTTCACCGGTAGTACGTGGTTTATTTGTATAAATACGAGGAATAATCAATACCTTGTCTTTGATTTTTTCCTGAACTTCTGACAAACGGTTGATGTATTCGCAAACCGCGTCTTCGTTATCGGCTGAACAAGGTCCGATAATAGCTAAGAAACGGTTATCTGTTCCTTCGAAGACAGCTTTGATTTCTTCGTCGCGCTTTGCTTTTACCTGTTTTAATTCTTCCGTCAGAGGATAAAGTTTTTTTATTTCCTCCGGAGAAATCAGTTCTTTTACATAATTAAATCCCATAGTTTTTTCCTCCTGAGTGTCCGGAATTTTGTAAAGACACTTTTTGTATTTAAAGCGATAAAGAAATAAAATTCTTATTACATATAATAGTAAAAAAATTAAATTTCGTCAATAAAAAATGTAAAAAAATTATAATCTACTTGAAAATAATCTGAAAAATAGATATCATATAATCAGAGAAGATTATGTTACAGCATTGTTTGGAGGTATGGCTTATGAGGATGTATGACCTGATTACAAAAAAGAAACAAGGGGAAGTTCTCACAAAGGAAGAAATTAATTTTATTGTGGATGGATTTACCAAAGGAGAAATTCCGGATTATCAGATGTCTGCGTTCTTAATGGCAGTCTGCTTAAAAGAAATGAATCTTCAGGAAACCATTGACCTTACCATGGCCATGGTAAACAGTGGGGATGTACTTGATTTATCACCGATTATCGGTAAAAAAGCAGATAAGCACAGTACCGGCGGTGTAGGAGATAAAACATCATTAATTATTGGTCCTATGGTGGCTGCACTTGGTGTTCCGGTTGCAAAAATGTCCGGCCGTGGACTTGGTCATACCGGCGGAACCATTGATAAATTAGAAAGCTTTCCGGGATTTTCCGTGTCATTGTCGGAACAGCAGTTTTTTGATAATGTAAACCGTATGAAGCTTGCCATTATCGGACAAACTGCAAATCTTGCTCCGGCCGATAAGAAAATGTATGCCCTTCGGGATGTAACAGCAACCGTAGATAATGTATCCTTAATTTCTTCCAGCATTATGAGTAAGAAAATTGCGGCGGGTTCCGATGTCATTGTCTTGGATGTAAAATGCGGCAGCGGTGCTTTTATGAAGACACTGGATGAGGCAGAAGCTTTGGCAAAAACAATGGTGGAAATCGGCAATGGTGTAGGCAGGGAAACCTATGCGGTACTTTCTGATATGAGCCAGCCATTGGGTAAATATGTAGGAAATGCTTTGGAAGTAAAAGAGGCAATCAAAACCTTAAAAGGAAACGGGCCTACGGACCTGTTAGAAGCATGTATGACACTGGCGTCCTATATGTTACTTGGTGTAGGCAGAGCAAAAACGGTTTCGGAAGCAGAAGCGTTATTACAGTCTACCATAGATGACGGCAGTGCATTAAAAAAACTTGCAGAATTTGTAGAAGCCCAGGGAGGAGATTCTTCCTACGTTTGGAATCCGGAGAAATTCCCTCGTACAGAGTTTATCGAAGAAATTGTTGCCATGGAAGACGGTTATGTGGCTGAGATTTTAACCGATGAAATCGGCATGACTTCTTTGATTCTTGGCGGCGGACGCGAAACAAAAGAAAGTGAAATTGATTTAAGTGTAGGTGTTAAAATTCACAAAAAAGTCGGAGATTATGTCCGTAAGGGCGAATCCCTGGCGCGTTTATATGCAAATGATGTGACAAAACTAAAAGCAGCGGCTCCAAGACTTCAGGCGGCATACCGGCTCAGCAAGGAACGCATCGAGGCACCGAAACATGTTCTTGGCATTGTAACAAAAGACGGCTGCACCAGATTCTAAAATTAATATGTATTAAGCACAGTGGTTGTAAAAATTCCGCTGTGCTTTTCTTTTTTCAGACTTGCTTCATAAAAGAGACGTTCAGAAAATATATATGTGATACAGAAGTTTTTTGGAGGAATTATGAAATTCTTAATGAGAAAGCCGAAGCAGGTAATCGCAATAGTATTATGTTTATTCACCTTATGTACCAAAGGAGATTTGATATGTTTTGCAGAGGATACAACAAAACCACAATTGTTGTCGGAATCCTATGTTTTAATGGAAGCCTCTACCGGTACAGTGCTGCATGAAAAAGATATGCATAAGGTATTGCCTCCGGCAAGTATCACAAAAATTATGACCTTACTATTAATTTATGAAGCACTGGAAGACGGAACAATTACGAAAGATACTATTGTAACAACGACGGACCATGCGGCAAGTATGGGTGGTTCCCAGGTATATCTGGAAGCCGGAGAACAGCAGACGGTAGACACTTTAATTAAATGTATCTCTATTTCCAGTGCCAATGATGCCTGCGTGGCAATGGCGGAACACTTGGCGGGAACAGAAGAGGCCTTTGTGCAGGAAATGAACAAAAAGGCAAAAGAACTGGGAATGAACAATACAAATTTTGTAAATTGCTGCGGTTTGGATGTGGATGGGCATGTGTCGACTGCATATGATATTGCAATTATGTCCGCAGAATTGATGAAGCGTTATCCGGATGTAAAACAGTATACCACCACAAGAATTTCATCCATGACCCACGTGACAAATAAAGGAAGTTCTGAATTCGGGCTTACCAACACAAATAAATTATTAACTTCATACGAGGGAATTACCGGATTGAAAACAGGTTCTACTGGAAAAGCAAGATATTGCTTAAGTGCTACGGCAACAAGAAATGATATTGACATGATTGCAGTTGTTTTGTCTGCTCCTGATACCAAAACACGTTTTAAGGAAGCTGCAACTCTGTTAAATTACGGATTTTCCCAGTGTAAAGTTTACGTGGATGATCATTCTGATATGGAACCGGTAACCGTAATCGTGGAAGAAAGCATGGAGCAAAATGTAATCCTCAGTCCAAATGATATGTTCCGGTATATTTCTGTAAACAAAGACGATTTTGAACAGATAACAGAAGAAATAACTGTATATGAAAAAATAAAAGCACCGATTGCTAAAGGAGAAGAACTGGGAGCTATAATTTATCACTTAAATGGTGCGGAAATCGGCCGAATTGCCTTGGTGGCAGAAAAGGATATTCCGAAAGCATCTTATCAGGATTACATAAAGAAAATTTTAAGCTATTTTTAGGAAGAAAAGAAGCTGTATTTCCTTGACATAAAAACCGGAAAAGGTTATATTTATAGTTGGAGAAAAATTAATGAAGCACAAAAAAGGGTAGATTATGTGGTGGATTTTAGTGATTTTATTGCCGGTGGCAATCGTTCTTTGGCTGCTATATGAATGGATGGAACATTCCTTGATTCAATATAACTCTACAATTGTAGAATTACAAAAAATGCCGAAAAATAAAGAACTAAAGATTTGCCTTATTACAGACCTTCATAATAACAAAAAGAATTTATCTGAAATAGTGCAAAAACTTACGGTATTCCATCCTGATTTTATATTGCTTGCAGGAGATATGATAGATAAACATAAAATCTGTAACAGGAATACAGAACAATTTTTGAAGGCAATAAGTTTACTTAAAATTCCGGTATATTATTCTGCGGGAAATCATGAACTTTCCATGCAGGAAAACTATCCGGAAGTCTGGGAAGCATATAAAACGCGTTTGCCGGAAAATGTATTTTATTTAGAAAATGAAACCATGGTTTCTGCTTCCGATGATATGCTGTTTATTTCCGGTCTTTCTTTACCAATGCCTTTTTACCAGAAAGGTAACTTGTATAATAAACCGGAAGAATTGCCGGATTTGGAGGTTCCTGAAACAGGAATTCATATTTTGATGGCGCATAATCCGGAATATGCAGAACTATATACAAAATACCGGACTGATTTTATTGTTTCCGGTCATTTGCACGGAGGATTGTTACGGTTACCGTTTATCGGAGGCGTCGTATCTCCAAGACTTCGTCTTCCGAAAGGCTGTGATGCAGGGTTAATGAAACTTAACAATAATAGCAGCCTGTTTGTCAGCAGGGGACTTGGTTCCCATACCATACCGCTTCGTTTTTTTAACAGAGTAGAGATAAATTTTTTGGTTCTGAAAGGAACAAAAGAGTAAACCAAACAAGAAAGGTTAATTGCACATGGCTATACCGGTGAAATTAGAGGTGTTTGAAGGTCCGTTGGACTTACTTCTTCACCTGATTGAAAAAAATAAAATTGATATTTATGATATTCCGATTGCATTGATTACAGAGCAATATATGGACTATTTAAAAGAAATGGAAAAGCAGGATTTGGATAACATGAGCGAATTTCTGGTTATGGCAGCCACATTACTCAAAATCAAATCCAGAATGCTTTTACCACAGGAAGAAACCGATGAAGAAGAACCGGAAGATCCAAGACAGGAACTGGTTGAGCGTTTGTTGGAATATAAAATGTATAAGTTTATGTCGCTGGAACTTCGTGACCGCCAGATGGATGCTGACAAGATGATGTTCAAGAAAAGCACCCTTCCTCCGGAAGTGGCAGATTTTAAAGAAGAAATCAATTTAGAGGAGCTGATTGGAGACCTTACCTTATCGAAATTAAATGATATTTTCCAATCGGTGATGAAAAAGCAGGTAGATAAAATCGACCCTGTCCGCAGTAAATTCGGTAAAATCGAAAAAGAAGAAGTTAATTTATCACAGAAGATGCGCTATGTCCAGGAGTACGGACTTGCAAATAAAAAGTTTAGCTTCCGGAAGCTCTTGGAAGAACAAAGTGATAAGATGGAATTAATTGTTACCTTCCTATGCATTTTAGAGCTGATGAAAATGGGACGGGTCAGCATTGTACAAGAAGAAATTTTTGATGATATTCTCATTGAATATCTGGCAACGGATGTTATTGAGATTGATGAAAGCCAGCTGTAAAGCGGCGAACAGAAAGGAAAAATTTGATGGAAACACCAAACGAAATACAGGAATTAGAAGCACAAATTGAAGCAATTTTATTTACCATGGGGGAAGCGGTGGAAGCAGAGCGTATTGCCATGGCACTGGACCATGACGTAGATACCGTGCGTCGTGTTGCCCGTAACATGATGGACCGTTACCGTTCTGCAGACCGTGGCATTCAGATTATTGAGTTAAACGACTCTTATCAAATGTCAACCAAACA
The DNA here is from genome assembly GCA_045531955.1 of Lachnospiraceae bacterium. Classification (GTDB taxonomy): domain Bacteria; phylum Bacillota; class Clostridia; order Lachnospirales; family Lachnospiraceae; genus SIG299. The sequence goes on along the minus strand of JAZSFC010000043.1, from coordinate 65,628 downwards.
GAGCATGTACGAATCCATTATTAAAATTGCCCATGTTCCAAAGAAACACGTATTAACCGAGGTTTTACTGGAAACCTTGTCTATTGTGGCATATAAGCAGCCGATTACCCGTCAGGAAATTGAAGCAATCCGCGGTGTCAGCTGTGACCATGCGGTAAACAAACTGGTGGAATACGGATTAATTGCTGAAATCGGCCGTTTGGATGCTCCGGGCAGACCAATTTTATTCGGAACTACCGAAGATTTCTTGCGTAGCTTCGGCTTGGCATCTTTAGAAGAATTGCCGGTAGTAAAACCGGAAAAGGTAGAAGATTTTAAATTAGAAGCAGAAGAAGAAATTCAGTTAAAGCTTGATATTTAGCGTCACATCCGGAGGATGCCTATGATACAATTGACAAAAAACATGATTCGTAACCTTGCTTCCAGTGAACAAACGTTTATGAGGGGGATGCAATATTACCAGAATGGTCATATCCAGAATGCTTCTTACTCTAAGAACAGCAAGCGCTACAAAATCATTGTCAAAGGAAATTATAATTATACGGTTATGATTGAGGAACAGGAAGACGGTTCCTTTTTGACGAGCTGTAATTGTCCGAGCTCCGTAAAAGAAAAGGGTGCCTGCAAGCATGTGGTGGCAGCACTTTTACGGTTACTGAAACATCAGGAGCATTCCGAAGGAAATTTACCAAAAAATGCAGAAGAAAAGCGGGCATATCAGGTATTGGAGTACTTTGATAACCAGGAAAATATGACTATGACCGGAGAAGTTTTTCATATAGAACCGGTGATTTCTCTGCCTGCCATGCTTCGTAATAACTCAGGAAAGGCATTTATTTCTTTAAAAGCCGGAAGTACAAAACTGTATAAGGTACAAAATATTAAAAAGTTTTTGGAAGATTACATCAAACGTGAAAATATTATTTTAGGAAAAGAATTCCGTTATATTGCAGGGGAAAGTGCTTTTGACCGCACCTCCAAGGCTATCATTGACTTTTTATTGGAAATCTATGATGTAACCGAGCTTGCGGAAGGTAAAGATGCCGGATTGATTTTTAATAAGTCCCAAATGGTACTTTCCAAGTTTTTATTCATTAAGTTTTTACGCCAGTTTGCCGGAACACCGTTTACCTTGGAATTATACGGTAATCTCTATGAGGAAGTCCGCTGCATTCCTAAAAATCCGAATATAGAAATTGAATTACAGGCAGATGAGGATCTTATCTCCTTGGATTATAAAGACAGAGAACCGGTAATCCCGGTATCGGAAAATGGTGAAATTTTATACCGGGACCGTTTCTTATTTTTACCGGATAAATTATTTTTACGTAATTTTCTTCCGTTTTTTAACAGCCTGGGCGGTGATAAAAAACCACTGGTTTTTCAAGGCGTATATAAACAACGTTTTTTGGAAAATGTTCTGCCTAAGCTTCATGGAACAATGGATATATTAGTTCCGGAAGAACTGAAGGAGCGTTATATTTCTCCGGATTTAAACATTGAGATGTATTTTGATAAATACCAGAACTATGTAAAGGTTGAGCTGTTTTTTAAGTATGATGAATATAAATTCAATTCTTTTTCCAATTTAAACAGCGGTGAATACATTATTCTTCGTCAAAGAGAAAAAGAGATGGCAGTAATCAACCGGTTAGAAGAACTTGGCTTTGAGCCTTACAGCGGTTTTTATTTGCTAAAAGCCGACAGCGAGATTTATCACTTCATTCAGGAAGGGTTGTCAAGTTTGATGGAGTACGGAGAAGTATTTTACTCCGATTCTTTCCGTAAAATGAAGACAAAACAAAGTAATACTTTTTCGGTAGGACTTAGAATTTCTAAGGATATTGACCTTTTGGAACTTGATTTGAATTACGGTGATATTTCAAAAGAAGAACTGCAGCAGTTATTCCGTTCTTACCGTTTGAAGAAAAAGTTTTTCCGTTTAACAGATGGCAGTTTTATCGATTTAGAAGCAGAAGAAATCGGTAAAATGGTTACTCTTTTAGATAATTTAAATGTGTCAAATAAAGACATGGAAGCAAATACAACCTTCCGGTTATCCAAAGGACTAGCTCTTTATGTAGATGATTTATTTGATGAGACAGCTGTAGAAGTGCAAAAAAATGAGGAATTTCATCAGCTGATTAATACTATCACTAATATGGAAAAGCAGCAGTATGAGCTTCCGGAGGGAATCCATGCAACACTTCGTCCGTATCAGGAAATCGGATATCAATGGCTTATGACTTTGGCTGACCATCAGCTTGGAGGAATTCTTGCGGATGATATGGGTCTTGGTAAAACGTTGCAGTCCATTGTTTATATAAAGGCAATGAAAGACCGGGACGCGGTACACCGTTTTATGATTGTTTGTCCGACTTCCTTGGTTTATAACTGGCTGGATGAACTGGAAAACTTCACTCCGGATTTAAAATGTAAGGTGATTACAGGCACACCGGAGGAACGTTTATCCATAATTAAAACAACGGAACCTGTAGATGTGTTTATTACATCATATCCGTTGCTTAGACGCGACATTCAAAATTATGATGAAATACAGTTTCATACTGTTTTTTTGGACGAAGCACAGTTTATCAAAAATGCTGCATCTTTGAATGCCAAGTCTGTAAAATCACTAAATGCAACCCATCGGTTTGCGTTAACCGGTACGCCGATTGAAAATTCCTTATCAGAGCTTTGGTCCATTTTTGATTTTGTCATGCCATATTATCTGCTGACACATTCCAGATTTGTGAAGCAGTACGAAAAGCAGATACTAAAAAATGATGAGGAAGCACTGGCTAGCTTAAATAAACGTATCCGTCCGTTTATTATGCGGAGAATGAAAAAGGATGTATTACAGGAACTGCCGGAAAAGGTAGAAACCAAATTCCTTACGGATTTAACATTAGAACAGAAAAAGCTGTATCTTTCCTTCCTTGAAAGTTTCCGAGGCGAACTTGGTGAAGATTTTGGTTTTGAAAATATGGGACATGCCCGTTTCCAGATTCTCGCTGCATTAACAAGATTACGCCAGATCTGCTGCCATCCGGGTACTTTTTTGGATAATTATGAAGGAGAAAGCGGAAAACTTGAATTGTTTCTTCAAATTTTGCCCGACTTAATATCAAACGGGCACAGAATCCTTGTGTTTTCCCAGTTTACCTCTATGTTGGAAATTATCCAAAAGGCACTGGATGAACTAAATTATCAATATTTTTACATGGAAGGCAGTACTAAGGTTGCAGAACGGAACGATTATGTAAAGCGTTTTAATGCAGGAGAAGGCCAGTTGTTTTTAATTTCATTAAAAGCAGGCGGTACCGGTCTTAATTTAACCGGTGCGGATACGGTTATTCATTTTGATCCATGGTGGAATCCGGCTGTGGAAGAACAGGCAACCGACCGCGCCCATCGTATCGGTCAAAAAAATTCCGTACAGGTAATTAAACTGATTACCAAAGGAACCATTGAAGAAAAAATTTATAAATTGCAAAAGAAGAAAAAAGAACTTTCCGATTCTGTTATAGAGTCAAAAGAAGTATTTATTAATTCTTTGAGTAAAGAAGAACTGGAAGAACTGTTTTCTTTTGAACTGTAAAAAACAGGATGCTGTCTTTTTAGACCGCATCCTGTTCTTTTTTATAAGTCAAGGGAATTATAATAATCCTCCAGTAAAGCTTCCAGATAGTTTTCATCTGCTTCAGGAAATGCTTCCGTAACCTGTTTCTTCATTTCTTCCATCAGTTGAAAATAAAGTAATTCACCGGAAGTATCATCATCTGCATAGTGAAGCAGTTTTTCTTTGGTAAAGTTTTCTTTTAAATAATCCATGATAGTATCAGTGGTTTGTTCTTCCGTAGAAACTTCTTCTTTCAAGGAAGAAATTTTCATAAGGGAAGTGATACCTACATAGGTAAAACCGATTACAGCTGCAAATATCAGAATCAGGGACACTGTAGAAGCCATAATATTGATAACACCAACAATATTTAAAATACCAAAAACAAGAAAAAGGGCAGCGAACACAAGGAACATAATACCGGAGGATTTATACTCCTGATAGCGTGCTTTGGCATCAACATAAACCGTAGATGGTTCCGGCGCATGATTCCTTGGTTTTAAATCTTCTTCACCGGCTTCTTTTTTTGCTTCATAAGTAAGAACCGTACGGATTTCCTGCATAGCTTCTGCAAAGGAATCTTTAGGTACTAAAACAGCAAACGCGGTTATGGTTTCGCCTTCTTCGGTTTCAACCATACCGGATTCTTCCTGAACCTTGTGACCACAGTGAGCTAAATATTTCATTATTTTTTCTTTTAATTCTTCATCGGTTGTTTGGAAAACCGGAACAAACTCTAATGTTACCTCTTCGGTTAATTCTTCTAATAATTCTTCGTTACAATCCGGACAGATTGTGATACCGGCACGATATTCATTTTTACATTTTGGACACCAGGACATGATGAGCCTCCTTATTCTTTTGCTTATGGGTTCATTATAGCTTGTAAAACAGAATATTTCAACACTTTCCTTGAAGTAATATTGCATTATATTCCGGCATAAAAATATAAAAAGGAGGATGAAGTTATGTCCGAAGAATATAAAATGAAATCCTTGTTATTACGAACGTTCTGTGCCATGGTTTTATGTATGATACTGATTGTTTTAAAGTTTATAACAAGAGATATAAAAATTGTAGAAGAAGTATATAACTATCTTACAACAGACATTGTGTTTCTAAAATAAATGTGATATAATTATTCATAATATATCATGATTTTGGAGGCATATTTTGAGAAAACTGGCATTATCTGATGAAATTTTAATGCAGGTAGAAAAACCGGCAAGATATATAGGCAATGAAGTAAATATGGTGGTAAAAGACCCGGCAAAAGTAGACATACGTTTTTGTATGTGTTTTCCTGATGTTTATGAAATAGGGATGTCCCATCTCGGCATTCAGATTTTATACGATATGTTCAATAAAAGAGAAGATACGTATTGCGAACGTGTCTATTCTCCATGGATGGATATGGACAAGGTTTTACGCGAAAAAAACATTCCGTTATTTGCTTTGGAATCCCAGCATCCAATTAAAAATTTTGACTTTTTAGGCATTACCTTGCAATATGAAATGTGTTACACCAATGTGCTGCAAATTTTGGACTTATCCCAGATTCCTTTAAGAGCTAAGGAACGGACAAACGAACATCCGATTGTTATCGGAGGCGGTCCGTGTGCGTACAATCCGGAACCTTTGGCAGATTTTTTTGATATTTTCTATATCGGTGAAGGAGAGACGGTATACGACCAGCTCTTGGATGCCTATAAAGAAAATAAGCAAAACGGCGGTACCAGACTGCAGTTTTTAGAAAAAGCAGCTGAAATCGAGGGACTTTATGTGCCTTTGTTCTATAATGTCACATATAAGGAAGACGGTACCATTGCATCCTTTGAGCCTAATAATGTGCATGCAAAGAAAACGATCCGCAAGCAGGTGGAAATGAATCTTTCCGACACTTTTTATCCGGAAAAACCACTGGTTCCGTATGTGAAAGCAGTGCAGGACAGAGTAGTTCTGGAAATCCAGCGTGGTTGTATCCGAGGCTGCCGTTTTTGTCAGGCGGGTATGTTATATCGTCCTATCCGTGAGCGGGATGTGGAATTTTTAAAGAAACGTGCGGTAGAAATGATTCGCAATACCGGACATGAGGAAATTTCTTTAAGCTCCTTAAGCTCCAGTGACTATTCCCAGTTGCATGAACTGGTATATTATTTAATTGAAACGTTTAAAAAAGAAGGGGTGAATATTTCCCTGCCTTCTCTTCGTATTGATGCGTTTGCACTGGATGTTATGAGTAAAGTCCAGGATATTAAAAAGAGCAGTCTTACCTTTGCACCGGAGGCAGGTTCCCAGCGTTTGCGCAATGTTATTAATAAGGGGCTTACGGAAGAAAATATATTGACCGGTGCCATGTCTGCCTTTACCAGTGGATGGAATAAGGTCAAATTATATTTTATGCTTGGCCTTCCGACGGAAACAGAGGATGATATTGAGCAGATTGCGGTTTTGTCTGATAAAATTGCCAGAGAATATTATACGATTCCGAAATCTGAGCGTAACGGAAAAGTAAGTATAACAACCAGTACATCTTTCTTTGTGCCAAAGCCTTTTACGCCGTTCCAGTGGACAAGAATGGCAAAACAGGAAGAGTTTATTGCAAAGAGAAAGTTGTTGAGTGCAAAATTAAAAGAACAGTTAAACAATAAAAGTATCAAATATAACTGGCACGATGCTGAGCTTACCATGTTAGAAGGTGTATTTGCCCGTGGTGACAGAAAGCTTTGTGATTTGCTTGTAGAAGCTTATAATAACGGTTGTATTTTTGATTCCTGGTCAGAACATTTTAAGTTTGACATGTGGGTAAAATCCTTTGAAAACCTTGGTCTTTCCATGGATTTTTATAATCATAGGGAACGTGAGCAGGAGGAAATTCTTCCTTGGGACTTTATTGATGCCGGAGTTACCAAAACATTTCTTTGGAGAGAATACACCAAGGGTAAGGAAGAGGTTGTCACTCCAAACTGCCGTAAGGGCTGTGCAGGCTGCGGTGCCAAGGTATTCCATGGCGGTGTTTGTTATGAACCAAGAAATGAAGCAGGAGAATCTTTGATTCAGTCATAAAAGTTACTGTAAAATACACTGTTTTTTAGTGCTGTTTTTTAATAAAACAAACAGTATAATATCAGAAAAGAGAACATCAATGGAAATCAGAATTAAATTTGCAAAATATGATACAATGAAATTTATCAGCCATCTGGAAGTAATGCGGTATTTTCAGAAGGCAGTGCGCCGTTCCGGACTTGACGTGGCATATACGGAAGGATTTAATCCGCACCAGATTATGTCCTTTGCGGCTCCGCTTGGTGTAGGACAAACCAGTGAAAGTGAATACTTTGATATTGAACTTCACACGGCACCATCCATGGAAGAATTGGTTGACCGTTTAAATGCCGTTATGACGGATGGCATGCGTATTTTAGCTGCAGAAGTTCTGCCGCCACCGGTTCCGCAGGTAAAAAGAGAGACCGCTATGGCACTTGTAGCCGCTTCTTCGTATCTTGTTATGAAGAAAGACGGTTATGAGGATGAGCTTTCAAAAAAAGAGTTACAGGATAAATTTAAAGAATTTATTACTCAGGACTCCATTCCTGTTATCAAAAAATCAAAGAAAACTGAGGCGGAAATAGACCTTGTTCCGTTTATTTTTGATGCAAATCCGGAAGGGGAAATAACAGAATTTTCCGGACAATATGAAAATGGCACCGTGTTTTATATGCTTTTGTCTGCCGGAAGTGTAAACAATATTAAGCCGGATACGGTAATGGAAGCTTTTTATGCTTATCTTGGAAGAGAATATAATCCGTATGCTTATCAGGTACACCGTTTGGAGACTTATGCAGATTTATCTCTGCGCAAAGTTTCCCAGCAGGAAATTGCCCGTCGCGTAAAAGAAGGCTCCATGCCGGAGCGAAAACTGGTTCCGCTTTTGGAGTATCATAAAAACTAATCAAAAGAAACAACTATCTTGTGGACAGTTCCAGGGGGAGAAAGGAGCAGTTCAAACAAAATGAACGAGCTGGTTATTACTAATTATAAAAACAGCATTATTAGTGCTGTTTATGAAGATAAACAAATGATTCAGGTATCTGCCTGTAGAAAAAAGCAGACCGCCTGTGTAGGCAATATTTATGTGGGTCGTGTAGATAATATCGTAAAAAATATCAATGCAGCATTTGTAAATATTTCTGATCATATTTCCTGTTATTTGGACTTATCGGCAGATAACAATCCTTTATTTGTGAAAAAGCAGTCACTGAAAAAAATTTCTATCGGAGATGAATTGATTGTTCAGGTAACTAAAGACGATGTTAAAACAAAAGCTCCGGTAGTCAGCACCTGTTTTTCCTTAACCGGAAGATTTATTGCGCTGGTTCACGGAGGAAGCGGTGTCCAGATATCAAAGAAGATACAGAAAAAAGCAGTAAGAAATTCTTTAAAAGAAAGTTTAACTCCTTATATCAAAGACGGGTTCGGGCTTGTTGCCAGAACAAATGCAGTACAAGCATCGAAAGAAGAACTTGAGAAAGAAGTAACGGAGCTTTTAGCTGAATATGAGGACATTTCCACTAAAGGAATTCACCAGTCTAAATATACACTGTTACGTCAGGAACTTCCTGCCTATCTTGTTCAGTTACGGGACAATAAAGAACCGGTCATTGATAAAGTGGTTACAAACAGTGCCTCTGTTCATAAAGAAATTGAAGCATTTTTAGAAAAGTATGCTTCCAATATTACGTTAGAGTATGTGGAAGATGCTAACGATTTAGTCATACGTTATAAGATTAATCATTTTATGGATAAAGCATTAAGCCGTACCGTATACTTAAAGTCCGGTGCCACTATAGTGATTGATCCGACGGAAGCTTTAACCGTTATTGATGTGAATACAGGGAAAGCTATTTCCGGTAAAAAATTAAACGAAGATACATTTTTTGCCATCAATATGGAAGCTGCAAAAGAAATTGCTGCACAAATCAGATTGCGTAATTTGTCCGGTATTATTTTAGTTGATTTTATAAATCTAAATAATCCGGAAAATATAGAAGCACTAAAAGAAGCGTTGAAACAACTGTTTAAACAGGATTCCGTTCAGACAGAAGTTGTAGATATTACAAAACTAGGTTTGATGGAAATTACCCGTAAAAAGGTATATAAAACATTGGTAGAACAATTAGACGATGCACAGTAAAAGAAAGGTCGAAACTATGGAAAGAAGAAAATGTATTGGTGTGTTTTTAGGACAACCACAGCTTCCTTTTCAGGCAGAACTTTTAAAACATATCAGAGACAATGCATTTGCAGTTGGATGTAATGTTGCAGTGTTCTCAGCTATGATATACACAGGCGGATATCCTTATTTCCAGGATGGAGAAAGTCAGAATGTTTCTCTTGCAAATTTTGATATCATGGATGCGGTTATCGTGGTTCCGGATACCTTACGTGCAAGCGAAAACGACGGTAAAGAAATTATGGAATATATCAAACGTAATTTTTCCGGACCTTGTGTTGCTTTGGATATGGAGGCAGAAGGCTACAAGCAATACTTCTGCGACGATACGGATTCCGTTGATTTTGTGGTTTCTCATTTAATTGAAGAACATCATTGTACAGACATTGCTTTTATGACCGGGTTCGAAAACCATCCGCATAGTATTGGCCGTTTAAACGGATATTATCAGGCACTGAATCGTCATAATATCCCAATAGACAGTTCCCGTGTTTTTTATGGTGATTTCTGGTACGAAGAAGGTGAACGTGTTGTAGAAGCTCTTTGTAATTCCGAAAAAGGACTTCCTCAGGCTATTGCGTGTGCTAATGATGCTATGGCGGTTAGTGTATATAAGGCCCTGGAAGCACGGGGCTACCGCATTCCGGAAGATATCCTGATTACCGGATTTGATCATGCCGGAAACGCATCCTCCGGTGATTATCCTATTACATCCGCCATGAGAAATATCGGTGAAATTGCTGATTTAGCCATGCGTTATATTTTCAAGCAATGGGGACTTACCAATCTTCCGGAATTTAAATCCGAAGAACGTCTGGTTCTTAATGAATCCTGCGGTTGTCATATTGAAAAAAAGCAGGTGTATCAGGTTGCCAGTGCTAATACTTTATATGGTTTTAATTCCAGCTATAATTTTATGCTGGAAGACATGATTTCTTCCGATGATATTCATGCCTGTATCTGGAAAATTGACTGGTATGCAAGTAATACTGCAAATTTTTTAAATGATTTTAAGACATTGCATATGTGTTTGTGCGAAGACTGGAATCAATTAAGTGCCAAAGAACACGACGGTTTTTTAACAGACAACGTAATTTTGGCGTTGGACAAGCGCGATAAAAATCCCGGTGACCGGAATGGCGATAATATTAAAGATATCCGTTTTAGTGCCCATACTGTTTTCCCTAGAAAAGAATATTTTCCGGGCTTTGGTGATGTAAGCAAAGAACCGGGCATCTATTATTTTAATGTACTTCATTTCGGAAAAAACTGTTTCGGATATTTAGTACTTAGTTATGGTCCCGAAAATACAGATTATGTTTATGATGAAATCTATGTCATGTGGGTACGTAAAGTAAATGCTGCCTTAGAATCATTGCGGCGCCAGTATGCAGTAGAAGCATTATATAAAGAAGCAGAAGAGCGTGCCATTACCGACACCATGACCGGTTTATATAACCGTAACGGTTACAATAAAATGCTTTCCGAAATGATTAAGGAAATTCAGGAAAAAGAAAAGTTTATTTTCCTGTTCTTTGATAATAATGGTTTGAAATATATCAACGATACTTACGGACATGTAGCAGGTGATGATGTGATTTGTCAGACCGCCCGGGTAATATCGAAAAGATATTTTCCAGAGGCAAGAAAAGAAGTGGATTTCCGTATTGGCGGCGATGAATATGTCAAGCTGGTTCTCGGTAAAGTAAACGGACAAATGGCAAGAAACTGCATTTCACAAATTCATGCAGCTTTGGATGAAGTTAATAATGACGGTCAGAGAGAATATCCGATTTATGTGGCTGGTGGCTTCCAAATGTATACTCTGGATACCATTTTATCACCGGATGATATCATGAAATTTGCTGATGAACAGATGTATATTAATAAAGAAATACTAAAAAACAAAACAGGATTTCGTCCGGTCAGAAAAAAATAATAAGATTGTAAATATTTTTGCTTGACATATGTTAAAATCTATGTTATGTTTTATGAGTATGCCGCACAACGAGGTCGAAGTCTGTCCTTTTGGAACAGCACCAAAGTTGGCGAGTAATGATAATAGGAGGTGTGCCATATGTACGCAATTATTGCAACAGGTGGTAAACAGTACAAAGTAGCCGAAGGCGATATCATTAATGTAGAAAAGCTTGGATTAGAAGCAGATCAGACTGTTACATTCGATGCAGTTATCACTGTAAATGATGGTGATGTTAAGGTTGGCGGTAACGTTAGCGCAACTGTAATCGGCGATGTTAAGGGCAAGAAGGTTATTGTTTACAAGTACAAGAGAAAGACCGGATACCACAACAAGAATGGTCACAGACAGTCTTACACAAAGGTAAAGATTGAAAAGATTAATGCTTAATCATGATTGAAATTACAAGGATTAAAAACGAACAGGGTGAGAACGTAGGATTCCGATGCCTCGGACATGCAGGATTTGCAAGACACGGCAAGGATATTGTTTGTGCAGGTGTTTCTGCACTGGTTCTCAATACCATCAATTCAATAGAAGAGTTTACGGAAGATAAATTTTCCTGTGCGCAGGAAGAAAAATCCGGACTGATTGAGTTTGTTATTGTTTCGGAAGTAAGCAAAGAAGCTTCTTTACTTATGGATTCTTTATTCCTTGGTCTAAAGAACATCGAACATGATTACGGAAAACGTTTTATAACAGTAAAAGCATAATCCTTAGTGGCTATGCGTATTTCTAAAGGAGGTAAAAGGTTATGTTTAAGATGAACCTTCAGTTATTTGCTCATAAAAAGGGCGTTGGTTCTACTAAGAACGGTAGAGATTCTGAGTCCAAGAGACTTGGTGCGAAGAGAGCCGATGGTCAGTTTGTTTTAGCTGGTAACATTCTTTACAGACAGCGTGGAACAAAGATTCACCCAGGTGTAAATGTAGGTCGCGGTGGCGATGATACATTATATGCTTTGGTTGACGGCGTATTAAGATTTGAAAGAAAAGGCAGAGACAAGAAGCAGGCTTCTGTTTACCCTGTTGAAGCTGAATAATGTAACCAACGAAACCCTGAATTCAAGAATCTTTTCCTGGATTCGGGGTTTTTTATTCAAAGTTCGGGAGGAATGTTATGTTTGCTGATAGAGCTGAAATTTATATTCGCTCCGGAAAGGGCGGAGACGGACATGTGAGCTTCCGTAGAGAAATGTTTGTAGCTGCCGGTGGTCCAAATGGCGGCGACGGCGGACGCGGCGGAGATGTTATTTTTGAAGTTGATACCGGAATGAATACTTTAGCTGAATACCGCTATGTTCATAAGTATTGTGCAGAAGACGGTGAAAACGGCGGCAAAAATAACTGTACCGGCCGCGACGGTAAAGATATTATATTAAAGGTACCGGAAGGTACCGTTATCCGTGATGCAGCTTCCGGTAAGGTAATTGCTGATATGTCTCATGGAAATAAAAGAGAAGTTGTTTTACGTGGCGGTAAAGGCGGTAAAGGTAATCAGCATTATGCAACTGCAACCATGCAGGTACCGATGTATGCCCAGCCGGGCCAAAAGTTTTTAGAACTAAATGTTTTATTGGAATTAAAGGTAATTGCAGATGTTGGTCTTGTTGGATTTCCTAACGTCGGTAAATCCACATTCTTAAGCCGCGTCACTAATGCAAAGCCAAAGATTGCCAATTATCATTTCACTACATTAAATCCAAATTTAGGTGTGGTTGACTTAAAGAACGGTGCCGGCGGTTTTGTTATTGCTGATATTCCAGGATTGATTGAAGGCGCATCGGAAGGTGTTGGCCTTGGCCATGAATTTTTACGCCACATTGAACGTACAAAAGTGTTAATTCATGTAGTAGATGCAGCCGGAACCGAAGGACGTGATCCGGTAGAAGATATCCGTGCTATCAATAAAGAATTATTTGCTTATAATAAAGGTTTAGAAAATAAACCACAGGTTATTGCAGCGAATAAGCTGGATGTACTTTATGGAGAAGAAAAAGACATTGCCATGGAACTTCTTCAGACAGAGTTAGAACCGGAAGGAATGAAAATTTTCCCTATTTCTGCAGCAACCGGAGAAGGAATTGATGAATTATTATTCTATGTCCATGATATGTTAAAGAATATTCCGGAGGAACCAATTGTCTTTGAAAAAGAATTTTTCCTGGATTCTCTGGAAACCTCAGAAGAACCATATTTCGTTGAATATGATGAGGAAGACGAGGTTTATGTAGTAGAAGGACCGCGTATTGAAAAAATGCTCGGTTATACGAATATTGATTCTGAAAAGGGCTTTGAATTCTTCCAGAAGTTCCTAAAGAATAATGGTATTTTAGAAGAATTAGAGGCGCTTGGCATAAAAGACGGCGACACCGTTAGAATGTACGGACTGGAATTTGATTACTACAAGTAAGTTCAAAATAAGACAGTGACGATATTTTGATGGAAAATTTATTTTCCAAGCAAAATATTGTTGCTGGATTATAGAAGGACGCCGCGCGTCCTTCACTGAGGAAATGCAAAGCATTTGCGAAGTGGCTTGAACTTACGATAACTTATTTAGTAAGGAGGATAAACGCTATGACAAGTAAGCAGCGTTCCTATTTAAAAGGACTTGCCATGAATCTTGATCCGGTTTTCCAAATCGGAAAAGCAAGTCTTACTCCGGAGTTTACAGAAAGCATTATTGAAATTCTGGAAGCCAGAGAGTTGGTTAAAATAAATGTTTTAAAAAACTGCGATGATGAGCCTAAGGAATTAGCAAATGTTCTTGCTGAACGAACCCGTTCTGAAGTGGTTCAGGTAATCGGACGTAAGATTGTTCTTTATAAAGAGTCCAAAACCAAAAAGAAAATAGAATTACCAAATTAAAAGCAAATGATACAGCAGTCAAATAAAAGGAGGAGTGTTATGAAAATTGGAATTATGGGCGGAACCTTTAATCCGATTCATAATGGCCACCTTCTTTTGGCAGAAACAGCAAAAAAAGAAGGAAATTTGGATGAAATATGGTTTATGCCATCCGGTTTACCGGCGCACAAATCAAATTCTGAATTGTTATCTTCCGAGCATAGACTTGCTATGGTACAATTAGCAGTAAATGGAATGGCGGATTATTATGCTTCTTCCTACGAAATCGACCGTCCCGGCTTCACATACACGGCAGATACTATGGAAGCATTGGCTAATGAATTCCCTGATTATGAGTTTTTCTTTATTATTGGCGGCGATTCCCTAATGAAATTCAATCACTGGGTTAAGCCTGATGTTATTTCAAAGCATACCTCGTTATTAGCAGCCGGAAGAAATGGATATTCAGTAGAAGACTTACAGAAGCAGGCAGAGAATCTATATCATTTATTTGGTACAAAAGTTACTCTGATTTCCATGCCGGAGTTAAATATTTCATCAAATGAAATTCGAAATTGTATAAAGCAAAATCCGGAAGCAATCAGAAAAGATATTCCTGAATCTGTATATAACTACATTTTAGAACATCAGTTATATTTATAATATAATGAAGCGAGGGCATATCAATGGAAGTATCCAATGAATTTATATTATCACTGGAACAAAAATTACAGAAAGTTTTAACACCAAAACGTTATCTTCATACCATTGGTGTAGCTTATTTATCCACCTCATTAGCCATGTGCTATGGTATTTCCCATCGTGATGCTTTGGTTGCCGGACTTCTTCATGATTGTGCAAAAAATCTACCTGAAGATGCTATGTTACAGCAATGTTTAACAATGAATCTGCCGCTTTCTGAGCATGAAAAGCGTATTCCTGAGTTGATTCATGCTGTCTATGGCGCATATTTAGCCAAAGAAGAATACAAGATTATTCAGGAGGATATTTTACTGGCAATCCGGAATCATACCCTTGGAAGGCCTCAAATGAGCAAATTAGAGCAAATTGTTTACTTGGCAGATTACTTAGAACCTGAACGGATGCAGCCAACCATTCCTTCTTTAGATGAACTGCGTAGTATTGCATTTCAGAATTTAGACAAAGCCACTTATCTGGTAAGTGAAAATTCTATACGATATTTCGAGTCCACCGGAAAAGATACAGACCCTATGACATACCGGGTATATGAGTATTATAAAAATATTGTCCGAAAGGAGATACAATAATGGAACGTTCCAAATTGATTGTAAAAAAAGCATATCAGGCATTAAGCGATAAAAAAGGCGAAGATATTAAAATCATTGAAATCGGAAAATTATCCACAGTTGCAGATTATTTTATAATTGCCAACGGCTCAAACGCACCGCATGTAGAGTCTTTGGTAGACAATGTGGAAGAAGAGTTACTGAAAGAAAAAATTCATGCAGAACGAATTGAAGGTGTAAGAAGCTCCGGTTGGATTCTGATGGATTATAATGATGTGGTTGTTCATGTGTTTTCTAAAGAAGACCGTTTATTCTATGATTTGGAAAGAATTTGGAGAGACGGCAAAGAAGTAGATGTCGAAACTTTATAATAAAAAAATAAACACTATATACTTTTTAATCCGGATAACCGGGCCATAAAAGTATATAGTGTTTTTGTTTAACGGAACATACGGAAAAGTCCGATAACTTTGCCAAGAATATCAACTTCCGGAACGATGATAGGGTCCATATAATCATTCTCAGGTTGTAAGCGGTAATAATCTTTTTCTTTATAAAATGTTTTAACAGTTACAGAATCTTCTATTAACGCTACTACAAAATCTCCGTTTTTAGCATGAGACTGTTTTTGAACAAGAATAGTGTCGCCGTCAAAAATGCCGGCATTTATCATACTTTCCCCTTTTACTTTGAGCATAAAAGTTTCCTGATTCGGCATGTAGTCCATTGGAATAGGAAAGTAGCTTTCAATATTTTCAACCGCGAGAATAGGCTGACCGGCAGTTACTGTACCAACAATAGGAACATTAACAATTTCACGACGGGTAAGATTAAAGTTATCATCTACAATTTCAATGGCACGAGGCTTTGCCGGGTCACGACGGATATAGCCGTTTTTCTCTAAGGTTTCCAGATGAGAATGCACGCTGGAAGTGGATTTTAAATTTACAGCTTCACAAATTTCACGTACGGCAGGCGGATATCCTTTGCTCAAAATTTCATTTTTCATAAATTCTAAGATTTCTTTTTGTTTTGATGTGATTTTTCCGTATGACATAATTCTTCTCCCTTCCGGGTTTTATTATATTTTTATTTACAATTCTATTTAAACACAAGAACATACATTTGTCAAACAAAAGTTCGATTTTTTGTTGAAATACTATTGACAAACGCATGTTCTGTGTTATAATAAGAACATAGATTCGAGAACAAAGGTTCGAAGAGAGAACACAATTTACCCGGAGGTTTATTTTTATGAATACTGTACGTAAAATTAAAAATAATAATTTTCATTTTGCACTTAGTAGACTGGTTGTTATTACTTTGTTTATGGTTGCTTTATTTCTTATTGTTTTATTTGTTTTACCCGAAAGAAGCGCAGCAGCAGGAAATTCCACCGGCGGTACCTATACCATTACCTCTGTCCAAATTAAAGAAGGGGATTCTCTTTGGAGTCTTGCCTCTCAGTATTATACGGAAGAATATTCTTCTTTAACAGAATATATCACAGAAATCAAACGAATGAATGGTCTTTCTTCCGATGTATTATTTGCAGGTAATTATATTTTACTTCCTCATTTTATTACAGAATAAGCACCAAAAACAAAGTTTCTAATTATAAATAAAACCTGCCATAATTTGGCAGGTTTATTTTTTACCTATTGTTTAGAACGGTTCCATGCAGGGAGAGGTCCGTCTATAACAGCATGAAACAATCGTTCTGCAACTCCGGGACTATCTTCGTTAATATATTTTATCAAATCTTTTGCATACTCCCGTTTGGTATATCCGTCTGCAGGACATGGATTTTTTTGGATTGGTAACTCATATAAATTTTTAAATCCTACAATATCTGCTTCATTTACATAAATAAGCGGTCTGATAAGAGTAATATCCATACGATCTAAATAAGTAACCGGTGCAAAAGTATAATACCTTCCTTCATAAATCATTGACATTAACATAGTTTCAATCACATCGTCTTTATGATGGGCATATGCTGACTTGTTGCAGCCAAGACGCTTTGCTTCATCATTAAAGGCTCCTTTACGCATTTTTGCACACAAAGAACAAGGATTTGTTTCTTCCCTATTTTGAAAAATAACTTCTCCGATATCCGTTTTTACAACAGTGTACGGAACTTCAAGTTTTTCGCACAGAAATTTTATTTCAGATAAATCAAATCCAGGAAAGCCTAAATCTACAGTGATTGCTTCTAAACTAAATTTTTTCGGATAAAAACGACGTAATCCGGCTAAAGAATAGAGTAGTGCTAAACTGTCTTTTCCGCCGGAGATTCCAACCGCAATTTTATCGCCTTCTTCAATCATATGATAATCGTCGATTGCTTTTCGTGTAAGACTCATCAGTCGTTGTAATTTCATTTTTAATCATCCTTTATTTTTGTTGTTTTTTCTAAATAACTATTATTTTGACACAATTATACCATGTTTATTTCATAAATTTAAGATGTAATTTAAAATTTAATTTATGAGGTTTAATACAAATGAGAAATAAAATAAAAAAAATAGTTGTTTTTATAGTTTTATTTTCTTTTTTTTCAATAGAATTTCACAGTATGTATACTGTATATGCTTCCGATTTACGTTTTTATAATTATTCCACAGGTGCTACTGTCAATTACAAAGATAAGCAGATAACTTATACTTATAACAGTAGAGAACTTCCCCTTACTTATCCCGGAATTTTAATAAACGGAACTGCTTTGGCCGATTATGAAGAACTTTTTGTGCATGAATTAGGCTTAAATGCAGATTTAAACGGAGATACTGTCACAATATCGGATGGAACTACAAAAATCAAATTAACGCTTGGAAGTAAAAAAGTATATATAAATGATAAAGAACATTCCATGAGTGTGGCACCTGTTAAGTTGAAATTCAATAATGATGTAAAATATTATGTGCCAACCCGTTTTGTTGCAGAAGCATTAGGTTATGGATATGTTTGGGTAAGTAATATCAGTACAGTAAGAATTACAAAAACAATTCCTTTGTCTGTTAATGGCGCCAACTTGCTTTATAACGGTACATTATATTCCGTAAAATATAACGACACGCTTATTTCATCAGACATGCCGGTTATCTACTATAAAGGAGAGGTAGTCGTACCTGCACAGCAGATTTTTGAGGCTGCCGGATGTGACTTTACGGAAGATGAAAACATAATAACGGTTTCCAAAAATGAACTTTCCCTGTATTTAAAAAAAGAAAGTAAAATTGCATATGTAAATGAAAAGAAAATAATCGGAAATTCTGCTCCGACACAAATATTGAATGATTCAACCAACAAATCCGAATGGTATCTTTCACTGGAATTTATATCAGATATGTTAGGGTTTGAATTGGTTTATTCTGATAAAGAAAAATGTTATTCGCTGATTGAAAATGAAATGACCGGTAAAATAGCATTATATCCTGATTTAGTTAATGGAATGTGGCAAAAAACTGTTAAAACAGAAGAGCAGGTGGAAGAGCAAGCTCCGGAACATATTTATTTCGAATGGGTAAGCAATGCTACCGGTTCAACAGAACAAAAATATTTGTCAAAAGTACTTGCATATCATATTGACGAAATGGATGTTGTTGAATTATATGGAATTTCTGCAGAAAACATTAATGATTTTTTTGATAGCGGAATGATTTTTTTTGAATTAAATGATGTATGCACGGATTTAGAAACTGAATTTTTTTCAGCTTATGATGCATCACATTTAAATTATACGTTATTATCAGTTTTATCCACGAATATTAAATTGATATGCATGATTCCGCCAGAAAGTACCTGGCAGATTGTTGAAAAAGATAATTTTGTAAGAATTTATTTTATAGATTCGAATATGTCAGTGGAGAATCTTGAAATATTTTCATCAAAAAGTGAATCATATCCGGAAAATGCATGTAGTTATCCTGATGATAGAATAATAATTCCATTACATAATACTATGGAAAAGTCTCATTTTTCCGATGAGGATATATATAGTTCAAAATACTTTAAAATCAACATCATTGGAAATTATGTAGAGTATTTTAAACAAAATCCAATTATTAATCCATATTATGGTGTGTCTATATCAGAGCCTAAATATGATATTGTTAATAATTTAACAACACTTGGCTTTTATACAAATTCCATATGCGGATACAGTTATACCTTTGAAGACGGATATCTTGCATTAAACATAGGCAAACCTAATGAAATATATTCTAAAATCATTGTTTTTGATGCCGGCCATGGTGGAATTGATCCGGGTGCAATTAAAAATGGAATTTACGAAAAAAATATTACGTTTAAAATTATTAATACTTATGTAAAAGAGTTATTTGAAGCTTCAGATATAAAAGTATATTTTACAAGGGAAAAAGATATAAAAGTTGACTTATATGAGCGTGCAGCATTTGCATCTGAAGTTGGTGCAGATATGTTTATCAGTTTGCATTTGAATGCTCATAATTCAAGCTCAATACGCGGTACTGAAGTGTTTTACAGCAAAGATAATAATGAATCCTCTGAAAGCGGATTTAACAGTTATAAACTAGCTAAAGCATTATCAGAAAATTTAAGTATTGCAATGGATACCAGAAACCGTGGCGCAACAAAAAATGATTTTGTCGTTATTAAATATAATACAGTTCCTGCGGTATTAATTGAACTTGGCTATATGACCAATGCCACAGAGCTTACTAAATTAAAAGATACGGCATATCAGCAAAAAGCCGCAAAAACAATTTACGATACGGTTATACAACTTTATAACGATTACTTTTTGCGTTAAACTCGCGTTTAGCGCAAAAATGGATATCGAATAAAAGGCAGACTTATCCCGGAAAACATCTCCACGATAAGCTGCCTTTTACTACTCTTTCAGAAAATCAAATGTTCAAAACTTATTTGCAACAACCGCTTTTTAATTCAAAAGATTCACAATCGGTACATGCTTTGTCTGTAGGATTTGCTTCATGTGTACCTACAAGAATACTGTCAAGGCTGCAGTAATTTTCATCCTTTGCATGATGTGTGCAAGTTTTGATTGTGCATTTAATACTTTCATTTTTCATAATAATAGTCTCTCCTTTATAATTAATTTTGTAACATAAATAGTATTTCCGGATTTGACCTTTATTTATTCTTACAACATTGCATTTTTTATACTTTTGCGATAAACTAATTTTGTAAAGACTTTTTATCTTAAAACTCTTTACAAAATTTATGAATTAAGCAAGGAATTATATTTATGAAAGAACGTTCTTATTACGAAGAAAAAAATATAGAAAACATAAAAAAATTAAGAGATCTTGAAAAAGAACTGCCGCCTTATGTAACAACGTTCTTCCGAGGAATTGAGCCACATACTGCTTCCCGTACAAGAATTGCATATGCGGTTGATTTAAAAGTTTTTTTTGAGTTTATCAAACAATCTAATCCTTTATATAAAGATAAATCCCTTCGGGAATTGGAATTTGATATATTATCAAAACTTCAAGCCTGTGATATTGAAGAATATTTAGAATATTTAAAGTACTACATCAGTCCTGAAGGAAAAGAAATTACCAACTCCGAGTCCGGAATCAAAAGAAAGTTGTCCGCTCTCCGCTCCTTTTATAACTACTTTCATACACATCAGATTATTGATACTAATCCAACTCTGCAGGTTCGTATGCCAAAACTACATGAAAAAAATATCATCCGTATGGATGCAAATGAAGTTGTAGATTTTTTAGATACAGTAGAAAGCGGCAATAGATTAACAAAAAACCAGTTAGCTTTTCATAAAAAAACCAAAATACGTGATCTCGCATTAACAACGCTTCTGCTTGGAACCGGCATACGTGTTTCCGAATGTGTCGGATTAAATTTAAATGATGTGGATTTTAATAATGACCGCATAAACATAACCAGAAAGGGCGGATATGAATCGTTTGTTTATTTTGGAGAAGAAGTCCGCACTGCTCTGCTTGATTATTTAGAAGAACGCAAGAAAATGATTCCGCAGGAAGGCCATGAGAATGCATTATTTCTTTCAAACCGAATGCAACGTATCAGTGTGCGTAACGTGGAGGTTTTAGTTAAAAAATATGCTTCTTCTGCTGCTGTAACTAAAAAAATTACACCTCATAAACTGCGCAGTACTTATGGAACCCAATTATACAAAGAAACAGGGGATATTTACCTTGTTGCAGATGTTTTAGGACATAAAGATGTTAATACGACAAAAAAACATTATGCTGCTCTTGAAGAAGAACGCAGACGCAGTGCAAAGGATGCTGTTACATTGCGTGAAAAACAATAACAAAAAAGTGAAGCTATTCACAGGACAATCCATATTTCCTGCAGATAGCTTCACTTTTTTGTATAAGGACCATATATTATAGGTATAATTATCTTCTTCTTTGTTCAAGTAAAATTTTTTCGAGCTCTAATACTTCCGCAGGTTTTAACTGCTGGTTCTTTAAATATTCAGTAAGAAAATTTACTAAAGATCCGTTAAATACTTTATCGAGCAACGCATCGGTTTCAATTTGCTGGATTTCTTTTTTGGTAATCGTTGCACGACAGAAAAATCCCGGTTCTTCTCTGTCAATAGCCCCTTTTGCAATCAAACGATTAATAACAGTATATGTGGTATTCTTTTCCCAACCAATATATTCCTTAATGATTTTTGCTATATCTTTTGCCGCCAGGACTTTATTAGACCATAATAATTCCATAATATTCAATTCACCCTCGTGCAAACGAATATCTTCTCCCATAGTAAACACCTCGTAAAATCCATCTACAAATGTAGATAAATGCTGTAACAAAATACTACCACACTAGAATGCTATTTGTCAATCTTATTTTCGAAACAAAAGACTGAATATGTCGGTAAATTTATATTTTCGTCGTTTTCTACAAAATTAGAACCGGAAATTCGTACAATATTCCTTATATCATATTGAGAAGCGAAAGAAATCAAACTCTTTGTTTTACTTTTTCCTTCTTTTTTTATTTCAATCGGAGAATATGAATTATCATCCTTATTCTTTAGAACAATATCTAATGCAGCCTGACTTTTTGCTTCCCAAAACATACAGTCCATATGTTTTTCCCTGAATGTTTGAACTACATAATTTTGCAGACGTATTTGACGTTCTACAGGAGTAAGCTCGTTATTTCTTGCGGAAAAGTTTAAAGAAAAATCCGGATAAAACAACTTAAACTGCTGCTCATCTTTACCAAGACAATCCAGGCGATATAATAAATTATGCTTTACTAAAAAGTCAATGGCATCTTTGTACATCTGATAGGTAATGCCTTTTCTGATTAAATTAAACTGGAATTTCTGGTTTGGCTTCATTAGTTGTTCGTCAATAGTAGAATAAACTTGTGTACATTTATATCCGGTCTTCTCTCCTGCTTCCTGTGCCATACCGTATAACAGCATTTGTTTTTGAATATATTGCCGCTCTGTTACATTTACGGTAGATTCCATGTCTAAATATTCATTCATGACATCCGGCATACCGCCAATCCACAAATACTCATCAAAAGTGGATAATAATTCATGGTGAACAATATCCGGAAGTTTTTTTCTGTTTTTATAATGAGCAGTGATTACTTCTACATACCAGTCTTTTCCGATAGCGGTTAAAAACTCATCGAACTGTAACGGAAATAGTGTGTGGCAGCATAAATGTTCTTTCGTACTATCCGACAATTTATCATAACTGGATAAAAATATCCAATATAAATGTCCGTTATTTTCAAAATGATGCAGTAGCTTTTCAACAAACCCCGGACAATGATATATCTCATCAAAAACAAAAGGAATATTATAAATCATTTCTTCCGGTAATTCAAAATAATCTGCTAAAGCGGATAAAACCTCTTCCTCCGGCAGAGTTTCGAAACGTAGTGCCAATTCTTTATTATGTTCAAAGCTCAAATATAAATAGGAATCAAAAAAAGATTTTGAAAATTCACATGCAAGGTAAGTTTTTCCTACACCTTTCATTCCTGTCATGTAAAAAGGTTTCCGTTCTTCTTGTTCCATCCAGTTCTGTAATGTGGTTATCAAATTACGTTTCATAAAAAATCCTTCCGGTATTGTACTATCGTCTTAATTTTTGAAGCAATTTGTTGAAATATTCAGGTGTTGGAGCTTCAAATTCCATATATTCTTTTGTAGTAGGATGAATAAATCCAAGTATCTTGGCATGGAGTGTCTGTCCTTCCAGCCCAAAAGAGTCCTTAGAAGGGCCATAAACGACATCTCCAAGTAAGGGATGATTTAAGCTTGCCATATGAACCCGGATTTGATGGGTTCTGCCTGTTTCCAGCCGGCATTCAATATGTGCATAGCCACCTGCAAGGTTTTCCAGGACCCGGTAATTTGTAATAGCTTCTTTACCATTTTTATAATTCACAGCCATTTTGGTACGTTCTGATGGATGTCGGCCGATTGGAGCATCAACTCTACCCTCATCTTCTTTAAATGAATGATATACAATTGCTTCATATTTTCTTGTAATGGAGTGCTCCTTTAGCTGTGCGGCAAGAAATTGATGAGCAATATCATTTTTGCACACAACAAGAGCTCCTGTAGTATCTTTATCAATTCTGTGAACGATTCCAGGACGCATAATACCATTAATGCCGGATAGGCTGTCTTTACAATGATAAAGCAGTGCATTTACCAATGTACCGGAATAATGCCCTGCTGCAGGATGTACTACCATATTTTTTGGTTTATTAACTACAATGACATCAGAATCCTCATATAAAATATCTAATGGTATATTTTCAGGCTCTACTTTCAATGTTTCCGGTTCAGGAAGTACTATTTCGATTTCCTGGCCCGAAGAAACCTTAAAATTTGCTTTTAAGGTTTTTCCGGACAATGTCACGTTCCCGTTATCAATCAACTTTTGAATATAAGTTCTGGAAAGATCTGATAGATAGGAAGCCAATACTTTATCAATGCGGATTTCATCGTATTCTTCATCTATTTCAAGCTTCATCAGATTCGGCATCTGCTGCATGGGAGTTTTCCTTCCTTTTTAATGATAAAAAAGTAAATTCATCATCTTTATATTTTGTAAACGTAAGAATTACCGTCAAAAATGCACATACGGTCAAATAACAATCAGCTATATTAAAGATTGGAAAATTAATTAACTTAAAATATAAAAAGTCAGTTACAAAGCCAAAACACACACGGTCGATGGTGTTGCCGATGGCGCCGGCAATCATAACTACCAACACCCAGAATAATGGAGTATATGTTTTTATTTTAGGCATTTTCACATAAACATAAATCAGAAGTGCAAATATAAAAACGGACGCTAAAAGTAAAACATCAACTTTACCTTGAAGAATTCCCCAAACAGAGCCCCTGTTTTCATGATAGTGAAGCTCAAATACATCTTCCCAAAGAGCTATCGGTGCTGATTTTAAATATTTTCTGGCTAATATCTTGGTGATTTGATCAAATATTACCAAAATAAAGCAAACAAGAGCATGGGCAATATATAGAAAACGTTTCATTTAACAATGCTCTCCTTTCAGATAATTAATTGCTGCATTCATTTCGTCTTTGGTGACATCAGTCGTTGTATAACAACTTCCGATATCATCCAAAAGAACAAACCGAATCTTATCCCCTTCTTTTTTCTTGTCGTGGAAACAGTTCTCGATAATACATTCATTATCCATATCAGAATAACGCACAGAAAGCCCGTAGGACGAAATTATTTTTTCAACGGAAATAAGTTCGTCTTTTGTAATATTTCCTCTTAAAAACGAAATATAGGCCGCTGCAACCATTCCCAGACCTACACAATAACCGTGTAACAAAGAAAAGTCTGCATATTTTTCAATGGCATGGCCGATGGTATGACCAAAATTCAAATGAGCACGTTCCCCTTTTTCTTTCGGATCATTTTCAACAACCTGTTTTTTTATTTCCTGACTCCTAAAAATCATTTCTGTAACAGCATCTGTATCTAACGCCAATATGTCATCATGTTTTGATATCAGCATTTTATAATATTGTTTATCCCGGATTAAGCTGTGCTTGATGATTTCTCCCATACCTGAAGAACGTTGAAGACCATCCAGTGAATTTAAAACAGACAGATTAACATACACTAGGGATGGCATATGGAATGCTCCTACCATGTTTTTATAGCCCCGGAAATCCACTCCAGTTTTTCCGCCAATGCTGGAATCAACCATAGAAAGCAATGAAGTAGGTATTTGGACAAAACGTATCCCGCGAAGATAGGTGGCTGCAGCATAGCCGGTCATGTCACCGGTCACTCCTCCGCCCAGCGCAATTAGGACATCAGAGCGGTCAAATCCCTGCTTAATTAAAAATTCATATAAATCTGTAATGACATCCAAGGTTTTATTTTCTTCACCGGCAGGAAACACAAATCGATGTACTGCCGCAAAATCCGATGTTTTCAAAAGGGTTTGTACTTCTTCTCCGTAAAGTGAATTTACATTGGAATCAGATACAATACAAATCCTTTTTCCTGACATTTGAAGTTTTGCCAAAGCATTTGTTAAACCAAGAAAAGAATTATGAAGTTCAATATTATAGCAAGGAACTCCGTTGTATAAAATAGGTAAGTTTTTTAATGGTTCCATTTTTCATCCCGCCTGTTGTTATGTATTTATTCTGCATCGGATGCAACATTCGTAAAACTGATATCAATTTTAGGAAGATCTTCTTCTTTAAAATC
Organism: Lachnospiraceae bacterium; assembly: GCA_045531955.1. Taxonomy (GTDB): domain Bacteria; phylum Bacillota; class Clostridia; order Lachnospirales; family Lachnospiraceae; genus SIG299. Next base: position 39,930 of record JAZSFC010000043.1, on the reverse strand, counting down.
CGGTTCTTCTTCCTGTGTAACTGCTACTTTAGCAGTTGTAAGGGAATCCAGTTCTACTGTTGGTAAGTCCATAATATGAATCTGAAAGCTTTCGGATTCTAAAAGTTCCATTTGGGACTTTGCCAAATTCTTAAATTGTAATTTGTAAGTTTCGTATTGCTGGCATAACTGCACAATTTTTTGATGAATACGCTCTAATTCACGTTTTGCATCACTTACCAGAATTTCGGATTTGGTCATAGCTTCTTTTTCAATGGCATGCGCATTACGTAATGCATTTTCCTGTGTTTCTTCCGCTGTTTTCTGTGCCAGCATTAATGCTTTTTGCATCGTTTTTTCGATTGTTTTATAATTTTGAAGTGCTTCATTTAATACATTTACTTTATCAGTTAATTCCATTTTTTCTCGGTAAAGGATTTCATAGCTGTCAACAATTTCCTTCATAAAAGAATCTACGTCTTTTTTGTCGTAGCCCAAACCTCCGGATTTAAAAGCTCTGTTTTGGATTTCTACAGGTGTTAACATAATATAATTATCCTCCTTTTTATGAAATATATTTGTTTATTGTTACGACGATACGTCCTTTTTTTGTCATGTTTTTAATTTCAGATACAATAAAGCGTCCTTTTCCACGGACCGAAACTATGTCTCCCTCTTCCAACTGCATTCCCGCTTTTACAGTAAGACGCCCATTAACATATACTTTTCCGCTATCAATAAATGCAGTCAGTGAGCTTCTTGATGTCTGAAATGCTACAGACAAAAATGCATCTAAACGAAGGGAAGCAACCGTACTTGTGATTTCTTTAAACTCCGGAGCAAGTTCTTCTTCATTTGGAGTAATAATTTCGCAATGAACCAGCGTATGCTTTACAGTGCAAAGCTCCTTACAAATAAATTCAGCAATGGATTCTGTACAAAAAACATATGCCTGTTTTTCTTTTACATAAATATCACCGATTTTGGTTCTTGTAATACCCAAATGAAGTAATGCCCCAAGAAAATCACGGTGAGTTAATTTTTCACTGAATTTAAGCGATGATGGTGTGATACAAATACAAACTATAGGGAATAAATAATACTCTTCCGCCTCGGTCTGCTTTAGCCCTGATACGTTTTCTCTTCCATCAAACGAAATGCAAAAACGTTCCGCACTGTCAGTACCACCATAGCAGGAATAACTAACTGCAGGAAATTCCCTGGCAGAAGAATAAAATAAATTCTGCTCAGCCAGCCCAAGGAAATCGGTGTATACCACAATCTCTTTTTGATATGCTAACTGAGCGGATTCCAAAAGTCTTTTTTTTATAAATAAATCTTCTTTTTCTGTGTTCATATTATTTCTTTAATAAATCAGGAATTTTAAAGCCTGTTGTTTCTGATATCATTGCAAAATAATCACCGCTGATATCTACTTTTGCAGGAGAAATGCAGAAAATACAGCCGGAAATCTGATGAATCTTCGCATCCAACGCATAAATTGCACCGGAAATAAAATCCATCATTTTCTGAGCCAGTTCCGGCTCAACCTTTTCAAGGTTAATAATAATTGCCCTATCCTGCTTTAATAAATCGCAGATTTCCTGTGAATCATTGAAGGAAGACGGCTGACGGATAATTAATTCCAAGCCAGAGGAAGAAGCGGAACGCATAGGAACAGGCTGACGTTCCGGACGGGATACTCGTCTTGGCTGTTCATAAGTTTCTTCCTGTTCTTCGTAGCGCATTTGGGAAGAACGCATTTGTCTTGCCTCAAAACGCTTTGGCGGCTGTGGTACAGACTGTTCTCTGGCAGCAGCACTTTCACGTTCCGGACGTTCACTGCTTCTTATAACTTCACGACGTTTCACCACAGGTTCATCATCTTCTAAATCATCTTCAAAGTCATCTTCATCAGATAATTTTAAAGAATCTAAAATGCTTTGAACAAATTTGTTTGCCATATTATTCACCCTGATTACTGCTTAATGCAGATAATCCCTTTCACCAAATATTCCTGTTCCGACCCGGACCATGGTAGCTCCTTCTTCAATCGCTACTTCAAAGTCGGAAGACATGCCCATGGACAAAGTATCCATACAAACATTATCAATGTTTTTCGCATTTATGTCAACCAGTAATTCTTTCATTTTCCTAAAATAAATTCGATTTTCTTCGGCATTTTCCGTATAAGGTGCTACCGTCATTAAACCTCGGATTTTAATATGCGGCAGGATAGCCAATTCCAAGATTGCAGGAAACAATTCAGTAATTGAAAAACCATGTTTTGTTTCTTCTTCCGCTACATTTACCTCCAGAAGAATATCCATAACAATATTTTTTTTGGCAGCTTCTTTTTCAATTGCCTCGGCAAGATTCACTGAATCAACGGAATGTATCATACAAGCTGTTCCTGTAACATATTTAATTTTGTTACTCTGCAGAGTGCCTATCATGTGCCAATGTACCGGTTCATTCATTAATTTTGCTTTGTCCCGGAGTTCCTGTGGCTTGTTTTCGCCAAATTCACGCATACCGGCCTGATAGGCTTCTTCAATCATGGAAATAGGCTTGGTTTTACTGACCGCAATTAATGTAACCTCATGTTCAGAACGTCCTGCTCTTTGACAAGCTGATTTTATTCTTTCCCGAACCTGTTCTAAGTTTTCTTTTATCATAACAAGACTCATCCTTTAATATATTACTTTATCTTCGATTGCCTTAGAAGCATCCAATACAATATGGTCATATGCTGCCAAGCCTGACTTTGAATTTTTCTTAATTAATACATAGTTGTTTTCCGTTTTTAAACGTTCAATCCGTTTGAAAACGGTAAAACCTTTATTGATATTAAATACGCCCTCTAACTTGTTGATAAACGTATATAACATAACGCGGGAAGACATGTCCGGCATGGAAATATAGGTTTCTTTTGGAAAACTGTTGCCATCCACATAATAAAATCCGTCTGCTTCATAAAAAATTTCAACCGGTTGGAAGGTGTACTGTGTTGTGCCTGTTTCAGAATTAAACTCTTCTACCAAAAGTCCCCTCGTTTGCTCATTTTCATTACCGCCCAAAACAAGGTATTCTTCAGGAATTCGATAATAATCCTTAAAAGTAATTGAAGTTTCCGGTATTTTTAATCCATCCATATATTCTAATTCAAATTTTACATCCAGAAAGCGCTCTGATGTATAGTTAGAAAGATATTTATTCATACGGATTTCCGCAAAACAGTAATTGTCTTTGCGATAGCAGTTGACCGGTGCAGTAACTTTTAAGTTATTATTAAGGTAAAAAGTGGCTGTTTCTTTTCCTAACAGCTGACCATACAAAGTATCATTTATAAGTACAACAATTGACCAGTTGTCTCCGGTAATCATTTTATAAACAGGTGAATTTGCAGCAATTAAATCCGTACTGTATAAAGAGCCGGCTACTTCTTTATTTTCAAATGAAGCTGCCGAAACATCCTGAATGGTATAGTCTGTAAACTCATCTACCATATATGAAATGATTCCGCTTTTTTCTGTGGTAACCACATGAAAATTAGAAATAATTCCTGTAGAAGTAACGATTTGGTTTAATTCTTCCATTAACATAGTGTCAATCAGCCGCTGATAACCGGTGGTTATTGCCGTTTTTTTTGCCGCGACGGACAATTCATCTCCGGAAGTAATTAGTTTTTCCTGCAGCAATAGTTTTAAATCCGCCAAATCAGAACCAGATAATTTGATTTCGGTTGTGCTTCCGGATAAAAGATCATACATGTCCCGGTTACTGTCAATAGAATACACCGTGCTGTTTTTTGAAACACGGGAGCCTTCACCGAAATAATAATTTAAATATCCGGCAATTTCTGTATATACTAATTCTTCCTCCCTGAGAATAATACCATCACACTGGGAAGTAACATAGATTTCTCCTGGCTGTACTTCATATAACGGAATCTCTGTTTTTGTTAAAAATGTGTATACATAAGATACGATATAAAACAGAATAAACAAAAAAACAATGATTCCGATATGTACCTCTTTTCTTTGTTTTACACGAATGATGTTTTTTTTCAATGCTTTACACCTTTCTTTTTTTTCATCGTATTTGATTATACCTTTTTTTTATGAATATATCAAACAAAAAATGTAAATACTTAATATAAGATTTAAAGAAAGGAGCCTGCCTTATGAAAATTTTGGATTACGCAGCATTAACTTTGGTCATTATTGGTGCAATCAACTGGGGATTAATTGGTTTCTTCAGTTTTGATCTAGTAAGAGTTCTGTTTGGAGACATGAGTCTTATTTCAAGAATTGTGTATGCATTGGTCGGAGTTTCCGGCTTATATGCACTATCTTATTTCGGCCGTTTAAAAAACGAAATGTAGGAAAAGAAAATCGGCGGAAATCAACTATATAAGCAGATTTCCGCCGTGTGTTCCTATTGTTTAAATTTTAAAGAGAAACTATTACGCAATTCTTCGCATTTTCAGGTAAATCATTTTCATTCTTGGAAATACTGATAACGAAATCTACATCAAAAGCGTTGGATAATGCAGTAAGCTTATCAATCATAAGGGAGATGTCGTCGTTTTCCATAGGTGCGATGGAAAGAAAACCATCCAGATAAACCTTTGCAAGGTCGTTATCCTGGGAAATCAGTCCGGCAATAAAACCTGTAAATTCCTTTGCGTCATTTACGAAATAGTCCTTTGCGCTGATAAGACGAATTTTGTTGTTTAACTCATACATATGACGATTGTTTTTGTCGATAAATGCTAACGTACCTGTAGTTGTTAATACCTCTGCGTTTGCCTTATCCAGCAGAATTTTTGTTTTTCCTTTTCCTTTTTCACCCGCAATAATCTGAATCATAGCCGTCCTCCTTAAAAGTATGTTTTATTCTACTGAAATTTTTTTTAGTAACTGAATCATACAAGCATATAAACTCTCATAGGATTCTGCGCCAAAAATCTCAGCAATATAGCAGTTATTGTTTTGATCCTTGACGTATAGGGTTAAACAACAACCTGCTTTATTTGTGGTACCTGTTTTTCCACCAAGCATGATAATTCCTTCCGGTAGCTGATATGTGCCCCAGAAAAACTGGTTAGTGGACTCAAAGGTAAATGTTTTAAGGGATTCCCCTCTTAAAACATCCACTTTAATGGAACCTGACTCTATTATACCAAGAAATTCTTCAAAGTTAAAGAGTTTTTGCATAATTAAATAAATATCATAAGCAGAAGTTACATGATTATCATCCGGAAGTCCATGAGAATTACAAAAATGAGTTTTTTTCATGCCTAACTCTTCCGCTTTTTGATTCATAAGAGCTACAAAAGCTTCTTCCGAACCTGAAATATGCTCTGCTACCGCTACCGAAGTATCATTTCCGGAATAGATTAACATGCATTTCAGTAAATCAAGAAGCAAAATACGGTCACCGGCTTTAAACCCACACATCTTTGCACTGGAAATAACCGGAGTTGTTGCTGTTTTACTGATTTCTACTGTTTGTGTAAAATCAATTTCTGAAGAAAAGGCAACTAAGGCCGTCATAAGCTTAGTAATACTTGCCGGATAAATCTTTTCCGTTGAATGCTTAGAATACAGCACTTGATTTTCTGTTAAGTTTACCAATAATGCTGCCTTAACCGGAATATCATCTTCCGTTATTTTAGTTGCTTCCAAAGAAAGAATTTGGTCTAAAACCGGAATCTCCGTTGGCGTCGGTGATGGCGACGGACTTGGTGTTGCTGTCGGGACCGGCGTCGGTGTTTCTGTCGGAGTCAGTGTCGGGACCAATGTTTCTGTTGGTTCCGGGAAAGAACTGTTCTGCTCTTTTGTTACAATGGAACTATCCTCAGAAACCGGAGTTGAACAACCTGTAAAGAAACAGAGTGATATAATTATTATGCTTTTTACAACTCTTTTTAATAATAGATTTCTATTCATATTATGTAATTATCTTTTGTATAATTCACGCCAATCTAAATCGCCACGGTCTAATGCTTTAATCATTAGTTCTGCTGATGCTAAATTAGTTGCAAACGGAATATTATGCACGTCACATAAACTGATGACATTATTTGCATCCGGTTCATGTGCTTTTGGAGAAAGTGGATCACGCAAATATATTACCAAATCAATTTCATTATTTTCAATTTGAGCTCCCATTTGCTGCTGTCCGCCCAAATGTCCGGCCAAATACTTGTGAATTGACAAATTGGTTACTTCCTCTATCAGCCGTCCGGTTGTTCCGGTTGCATAAAGTTCGTGCTTACACAAAATGCCGCGATATGCCACACAAAAATTCTGCATCAGTTTTTTCTTGGCATCATGTGCAATTAATCCAATATTCATTCTTGATACCCCCTAAGTTACTAATTTAAATTAAACATGCTTTTTTCCGAAACTTGTTTCTTGCCTGTATTAATAGCAATGTTTAAAACTAACCCCAACATTGAATAACAACCAACTACAGAGCTTAATCCGCTGCTTACAAACGGAAGCGGAATACCTGTATTCGGTAAAATCATGGAGACAACTCCAATATTGATAAAAGTTTGAAACATAAGTATAGCCGCAGCACCGGTTGCAATTACTTTTCCCATAATATCAGTGGAACGCTTTGCGGTAAGCATGATTCGAAATACTATAAAAGTAAGCAGTACTATTACTGCCGCAGCACCTAAAAAACCAAATTCTTCACCCACACCGGTGAAAATAAAATCGCTTTCCACTACGGGAACATATGCGGTGCCGCGTACTCCTGTATCACCAACAAATGTTTTTCCGAGTAAACCGCCGGAGCTCATTGCCTTTACTGCATTTTCCTGCTGATACAATAACTCAGAATATTCCGCATTATCCGGATGTAACAAGGATAAAATTCGGTTCTGCTGATATGGTTTCATAATTTCATATTCTATCAGCAAATTGTTTGGCTGAAGAATGTACCAAAAAAGTCCATATACAGTCGGTACTGCTACTGCCGCAAGTATTCCGAGAATCTTCATGGAATAACCGGATGCAAATACCATAACAATAAAACTGCCAAATAGAACGATTGCAGTAGAAAGATCGGTTTGTATCAATACCAGAAAAGTAGGAATTGCCATAACAATTCCTACAATCAGCAGTGTGCTGAATTTATGCAGGCGTTCCTTTAGTAAATCAAATAATTTTGCTATGACAATTAGCATAATGACCTTGGTAAGTTCCGATGGCTGGAACTGAAATACATCTTTAATACCGAGCCAACGTTTTGTACCGTAGACACCTATGCCAAACTTTGTGAACTTTACAAGAAACAAAAACACAAAGTTTACCAAATATAGCGGTACAAAAAACTTAGCAACAAAATGATAGTCAAATAATGATACAAAAATTGCCAGGCAAACTCCGAAAAACACACCCAGAAGCTGTTTTAAGGACGCACCTTCCGGATTTAATACACCGGGAATTTTTAACAAAAGAAATGCTCCGATTGCCCCTAATATAATAGCTGCAATTAACAGCCCCAGGTCGAATTTTCTAAAATCATATTCTCGTAATTTTTTGAACATGTAAAACAGTCCTTATTTCTTTGATTTCATATCCTTGATTGGAATATTTGCAAATAATGCAGGACCCTCTACGCCTGTTTCAGGATCAGGCTTGTAGTTAATATTAATATCAAGTCCTTCCAAATCAATTTCTATGTACTTGGAAATAACCGCAATAATATCATTTTTGATTTTTTCCATCACTTCCGGGGAACAGCCTGCACGATCGGATACTAAAACCAATTTCAAACGATCTTTAGCTGTGCTGCCGGATTGCTTTTTCTTAAAAAAATCAGCGAATGCCATTGTTATCTTCTCCTCATATTTTACTTTTTGAACAGTTTACTGAACAAACCGCCTTTTTTATTTAAATCAAGATATGGAACTTCTTCACCTAAAATTCTGTGGCAAATGTTCATATAAGCCTTACCTGCCATAGAGCTGTCGCCTACAAGAGGTACACCGTTATTTGTAGAAACAATGATGTTTTCATCATCCGGAACAACACCGATAAGATCAATGGATAAAATTTCAAGTACATCTTCACAAGATAACATATCGCCGCGTTTTACCATATCGATACGAAGTCTGTTAACTACAAGCTCTGTTTTAGTGATTTCATTTGCCTCCAGTAATCCGATGATTCGGTCCGCATCACGTACCGCAGAAACTTCCGGAGTTGTTACAACTAAAGCTCTTGTTGCACCTGCAATTGCATTTTTAAAGCCCTGTTCGATACCTGCCGGACAGTCGATAAGAACATAGTCAAAGCTTTCTTTTAAGCGATCGGTTAATTCTTTCATCTGTTCCGGTGTTACGGAAGTTTTGTCTCTGGTCTGAGCAGACGGAAGAAGATAGAAATTTTCATAACCTTTAACTTTAATAAAGGCCTGATTAATCTTACAATTTCCTTCAATAACGTCTACCAGATTGTATACGATACGGTTTTCCAATCCCATTACTACGTCCAGATTACGGAGACCGATATCTGTATCAATTAAAACAACTTTCATGCCAAGCTTAGCAAGGCCAGTACCTACGTTTGCGGTCGTTGTGGTTTTACCAACCCCGCCCGTACCTGATGTAACTACAATTACTTCACCCATTCTTTGAAATCCTCCAAAATAAATTAAAGTGTAATATCATTAAGAACCGATTTTGAAAGTGGTTCTATATAAATATTTTCATTATTTACAAAAGCTATCCGCGGTTCTGCGGGACCCCTGCTGTTATCGGATGCTCTGGCAAACACCTCAGCTATTCTTAACTGGATAGGCTGCATGTCCATTGCTACAATAAAACAATTTTTTTTGCCGGAAGCTCCTGCATATGCGGTTCCGCGAAGAGAGCCTAAAATAATAATATTTCCTTTGGAAATAATACTTGCACCCGGATTAACATCACCGATAACGATAACACTGTGTTCGAATTCCAAAACCTGACCGGAACGCAGATGCCCTTTATAAAACTGACCGGTAGAAGCATCAAATTCTGCCATGGTTTCCTGCACTGAGTTATAAAACTTTTTATCCTGTTCCGGACTGTTATCCAGTATACATACAATATGAACATCGCAATTCTGATGTATGATACTTACAAGTTCTTCCTGTTGTTCTTCCGTTAAAAAATAGCCTTCGAAACTAATAGCAAGCTTTTCATCACCTAAGAATTTGCCGGCATCCTTAAATTCGGATGCCATATCCTGTTTGATTTCATCATAAGAAGCTTTCGCGTCCAGTTTAACACTTATACCATGCTTACTTCCTCTGATTTTTACAGATGAACTCACTGAACTAACCCCTCCTCACTGGATTTATTTAAATACTCGCGATATTCGCCATTATAATAATATCCGTAGATATCACGACATAACAAACCGGAATAATTACCGGAATATCCGTTCGCAATAACAGCAACCACACTGATTTCAGGTTTGTCGGACGGAGCATAAGAAACAAATACGGAATGTGGCGGGATATTTGCACCCTGCTGTGCTGTACCTGTTTTACCGGCAACAGTAACCGGAATATCCGCATAAGCCTTTTTTAATGTACTGGAATATTTTAAAATCACATTTTCCATACCTTCCGTGATTTTATTCCATGCCTTATTACTGATACCCTCTATCTGGTTTTCTACTTCCGGTGTAAGAGAACTTATTATGTTTCCGTCTTTATCTGTTATTTTATCAATTAGTGTATATTGATATAAAGTTCCTTTTGTTGCAAGAGTATTTGCATATCGTGAAATTTGCAACGGTGTGAAGGAGTGTCCATATCCGATGGAAGAACGTACCGCATCGGTAGAAGCAAAACTTGGAGTAGCTTCACCAAGCTCAATACCGGAGGCACGGTCAAAGCCAAAGAGTTTTGATGTTTCCTCTAACTTTGATAATCCGAGACTATCGGAATATTTTCCGTTTTTATCAGTTGCAAGCCGGTATCCTACTTCATAAAAGTAATAGTTACAGGAATTCATGATAGCATCGGAAAAATCCTGTTCTTTATGTCCTTTTTTAGAGTGACAGCTCGGCGACGGAACAATTTTATCAAATATAACGTGATCGTATATTTTTTCATTGATTGTAATAACTTTATTTAATAAACCGGCCACTGTTGTCATCATTTTGATGGTAGAACCTGTAGTAGTTCTTTGTTGTGTTGCACGGTTATATAACGGATTGGATTTGTCAGCAAGTAATGAGGAATAATATTCCCATTCAATTTTATTGGCTAACTGGTTTATGTCATAACTCGGATACGATACAAGTGCAGTAACTGCTCCTTTATCTACATCCGTTTGGATAACCGTACCACTGCATGGTTCTAAGGCCAGCTGACGCGGTGTAATTTCCACATTAAGAATTTTTTGCATAATAAAGTCATATGCTGAAATCCTGCTACGCTTTACATCACTATAATCCTTGTCATTATATTCTATCACATTTTGATCAAATAATAAAAGACAAATTTCTTTTCCTGATAATTTGTAATTAAATATCAAATCCCGATAAATTTTTAAGTCGAAATCACGGTTGTTATATAGGGAATCGAATGTTTTTGTTAATAAAATGGAATAGATTTCATCCGTACTGAAATATTCTCCTGTGATTCCCAGTGCATCAAGGTCAACCCACTGGCTGTTTATACTATGGGCTAAAAACTGAGCCGCACTGATTTTGCCGTTTATATAAGCCTGATACGTACTGTCGGATGAGTCCATTCTTTCAGAAGAAAGCAGTCCTAAGTCAATCATTTGAGACATATAGTATGATAGGTAGCTTTGCATGGATTCACTAAGCTTACTTTTGAGTCTTGTGCTTCCGTATTCTAAATGCTTTTGAAGACCTTCAATTACACTGTCTCTCTTACTTGTATAATAACCGTATACTTTTTTTTCTAAATCTGTAGCATCTTCTGCATTAAGGTGGTCAATATCAAATACATTATTATTAAATAATGAATAATATACCTCATAAACCGGAATAAGAATATCCTCACTGGATTCACCCTTTGTTCCGTAGTCCATTTCTTCTACAATAACTTTTCCTAATGTTTCTGCCAGATTTTTTTCAATAATATAATAATATGCTTTCTGGGTGTCCACATCCAGGGTTAAATAAATATTCTGTCCAGGAACCGGTTCGGAAATTATTTCAGTACTAATAACTTTTCCTGAACTGTTTAAAGTAATTCTTTCAACTCCTTTGGTTCCGGCCAAAACGTCTTCTAATTCCTTTTCTAATCCTGTTTTTCCTACATAATCCGATAACTGGTAGGTCCCTGTTCCGTCTTCTCCGTTTAATACTTCCAGTTCTGCCTCGGTAACCTGTCCGGTATAACCGATAACATGGGCAAAATACAGGGCATGATTGTATGCTCTTTTGGTACGCTGAACAACCGATACGCCGGGAATATCACCACTGGACTCTGAAATTGCTGCAATAGCGGAATCATCCACATTTGAAGCAATGGTAAGTTGGGAAGATTTATCTACTAAAGTAAAGAAATGATATCGTACCGTAACGATATCTAATGCTTCTTCCAAAGAATACTCTTCCGAAACCTGAAACATTACACTTGATTTATCACCAAAGCGTAAGAAGTTAAATACCTCTTCTGCTGATGCATTTTTTTGTTCATCTGATAACGCATTCACAGAGCGTTTTCCATAAGCATTCTTTTTAAAACGTTGTTCGGCCGCACCGGAAACATTAAACTGTAATTCGCCGTTTTCATCAATTTCAATAGCAAAATCCAATTCAATATCATAACCATGCTGTTTTAAAATATTAACCATCTTATGAATGGATTCGTTTTTTGCTGCATTTGTACTATTTTGTGCACTGTCTTCCAAAAGTACGGAAAAGGATAATTCATTATAGGCAAGAAGTTCTCCGTTTACATCATAAATAAGTCCTCTGGTACTTGGAATATATCGGTCCACAACTTTATAGTAGCTTTGCTTTTCTTCTGTTTCACTACCCTGAACAATTTGTAACTGAAACATACGTTGCAGTAAAACAAAAGCAAGTATGCAATAAATAACGGACAGCCAGAATAACCGGGACATCAGGAGGTCTTTCAGTTTTTCAACGATATATTTAATCATCATGCTTTCCTTCCAAACGGAGTAATAACCGGTGTATTCCATGGAATGCCGGATACAATGCGAGACTTGCCAATACAGTATACAGCATTCTAGGCAAAATGGTATAGATAAAATAAGTATGAAGTTCCAGTTTTCCCCTTAAAAGGAAAAACAACATGTAATACAGAAAGGAATATACAAATTCACCGGCAAAAATCAATGCCCCCGGCACGAAGTAATCCCGTTCATAGTAAATTTTATGTGCAAATCCGGCTAAGTAAGCAATTATCATATAAATAATCGTACAAAAGCCAACGGTTTCCGAAAAGCATAAATCCAGCAGCATACCTGCAAAAAAGCCGGTAAACATAGCAGGAATCTGTCCTCTTGTATAAGAAACCGCAATAACAAGAATTAAAAGACAGTTTGGCACTACTCCCGAAATTCTGATAAACGAAAACAGTGATGTCTGCAGTAAAAAACAAAAGATAAGTTCAATTAAGGTTACAATCAGTCGTATCACTCAGAAATCCCTTTCTTTGCTACTCTTCTTCTAATTCAAAGGATTCTTTTAATTCAGTAATAATCAATACCGTATCCAAATGTTCAAAGTCAACGACCGGGGTAAGATACGCAGTTTTTGTCATATTACTGGAATCTATTCTTATATCGGTAACATAACCAACTAATATTCCTTGCTGGAATTTGTCACTGATATGTGAAGTTACAATTTCATCATTTTCATTAATATCCGCATCAATAGAAATCATGGAAACTTTGATTCTTCCGTCGGTTATCATGGAATTCAAATCACCGGATACAATACAAGTATCGGATGTTTTCAGAAACATACCGCTTACTTTGCTGCTATCGTCAATAATTGTTCTTACGGTAGCAGAATTATTACGTACGGAAACAACTAATCCTACCAGACCGTTACCGGCCATAACATTCATATTTTCTTTAATTCCGTCCTTAGAACCCTTATCAATAGTAAATACGTTATACCATCCATTGCTTTCTCTTGCAATGATTCTAGCAGCAACTTTTTTGTAATCCGGATATTTTACATCCAATTCATATAGTTCCTGCAAACTGTTTAACTCATATTTTTCCTGACTGATTTGCTGATTCTGCATAGTAAGTGCTTCTACGGTTGCTTTTAATTCTTCATTTTCCTTTTGAAGTTCTTCTATTGTATCAAAACTTGCCAAACGGTCGGAAACAGAACGGCCAACTACATTAATACCTTTCTGCATCGGAATAATGAAGGATTCTATTCCGTTTCTGACAGGCTGAATCAGATTAGGAAAACGATAAGAAACAAAGACGATAGCTACTGTTATAAATAACAGCAGAAAAAAAACATGCTTTGGTAAAATGGAAATTGTTTTTTTATTATTTCTCCTGCGTCTGTTTCTGTTTCTGCGTTTTTTTTGCATATCAGCCTCCGTAATAGGTCTGTTTCAAGGAAAACGCGAGACAATCGTATTTTGCACTGTCTTCTAAAATTCTGCCAAGACCGTTTACTACCGTGTTTGCAGGATCATCTGCTACTTTGACATCCAGTTCGGTTTCTTTAGCAAATAATTCGTCAATCTTCTTAATATTTGCAGAACCTCCGGTAATATATATTCCGGCATCAATAATATCTGAAGAAATTTCCGGCGGAGTCTTTTCTAAAATGATACGTACTTCATCTACGATAGAATGAAGACTTTCATTTATTGTTTCATATACAAACTCAGAATCAATTTCTGCTTCGATCGGAAGACCGCTCATTACGTCACGACCGTATACCTTAATGGTTTCATGTTCCGGATTAATAGCATATGCAAGTTTCTTTTTAATGGTTTCTGCCGTTTTCTGACCAATAATGAGATTATATTTCTTTTTCACATTATTAATAATTAAATCATCAAATTTATTGCCGCCGGTAGTAACCAGTTTGCTTAATACGATACCGCCCAAAGACATGATGGAAATTTCCGTAGTATCTGCACCGATATTAACAACCATAACACCGCTTGCATTCATAACATCTAAACCGGAACCAATAGCATCTGCAATCGGTTTTTCCACAACACGGACCTTCTTTGGCTTTGCAACGGAACTGGCAGCAAGGTCGAAAAAAGCTCTTTTTTCTACTTCTGTTATATCGGTTGGCGCAGCAACAATAATATCCGCTCCTGTGATTTTGCCGGTTTTGTCTGCAATGGTTTTAAAGGCTTTATTCAAAAGTGAAAGCATATTAGCAATATCCGCAATTACACCGTTTTTTACAGGATAAGTAACTATGAAGTTATCCGGTGCCTTTCCTAACATTTCAAATGCTTCGTCGCCGATTGCCATTACTTCATTGTTACATAAAGCAATGATGTTCTTTTCATCAAAAATGACGCCTTCATTCTTTCTGTATATTTTAATCGTGCTTGTACCAAAATCAATACCAAATACTTTTGCGCTCACGATAATTACCCCTTTCAATAATATTTCTAGTCTATCACTTTATTGTACCACTTTTTATCTCCATTTTCAATCAGAGAATAAAAAATCATTCAAATTTCAAATATCCTTCTCCTTTCAGACTTATATAAGTATTCTGTCCGATAATAATGTGATCATTTAACGGAATTCCAAGTAAACCGCCGGCTTTTTGTATACGCTCGGTTGTTAAAATATCGTCTCGGCTTGGAGTAGGATCCCCACTCGGATGATTATGAAGTAATATAACAGAGGAACCGTTTTTCTTTAAAGCTGCGAGAAATATTTCCCTCGGTTCAGCAATGGATGCATGTAACGATCCTACGGACAAAACTTCATCTGAAAGAATACGGTTTTTACTGTCTAATATTATTAAAATCAGACATTCTTTCTGATAATACTTTAATTGCATATTATAGTAGGATACCACATCCTCCGGAGAAGTAATTTTTGTTCCGAAAAGTCGTTTCCCCCTTGCAATTCTTTTTGCCAGTTCACATACGCAGACTAACTGGATTGCCTTTACCCTGCCGATTCCGGGTAATTTTTTCAACTGCTCCATATCAAAGCTCCACAGCGCCTGAAGACCGTCCTTGCCGCAAAACTCCAATATGTTTAATGCAATTTGATCTGCACGTTCCTGTTTTGTTCCGGTACGGATAAGAATGGTTAATAATTCTTTATCCGAAAGATGCTCCGCGCCTTCTGCTTCTGCTTTTTCATACGGCTGTTCGGATATCGGCAGTTCTTTCATTGTAATTTTTTTGTTCATTAATCCTTCTTTCTCCGCCTCTCCCAAAACGAAGAAAAATATAAACTTACAGTTTACGATACAGGAAAAATGCAACTACGATACCAAGGATGCTGGCGATGGTAATTTTAATCTGAAGGCCAAATTGAAGAGTTAATACTCCAAGGTCAAGAACCATTGCAGAACCGTTTGCTCCGGTAAACCCAAAAGTTTGTCCGTAGTTTAACCAGGAAAGCCACGAAACATCCTTTGCAAGATAGCCAAGAAATCCTCCTAGAACTACTCCGGCCAACATTAGTAATAACAAAACAAGTGATTCTCTTTTCATAGTAATCCTCCCATGCTAAATATTAAGCAACCCTGCTTCTTTCAGTTTTTGTACTGACATCATAATACCAAGCTTTGCATGGTACCAGGTAAGTCCGCCCTGAAAATATACAGCATAAGGCGGTTGAATCGGTGCATCAGCGGAAAGTTCTATAGAAGAACCCTGTACAAATGCTCCGGCTGCCATAATTACATCGGAATGGTATCCCGGCATCGGCCAAGGTTCCGGTGTTACATGACTGTCAACCGGTGCAGCAGCCTGAATTCCCTGACAGAATGCAATCACTGCTTCCGGACTTTTTAAGGTAACCGCCTGAATAATATCATATCTAGGTTCACTACCGTTTGGGATGACCGGATAACCAAAGGATTCATAAATATTTGCAGCAAAGATTGCACCTTTTAATGCGCCTGCAACAACCATAGGGGCCAGAAATAATCCCTGAAAAAACTGCTGGTTTAAGCCAAGAGTTGCTCCAACTTCGCGGCCAAGTCCCGGTGCGGTCAGACGATATGCACATTGTTCTACATATTCTTCTTTTCCGACAATATAACCACCAATCGGTGCAAGGCCACCACCCGGATTTTTAATTAATGAACCGACACAAAGGTCTGCACCAACTTCACTTGGTTCTGTAGTTTGAACAAATTCACCATAGCAGTTGTCTACCATGCAGATTACTTCAGGTTTGATTGCCTTGATAAAAGAAATCAATTCCCCAATCTGCTCTACAGAAAGGGTTGGTCTTGTTTGATAGCCTTTGGAACGCTGTATGGTTACAAGTTTGGTTTTATCATTGATGGCCGCACGGATGCCTTCGTAGTCGAAACTTCCATCCTCAAGTAAGTCTACCTGCCGGTAGCTGATACCGTATTCTGCCAAAGAAGCCGGGGTCGGATTGATGCCGATTACTCCTTCCAATGTATCATAAGGCTTTCCTACCGGAGATAAAATCTCATCTCCCGGGCGGGTATTTGCCGCAAGGGCAACCGTAAGTGCATGAGTGCCGCAGGTTAACGACGGACGAACCAGCGCAGCCTCGCATTTGAAAATATCTGCATAAACAGCTTCTAACACATCACGACCAATATCGTTATAGCCGTATCCTGTTGTGGCTGCAAAATGAATGTCACTCAGCTGATTTTTCTGCATAGCAGCAATTACTTTCATCTGGTTATATTCTGCGATTTGGTCAATCAGTTCAAAACGTTCTTTTAAATTTTCCTCGATTTTCCCACAATAATGTAACACGTTGTCTGACAGGTTTAATCGACGATACATCTGAAATAATTCTGTATTCATATATTCTCTTAAGACTCCTTTTATAGGTTAATTTCTTTTTCTTTCAATATTTTTAACATTGTTTCCAGAATTTTATTATCTGACCCTTCAAACTCAGGACGATTCAGCCAAATTACATCATGCTCACGTTTAAACCAAGTAATCTGCCGTTTTGCAAAGTGTCTGGTATCACGTTTTAAAATATAAACCGCTTCCTCTAACGTACATTCTCCTTTTAAATAAGCTACAACTTCTTTATAGCCGAGTCCCTGCATAGAAACTGCATCAGGAGATATTCCATCCTCAAGCAATGCTTTTACTTCGTTTACAAGCCCCTGATTAATCATCATATCCACACGTTTATCAATTCGCTCATAAACAGTTGAACGGTCATCATTTAATACAAAATAGGCAAAGTTATAAGGAGATTCCTTCTGTTTTTGCTCCTCATTGTGTTCGGAAATCTTCTGTCCGCCGCTTTTTTCATAAAATTCCAGCGCACGTATCACCCGCTTTACATTGTTTGGATGGATTTCATCTGCAGCCTTTGCATCTACTTCCCGTAACCGTTTATGAAGCATTTCGACGCCTTCTTTCGAAGCAATGCGTTCTAATTCTTCACGATAGGATTTATCATCGTCATTTTCCGTAAAATCAATATCATAAAGGACTGCCTGGATATAAAATCCTGTGCCCCCGGCCAAAATCGGAATTTTCCCGTTTGCATAGCAATGATTTATTGCCTCTTTTGCAAGTTTTGCAAATAAAACAACATTAAAATCCTCATAAGGTTCCAGAACATCTATCAAATGATGCGGAACTCCCTGCATTTCTTCCGGTAAAATCTTTGCTGTTCCGACAGTCATTTTCTTATATACCTGCATGGAATCCGCGGAAATAATTTCCCCGTTTACCGCTTTCGCCAAATCAATGGAAAGCTTGGTTTTTCCCACTGCGGTAGGTCCGGTGAGAATAATTAAAGGTGGTTTCATAAATATATCTGCTCCCTTTAAATAATTTACACAATTCTTTTAAACTTACGTTCCAGTTCATATTTAGACATGGAAATTGTAGTTGGTCTGCCGTGCGGGCAATGATAAGGGTTTTCTAAGGTCAACATATCAGAAATCAACTGCCTTGCTTCTGCTTCCGACATCCGGTGATTTCCTTTTACGGCAGCTTTACAAGATAAGGATGCCACTTTTTCTAATAAGACATCAGCATTCTTAAATTCACGCTCAGAAAGTAATGTGTTTAATACTTCCGTCAGCAGTTCTTTACTATCTACTGATACCATATCTGCCGGAATTTCCGTTATTTTAAATTCCAAACCGCCAAATTCTTCTATGCCGAATCCGAGGCGTTCAAAAACATTTAAATTTTTCTTTAAGCATTCTGCTTCCCGCATGGTAAGGGAAAGTATCATCGGAGGCATTATACTTTGACTAAGCACCTCTTCCTGCTTGCGGAGTTTTTCCATGGTGCGTTCAAACAATACTTTTTCGTGAGCTGCATGCTGATCGATGATAAACAGCTGCTCCTCCATTTCAATGAGCCAATAGGTAGCAAATAATTGACCGATTAGGGTGAAATCCTTGTGGTTGTCCTTGGCAAGTAAATCTGCAGGAAGAGAAATTTGCTCCGGCTTTACCGGCTCGGATTTTGTTTCACTTTCCTTTTGCATATGCGAATCTACACTTGTAGACTGCGAGATTTCCGGGATTATTTGAATACCGGGTTCTGCATGATACTCCGTTTTTTCTTCTTTTAAAAATACAGACGCTTTATTTTCCGGTACATTTTCACGGTTTTCCTTTACCACATCATATAAAATCTGCATTTTCTGTTCTGTAGTAGCTTTAGGTTGCTCTGCAGAATGGATTAATTGTTCCCTTCTCTTTACTTCAAAGGGTTCCGGTACGGATACTTTCTGTTGTTGCAAAACCTCTCGTTTTTGCTCCTGCTTGTCCTCTTTTTCAGAAAGTGACACCGGAACAATCATATTTTTACCGGATAAGGTATCCTGGATTACCTGATATATAGCATGATAAATTGCTTCATTATTAGAAAATCGCAATTCCATTTTTGCAGGATGCACATTGACATCGATAAATTCCGGCGGTACCGTAATATGAATTGACGTAAACGGATATTTATGCCCCATCATATAGGATTTATAAGCATCTTCTATGGCACGGTTAATAATGGCACATTTAATATATCTGCCGTTGATAAAATAGTTTTCTTGAGTACGGTTTCCTCTGGCAATCACCGGTTTTCCGATATAACCGGATATTTCTATTCCAAACTCATCTTTTGGATATTTTACAGGAAGCACCGACATGGCAATATCCCTGCCAAAGATATGATAAATGATATCCTTTAACTCATTACCACCGGTGGTATGAAGCACGGTTTTACCGCTATTCATATACTTAAAGGATATATCCGGACGGGACAGTGCCATGCGTTCCATCAATTCATTGATATATCCGCCTTCTGTCATGGCAGTTTTTAAAAACTTTTTTCTGGCAGGAACATTATAAAACAGATTTCTTACCAAAAAGGTAGTTCCGGAAGGACAACCGGCTTCTTCAAAGGCTTTTTCTTCACCGCCTTCGATAACATAACGGGAACCTACGAAAGCATCTTTTGTTTTAGTCAGTAATTCCACCTGGGCAACGGCACTGATACTGGACAGAGCTTCACCACGGAAGCCAAGACTACCGACCGTGATTAAATCCAGTGCGGTTTTTATTTTGCTGGTAGCATGACGTAAAAATGCAGTACGTATGTCGTCCTTTTCCATACCGCAGCCATTATCGGTTACACGAAGCAAAGAGATACCTCCCTCTTTAATTTCCACCGTAACTGCAGTTGCACCTGCATCAATGGCGTTTTCCACTAATTCTTTGGCTACGGATGCAGGACGCTCCACCACTTCACCTGCCGCTATTTGATTTATGGTTGCCTGATCTAAAACATTAATAATGCCCATAAGGTTCCTCTTTCTTTATTACTGTTTCAACATTTCCTGAAGCTCGTACAACTTATTCATGGCACTCATTGGTGTCATCTGTGAAATATCAATACCCTTTAACGCTTCAATTACCTCAGAATAATCATCCGATGGCACTCCAAACAAACTTAATTGTCCCGGTGTTTCGGTTTTTCCTGACTTCTTTACGTTTATTACCTTTTCTTTTTTTTCAGCAAACGAAATATTCGAAGCATTAATATCATTTTCCGTCAGCTGGTCTGCAATTTCGTAGGCACGCTTTAATACGTCCTCCGGTACCCCGGCAAGCTTTGCTACCTGAATACCGTAACTCTTATCGGCTCCGCCTTTGATAATTTTGCGCAGGAAAATAATATCCTCTCCCTGCTCTTTCACAGCGATACAATAGTTGTTTACGCTGTTTAAGCGGCCTTCCAGCTCGGTAAGCTCATGGTAATGGGTTGCAAATAAGGTTTTTGCTCCAAGTTTCTTTGCATCCGCAATATGTTCCACCACTGCCCAGGCAATGGAAAGACCATCATAAGTACTGGTACCGCGACCGATTTCGTCCAAAATAAGCAGACTGTTTCTGGTAGCGTTTCGCAAGATATTGGCTACTTCCGTCATTTCTACCATAAAGGTACTTTGTCCGGAGGCAAGGTCATCCGATGCACCCACACGGGTAAAAATACGGTCCACAATACCGATTTCAGCACTTTCTGCCGGAACAAAGCTTCCTACCTGCGCCATTAACACAATCAAAGCAGTCTGACGCATATAAGTGGATTTACCCGCCATATTCGGTCCGGTAATAATAGAAATCCTGTTATTTTCATTATCCAGATAGGTGTCATTTTCTACAAACATATCGTTTGGAATCATCTGTTCCACAACAGGATGACGTCCGTTTTTAATACTAATAACACCGTTTTCGTTGATAGACGGACGGACATAACGGTTTCGTTCCGCAACCAACGCCAAGGATACATAAGCATCTGCCTTTGCCACTGCTTTTGCAGTTTGCTGAATACGAAGTACTTCATCCGCAATTTTTTCACGGATTTCCGTAAATAAATCATATTCTAAAGAAAACAACTTATCCTCCGCACCGAGAATATCTTCTTCCATTTTCTTCAGTTCCGGTGTAGTATAGCGTTCTGCATTGGCAAGCGTCTGTTTACGGATCCATTCCTGAGGCACCAAATCCTTATAAGAATTAGTAACTTCCAAATAATAACCAAATACACGGTTAAATTTGATTTTTAAATTCTTAATGCCGGTTCGTTCCCGTTCTTCGGCTTCTAAATTAGCAAGCCAGTGCTTACCTTCTGTTTTAGCAAGACGTAAACGGTCTACCTCTTCGTTATAGCCCGTTTTTATAATGCCTCCTTCTTTGATGGTAAGCGGCGGTTCCGGATCAATGGCTGCCTCAATCAGACTTTCTATATCCTGTAAAGGATCAATATCTTCAAAAATTTGTGTCCATTCTGAAGAAGTAAATTCAGCCAGTAGTGTCCGGATATGCGGCAACATCTGCAGTGAATTCATCAAAGCAATTAAATCCCTCGGATTAGCAGATTTATAACTGACACGGCCCATTAAGCGCTCTAAATCATATATAGCGTCCAAATATTCCCGCATCTCTTCTCTGGTGATGACATGCCGGTTTAATTCTTCAATGGCATCAAGACGTTCTTCAATATCCTGTTTTTTAATTAATGGCTGCTCAATAAAACTGCGAAGCATTCTGGCACCCATGGCTGTTTTCGTTTTATCCAGCACCCAAAGCAGGGAGCCTCTCTTTTGCTTTTCCCGTAAGGTTTCCGTCAGTTCCAGATTTCTTCTGGTAGAGCTGTCAATTACCATGTATTTGCCCGGTACATAGGTAAGAAGTCTTGTAATATGACTTAAAGAACTCTTTTGTGTTTCATACAAATAGCGAAGAACAGAGCCTGCTGCAATGGTACCGATTTCAAAATCTTTTAAACCAAGCCCATCCAAAGTTCCTACTTTAAAATGCTGTTTTAATTCTTTTTCGCAGACTTCTTCATCAAAATACCAGTCAGCAAGCGGTGTCAAAGCAATATTTAAACGATTTTTCAAATCAGATAAATCCATACCGGATAATTCCAAAGTGGAATTATACACCAATTCAGACGGAGAAAATTTGATTATTTCGTCCATGGCCTGACGAAGTTCTTCCACCTGGGTGACATAATAGTCACCGGTGGTAACATCTACGGTGGACACGCCAAAGAAACTATCCATATAAGTAATTCCCATCAGATAGTTGTTTTTTGTTTCGTCCATAGCCTGGGTATTTAAATTGGTACCCGGAGTTACGATACGGGTTACTTCACGTTTGACCAGACCTTTTGCTGCTTTGGGATCTTCTACCTGTTCGCAAATGGCTACACGGTAACCCTTGTTGATTAATCGGTTTAAATATCCGTCCACTGCATGATACGGAATACCACACATTGGTGCACGTTCTTCCTGACCACAGCTTTTTCCGGTCAAAGTAAGTTCTAATTCCCTGGACACCGTAATAGCATCTTCAAAAAACATTTCATAAAAATCGCCAAGACGATAAAACAAAATACAATCCTTATACTGTTCCTTTGTTTCAAGATACTGCATCATCATTGGAGTATATTCTGCCATGATTTTTTCCCTCAAGCTTTCTGTAATTTGAAATCGTTCTATTCTTCTGTTACGTCCTCTAATAAGTCATCCGAATCGGCAGCGGTTGTTGCCAAAACATCACAACGTTCATTCTGCGGATGACCGGCATGTCCTTTTACCCAAACAAACTCTACACGATGCGGTTCCATAGCACGAAGAAGACGTTTCCATAAGTCTACATTCTTTACCGGTTCGTTTTTACCGCGTTTCCAGCCTTTTTTTATCCAGCCTTCCAGCCAGTTTTCATTAAAAGCTTTGACCAGATACTGGGAATCAGAATACAGTGTTACCTCACATGGTTTAATCAATGCTTCCAGTCCGACAATAGCTGCCAGAAGCTCCATGCGGTTGTTGGTTGTTTTTTTATAGCCTTGGGAGTATTCCCTCAGGTGTTCGATTCCGTTACTATCAATATAGCTTAAAATAGTGCCGTACCCACCCGGTCCATCCGGGTTACCTCTGGCGGAACCATCCGTATAAATTGTTACTTTCATATTGTTTCCCATTCTCCTTTATCTAAAAAATGAGCCGCTGTTGCCCTTGCATTTTTAATGATTTCTTCCGGATATCCTAACATTCCGAGAAGAGCAATGGCATTTTGACTTGTTGCTCTTCCTTTTTTTAGCTGATAATCAAACAACACTTTATTGTCTAATACTTGTTCTTCAAAATGATAATTTTCAAAACTTTTTTTCAGCATGTATGTCAATTCGATGTCGTGTGTTGCTGCAAACATCAGAGCATTGGCATTTGCTACAGAATGCAATATTCTGGAAGATGCCGCAATACGTTCTATCGTGTTGGTTCCGCGCAGAACCTCATCCACAAAACAAAGCACCGGAACATCATCTTCTATGGCATCTAATATACGTTTTAACGATTTGATTTCCACAATATAGTAGCTTTCATTTCCAAACAGATTATCTGTTAATGCCATGCTGGTAAACACTTTAAAGAAAGAGGTTTGATAGTTTTTAGCGCATGCTGTGTGAATTGTCTGAGCCATAATTGCATTCAATGCGGCTGCTTTAATAAAAGTTGATTTTCCGGATGCATTAGAACCTGTAACTAATACTGATTTATTTGTTTGTATTGTGGCAGGAACCGGATCCTTTAAAAACGGATGATACATCTGCTCTGTAAAAAACTTTTTTTCTTTTGTAAATTCAGGAATGCAATATTCATCAAGCCATGTCCTGAACGAAGCGACCGCACACATCGCATCTAAAAAACCAACAATCTCGAAAACTTCAACAATACGTTTTTTGTTTTTAAAATAATGCTTCATCATCTGATTAAACCGAATCAAATCAGAGTGAAACAAAATCCGGAAGTAATCAAGAAAAAATGCCATCATGTCACCGGTTGGATTTTGCGGTGTTACAGCAGGCGCTCCTTTACGAAATGCTCTTAATTCTGAAATATGTTCTTTTAAAACATTGAAATAGGTGTTTAATTCAGAAATATTCTCTTTTTCAATTTTTTCTGCATATTCCAACATGCGGATCAGATGAGTAACCACAGAATAATACAATTCTATCTCACCTTTTCGTTTATAATAAGTAAGTAAATTGAAAAGTATGAAACCTATTAAAAGCAATCCTGCCATACCTATACCGCATGCAAGCAAAACAACAGATACCATAATTCCGGCTATGCCGAAAAAATGAGTGACATTGGACTCCCTTCGTACATTTTCCATTCGGTCCATATATTCATACACAGATATTTTACTGTTTTTTCCGATTAGGGCAAAATCTGTCTGTAATTTCAGACGGGCCTCCTTATTGGTTTGAAAAAATGAAATAACCTCTTCTCTTTCGAGTAACGGCGTTTCCTCTTTTTTTAATTCGTGCAGGAGCGCCCAAAGAATTTCCTCACCCATAGCAGAGCCTGTATTATTAATCATAAAATACAGTTCCGTCATGTTTAAATCATTCCAGGTAATATCATCCAAATAAAATGCCGTTTCATTCTTTTCTTTACGTTTGTTCTCATAATAATACTGCAGGGAATTCAATTTTGCTTCAGTATATTCTTCTTCAGATATCCGTCCCCAACCATTTCGAAGTTTTATAATCAAACGTTCTTTGTTTTTCTTTTTATCATAAATGCCTTTCACAAATAGCAAAAGCATCATAGCCAGAATAACCCATAAAATTTCCATCCGGCTTTACCTCCAAATCAATAAAAATCCACTATCCATATTACCACAAAAAAAAGCAGTTGTCGAGAACAACAACTGCTTTTTAACGTATTCTTTTTAGTCATTAATAATTCTTCCACACTTTAAAATGGAATAAAAATACATGCTGGAAATTGCAACACCCTTATAGTTTGTACTGGAATGGATAACCTGTCCGTTACCGATATAAATACCAACATGATTGATATACTTATCTTTTACTCTTCCGTAGAAAATCAAGTCGCCCGGCTTTAATTCGTCAATAGAAATCTTTTTGTATTTCTTTGCCATGTCACGGGATACTCTTGGTGTAGTATAACCAAAATGCTTATATACCTGCTGTACAAAGCCGGAACAGTCAATACCCTTGGTTAAGCTGTTGCCGCCCCATACATATTTGGTACCTATCCACTTCTTTGCGTAATCGCAAATGTTTACACGAAGTTCAGATACATCCGGACCGTAAGGAGTGTACTTACTTGCCCAATTTAATTCATAAGATACGGTTACATAATCTGCAGAAACATACGCAACAGCATCAGCATTTTCATCATCATCTACACGTACTTCAACCCAAACCTGGGAAGTAACATCTTCTTTATTTACAACAACTTCTTTTGTAACAACCAGTCGTTCGCCGGCTTTTACCTTTGTAATAATTTCGGCATCAGTACTTGGAGCTGTGCGGACATTTAATGCACTGACTTTAGAATTAACAGTTGCATATAATACGGCAGATTCCATTGCCTTGGCTACAGCTTCATCACCCATAATTAAATACTCTGCAAAAGCATAGCCTTCTACTTCACCGGATCTGATTTTTGCCCATCCGTTTTCATCAATGGACTCGACGATACATGCACCTTCTTTTCCGAGAATACCAACCTTTTGAGAAGAAGAACTTGGTTTTTTTCTAATATTTAAGGAACTGTTTACATTTGCAATAGCAAGATTTTCCGGAGCTTCATAAGCGGTAGCAAAAAGCTCTGTTGTATCTGCCTCCTCTTCTGTATTGATGCTGGAATAATATTTGTCCAACAATTCGGTAAAACCACCAATGGAATTATCACCATCAACCACATCAGCTTTAACGGACATCAGTGGACCTTGAGCTGTTAATACTCCAATAATAAACAGACACACTGCTTTTTTAAATGTTTTCTTCATCGGTTCCTCCAATAGAAATAGTTAACAATTTTCTGGGCAATTTGTTACATTTTACAATTCAGCCACATAAAAAATATTGTTATGTATATAAAATGTTACATAAATATTAAGTTTATTACGTGCATATTATAGCAAACTGCCCAAATAATGTCAACTGTTTCTAATACATTTATTCTACTTTCGTAGTTAAAATTTTTAAATTATAATACAAATAAAGCCACGATTGCTGTCATTTACAATTTTTTGCATTGTATTTTGTAATTTTACCCTGCTTTCCCTAGAAATATTCCCTATTTTCTCCTGAATTCCGTCTTCAATCAGTTGACGTACCGTTTTACCGAAAATATTTGTTTCATAAATACCGTCATTACCTGCCGAAACCTGCTGTTTCATATACTCAATCAGGTCATTTGCCTGTTCCATGGTACCCACAATCGGTGCAATTTCAATTTCAATATCCGCCTGGATCATCTGTGTGGACGGTGCAGTAGCTTTTAATTTCACACCATATTTATTTCCATGTTTTACAAGTTCAGGATCTGAAATTTTAATCTGGTCTGCCTGAGGATAAATCACCCCGTAGCCTTCTGCTTTTACTTCATTCCATGCACTTCCTACACACTCGCATTCTTTTCGCACGGAAGCAAGCATGCGGACTGCCTCTAAAAATTCTGCTTCGTCAGCAACAGGAATACCGGTTAAATCACTTAACATGTTGTAATAATACTCATCCTTTACACGTATTGCAATGAATACCTCTCCGTTCTCCCTGTGCAATTCCTTTATTTCAAACTGATTTATGTATTCTCCCGGACAGTTGTTTTTTGCAACAGAAATATCTTTCATAGAAGTAATTTTGGAAAGAAAATTCTGTACGGAAGATATTATTCCTTGTCTGATTTCATTATCCTCCGGTAAAAGCTCTACCCATTTCGGCATAGAAAAATAAACAATATTCGCCGGAAAAGATGCAACAATACGATCCATTATTCCTGTAATATCTTCTGCTGTTAAAGAAAGACAATTTACCGGAATCACAGTGGCGTGATACTGTTCTTCCATTTGTCTTGCAATTTCCTTAGTTTCTGCTGCATTTGGATATGCAGAATTTAGCAAAATAACAAACGGCTTTCCGATTTCCTGCAATTCACGGATCGTCTGCTCTTCAGGAACAAGATAATTTTCTCTCGGAAGTTCTCCGAATGTTCCGTCCGTTGTTACAACAATACCAATAGTAGAATGATCTTCAATAACTTTTCTTGTTCCTATGGATGCAGCTTCCGAAAAAGGAATTTCCGAAGCGTTCCATGGTGTTTTTACCATACGCTGGGTATTTTCTTCCATGTGACCCAAAGCGCCTTCTGTCATATAACCAACGCAGTCGATTAAACGGAGTTTTAAATTCGAACCGTCTTCCAATACAATATCTGCCGGTGTCATCGGAATAAATTTAGGTTCTGTTGTCATAATTGTTTTTCCGTTGCCGCTTTGAGGCAGTTCATCATTAATTTGTTTTTTTATATGTGGTTCCGTAATATTCGGAAGAACCAGAACATCCATAAATCGCTTAATAAATGTGGATTTTCCGGTTCTTACCGGTCCTACTACACCTAAATATACCGCACCGCCTGTTCTTTGCTGTATATCTTTATAAATGTGAAAAGAATGATTTTCCATAGGCACCCTCCTGATTATTATCTGATACTGTGTCCGATAGTATTTGTATAACTATATGCCTATGTATAAAAAAACATTCCATATACCGTTTTCAAATAAAAAACAAAAGAATCAAAGCGATGATTCTTTTGTTTTTTATTTATTCCGTCCAGCACAATGCTGTATGTTCTTCTGTTTTCTCTCGAATCAGCAAATCATAAATAGCTTCTTTCACAGGTTTATCTTCAAATAATACAAGATTTACCTGTTCTACAATAGGTAGTTCAACGTTAAATTTCTTTCCAAGCATATTAGCTGCTTTCGCAGAATAAACACCTTCAACGGTCTGCTGCACTTCTTCCATTGCCTCTTTTGCTGTTTTTCCCTGACCGATTAAGAAACCTGCATTTCTGTTACGACTATGCTTACTGGTACAGGTTACCATTAAATCTCCCATGCCGGAAAGACCTGCAAAGGTTTCGTACTTTCCCCCCATAGCAATTCCAAGACGGGAAATTTCAGCTATGCCTCTGGTCATTAGCGCTGCTTTCGTGTTATCACCAAAGCCTGCGCCGTCAAGCACTCCGGCCGCAAGAGCAATAACATTTTTTAATGAGCCGCCAAGTTCAATACCGATAACATCCGGACTGGTATATACCCGGAAAAAATCTGTCATAAATGCATCCTGGATTTTATCAGCCACTTCTTTTTTCTTTGCACCGGCCACAATGGTAGTAGGAATTTTTCTGCTTACCTCTTCCGCATGACTCGGACCGGACAACACCGCTACCTCTGCCTGCGGAATTTCATCTTCTATTACTTCAGTAAGAGTCTTTAATGTTGCTTCTTCAATACCTTTTGCTACATTTACAATAATAATTCCCTTCGGTAACTTATCAGCAATACTCTTTGCTGTTTCCCTGACGAAAACGGATGCAACTGCCATTACTATCAATTCCGGCTCTTTTAATGCTTCATTTAAGTCAGAAGTAAGTTTTACAGAGTCCTGCAGAACTGCACCCGGAAGATTTTTAATATCGCTGCGGTTGGCCGAAAGAGCTTCTATTTCTTTTGGCAGTTTTGACCAAAGTGTAACTTCATGTTTATTTTCAGCAAGTAAAATTGTAAGGGCAGTTCCCCAGGTTCCTGCACCTAATACAGATATTTTCATTCTGATATCTCCTATTTATTCTTTCTTTTTGGACCCAATCTTATTTTCAGTTCCCTGAAGCAGACGCTTAATATTGGAGCGATGCATAAAAATGACCGATACCGGGAAAGCGCATGCAATCAAGGCCATATGAAGAGTTGCATCATGTACCAGCAAAATCCATCCGAAGAAAAATAAGGAAACCAGGATGGAACCAACCGATACGTACTTTGTAACAGCAACAATTAAAACAAAAATAAGAATTTCCGGAAGAGCCATCCGCCAGTCAAACATTAAAATAGTAGCTGCCAGGCAGGCTACTCCCTTTCCGCCATGGAAATTTAAGGTCATTGGAAAATTATGTCCGATGACTGCACCAAATGCATAATACAGAACTAAAAGCTGATTTTCATAAGAATAAGGTGCATACTGCGGAAACAGCAGATAACGCACAATCAGCACCGGTACAATTACTTTTAATACATCCACCGCAAAGGTAATGACAGCAGCTTTCCATCCGAGAGTTCTGAGCACATTGGTAGCACCTAAGTTTCCGCTGCCGTGTTCCCTTACATCGGTGTTATAAATCTTTCCTGCTACATGTCCGCCGGAAATTCCGCCTAAAATATATCCGGCCAACAGACATAATAAAATTGATTGAAACAGCAACATAGTTATTCTCCCAAGCTAAATTATTTTCCGTCTTTCTCTGAACGCTCTCTGATAATAAACTTTAAAGAGGTTCCGGAAAAGCCAAAGGCTTCTCTAATCTTATTTTCAATATATCTGACATAGGAAAAATGCATAATTTCTTTATCATTTACAAAAATAACAAAGGTTGGAGGTTTTACTGCAACCTGAGTAATATAGTAGAGCTTTAAGCGCTTACCCTTGTCAGATGGTGGCTGCTGTAAGGAAACAGCTTCCATCATGATTTCATTTAATACACCGGTTCCGATTCGCATATTCTGATTCTGGATAACAGTTTCAATATGTTCGAACAACTTATGCATACGCTGACCGGTTAATGCAGAAATAAAGATGATATCTGCATAAGGCACAAAGGAAAGAACTTCTCGGATTTTTTCCGTGTGACGGTAAATGGTCTTATCATCCTTGTCCTCTACCGCGTCCCATTTGTTTACGGCAATGATGACACCTTTTCCGTTATCATGGGCAATACCGCATATCTTTGCATCCTGCTCAGTAATACCTTCCGTAGCATCAATCACACAAATAACCGCATCTGCACGTTCTACCGCAGCAACGGTACGTACAATGCTGAACCTTTCAATTTCTTCTTTAATTTTACTCTTACGGCGAAGTCCTGCTGTATCAATAAATACATATTCTTTTTTATTATAGGTTACGGCCGTGTCAATAGCATCACGGGTTGTTCCTGCAATGTCGGAAACAATTACGCGTTCTTCACCGAGAAGCTTGTTAATCATGGAAGACTTACCAACGTTTGGCTTTCCGACAACAGCGATACGAGGGCGTTCATCTTCCGCTTCATCCTGACCATTGTCACCAAAATGCTTAATTACTTCGTCTAACATATCACCAATACCAAGCATATTGACAGCAGAAACAGGCATCGGATCACCGATACCTAAATTATAAAACTCATATACATCCGCCATGTACTTGTTGAAGTCATCTACCTTGTTTACACAAAGTACTACCGGCTTATTAGCACGACGAAGCATGTCCGCCACCTTAAAGTCTGCATCCACAAGGCCCTGCTTTACATCTACAACAAAAATAATAATATCTGCTGTATCAATAGCGGTTTGTGCCTGTTGACGCATATAAGTCAACATCATGTCTTTGCTTTCCGGCTCGATACCACCGGTATCAATCATTGTAAACTGATAATTTAACCAGTTTACTTCTGCATAAATTCTATCTCTGGTAACGCCTGGGAAGTCCTTTACGATGGAAATCCGTTCCCCTGCAAGTACATTAAACAGGGTGGATTTACCTACGTTAGGTCTTCCGACAATGGCTACAATTGGTTTACTCATCTATTTTACCTCACTTGTAGTATTTAAAACTATGATATCCAATTAAATTTACCATACGGTTTTCGGTTTGTAAAGCATTTTTCCTCTTTCCTTACCAACCACCAAGGTAAAACGCATCCTTTATCCATGAAATTTCTTCCTGATATATGGAAATCACATCAAAGCGGCATGGCGTATCGAAACCGTAATGATTCTGATATAAAAACAACCTTGCTCCTAGAATTATTTTTCTTTGTTTTGCTGTTGTTACCGCCGCTTCCGGAGTTCCATAAGACATATTTTTTCTGTATTTTACTTCAACAAAACATATATATTCCCCGTCTTTTATTACTAAGTCCAGTTCTCCGCCACGGAAATAAAAGTTCTTTGCAAGAACAGTTACGCCTTGTTCCTCCAAATACCGTACTGCAAGCTCTTCCTTTTCGGTTCCGAGACTTCGTTTATTTAGCATGCTTCTTTATACCCTCCACACGGTCAACAAATACCAGGATTTCTGCGACTACTCCATACAATTCTTTCGGAATATAATCTCCTATTTCCAGCTTTGAAAGTGTAGCAGCTAACTTTTCATCCTTATGAACCGGAACATTTTCTTCTTTGGCAGCTTCAATAATTTTTTCTGCTACATACCCTTTTCCTGTTGCTAAAATTTTTGGTGCCTGGTCTCCGGCTTCATAGGATAATGCAACCGCTGTTTTGCTTGATATATTCTTTTTTTCTTCTTCCATGCGGTGCCTCCTGACAAAATATATTTATAGCTTACTACGCTTCAGCAATAAAGTTTTTGATAAAACTTCTGCGGTGAATCGGACATGGACCAATTTCTTTCAACGCCTGAATATGAGCTGCAGAACCATATCCTTTGTTTCCTGCAAATCCGTATTCCGGATAAAATTTATCCAATTCCACCATCATGTGGTCTCTGGTAACTTTAGCAACAATACTTGCTGCTGCAATGGAAATACTCTTGGCATCACCTTTGATTATCGGTACCTGCTTCATGGTCAGTTCCGGAATGGTAACCGCATCATTTAACAATAAATCCGGTGTCACACTAAGTTTACCGACTGCCTGACGCATTGCTTCATAGGTAGCTTGTAAAATATTGATTTCATCGATTCTTTCATGGGAAACCACG
The DNA here is from genome assembly GCA_045531955.1 of Lachnospiraceae bacterium. Lineage (GTDB taxonomy): Bacteria > Bacillota > Clostridia > Lachnospirales > Lachnospiraceae > SIG299. Next base: position 7,962 of record JAZSFC010000043.1, on the reverse strand, counting down.
CCGATACCTACCGCAACCGCCTGCTCCATGATCACATCGTATAGTTCTTCTCTTTTTTGTTCAGAAAGCTGCTTAGAATCATTCAGATACAAAATATTACAGTCTTTCGGAAGAATAACTGCCGCAGCAACCACAGGACCTGCCAAAGGACCTCTTCCAACTTCATCAATACCGCAGATAAAGGAATAATCCCAATATTTCTTTTCATAAACCTTCATATTTTCTGTGCGTTTCAGTTCTTTTGCATAGGCGTCCAGCTTTTTCTGTGCCTTTATCAAAAGCTTTTTCACGCCTTCCCGTTCATCTGCCTCGTATTTTTCTATCACAAAAGGAAGTTCTGCCAAATCTGCATTTTCCAGTTCTGTTTTGATTTCGGAAATTTTATACATGACCTTATACCTCTTTTTCTTTTGCAGGCGATATTTCCGGTGTTTCAAAATCCTCCGGACGCTCTAAGGTTACTTTGCCGATTCTTCCTCCGCGAAAATCATCTACAATAAAGGAAGACATCTTTTCCAGGTCAAGTTCTCCTCCCTTTTTCTTACAGGCACGCTTGTCCGCGATTTTCTTTAACATATCTTCGCCGTTACCTTCTTCTTCCACATTATAACGGGTTTGAACATAGCCTTTGTAATTTGTCATAATGTAATCCAAAAGCTTGATTGCCAGTTCATTTTGATCCAAAATATCTTCATTAATGGAACCTATCATGGCAATATGAAGACCAACCTTCTGATCATCAAACTTAGGCCATAAAATACCCGGGGTATCTAAAAGTTCCAGTTCTTTGTTTAAACGAATCCATTGCTTGCCCTTGGTAACGCCCGGTTTATTACCGGTTTTTGCACAGGCTTTTCCTGCAAAAGAATTGATAAAGGTAGACTTTCCGACATTTGGTATACCGACAATCATTGCCCGGATAGGACGTCCGATAATACCTCTTGCCCTGTCCTTATCAATTTTTTCCTTACATGCCGTACGAACCGTATTCATAACATTTTTCACGCCGTTTCCACCCTTGGAATTGACGGTACATACATGAAAGCCTTTCGCCTCATAAAACTTTTTAAAAGCCGCTGTGGCACGTTCATCAGCCAAATCTGCCTTATTTAAAAGAATCACCCGGTCTTTTCCTTTTGCCAGTGTATCAATATCCGGATTCTTTGAACTGTACGGAATTCTGGCATCTACCAGCTCAATTACAACATCAATTAACTTAATATCTTCCTGCATCTGGCGTTTTGCCTTGGACATATGTCCAGGATACCACTGATAATGCATAACTTATCCCTCCTGTGTTTCGGAAACACTTTTCTTTAGTCTTCCCTATTAATTTTATCAATAATCGAAAATGGCTCTAAACGCATCCATGCCTTTCCGACAATGTCATTCATTACAACAATTCCGATATTTGCAAACCGGCTGTCTTCACTGTAATTCCGGTTATCTCCAAGCACAAAAAATTCATTTTCTCCAAGTAAAACAGCTTCATCAGCAAGACCTGCCACACGCATGGTTTCTACCGGAATTACTTCCACTGATTTTACTCCATTAATGTAAACCTCTCCGTTTACAATTTCTACGGTTTCTCCCGGTAAACCAATGACACGCTTAATATTATAATAACCGTGACCGCTTTTACTTTGGCTGAAAACTATAACATCATTTCGCTCCGGTTCCCCACGTAAATACGCTAATTTGTTTATAATTATTTTATCTCCGTCATTTAATGTGGTGTTCATGGACACGCCCATCATCGTTGTTTTTTCCACTGCATATTCAATAATCAGCCATGCCGCAAGAATCACAAGAGCAATTTCAACAATCCACCAAAACAGGGATTTAAAAAACTTTTTATATTTTGGTTTTTTGCTGTTTAAATACATATCCATACGCAAAATTACATCCTTTCAGGCTATCTAATTCAGTATAGCATTTTGCAATTTTCTTTGCAAGACAATGCAAGAAAAAAAGCTTCGGGAAACTCCCGAAGCTTTTGTATCAGTCACCTGAATTATCTTACAAGCTCTTTAACCTTAGCGCTCTTACCGGTTCTCTGACGAAGGTAATTTAACTTAGCACGTCTAACCTTACCGTAACGTACGATTTCGATCTTCTCAACGTTTGGAGAATGTAATGGCCAAGTCTTTTCAACACCAACACCGTTAGATGTCTTTCTTACTGTGAAAGTTTCTCTTGCACCACCGTGCTGTCTCTTTAATACGATACCTTCGAAAACCTGAGTTCTTTCGCGGTTTCCTTCCTTTACCTTAGCATATACCTTAACAGTATCGCCAACGTGGAATTCTGCAACTTCAGCCTTAACCTGAGCTGCTTCAATGCTCTTAATAATGTCGTTCATGTTTGTGACCTCCTATATAAAATACAGACATTCTTACTATCCCCTATGGATACAGCGGAACATCTTGTCTCACAAAAAAATATTATATATCATGTTGTCAATAATTGCAAGCACTTTTTTTATTTTTCCAATAAATCCGGCCGATATTTCTGTGTCCGAAGCAAAGATTGCTCTTTTTTCCACTTTTCTATATTGGCATGATGTCCGGAAAGCAATACTTCCGGTACTTTTCTACCGTTGTAGATCTCCGGTCTGGTATATTGTGGATGTTCTAAAAGACCTTCTGCAAAGCTTTCATACTCTGCAGAGTCCTTATTATTCAGCACTCCCGGTATAAGCCTGGAGATTGCATCAATCATTACCATAGCAGGAAGTTCGCCTCCGGTAAGCACATAGTCACCGATAGATACAAAATCAGTCGCAACCTCTTCCAGAGCACGTTCATCAATACCTTCATAGTGTCCGCAAAGGAATACCAGATTTTCTTCCTGTGCAAATTCTCTTGCCATTTCCTGATGAAACGGCTTACCCCATGGAGTAACATAAATCACTCTCGGACGTTGTTCGTTACCTGTTTTGTTTTTTATATCTTCTCTGATTGCATCGTAGGTACGGACTACAGGTTCTACTGCCATTAACATACCGGCACCGCCACCATAAGGATAATCATCCACCCGTTTATGCTTGTCTAATGTATAATCACGAATATTGACTGCCTTAATGGACAAAAGCTCTTTTTCCATGGCACGGCCGATAATACTGGTATTTAAGCCCTGTTCAATCATTTCAGGGAATAATGTCATAACATAAAAGTTCATAATAAAACTCCTTGTTCTGTGTAAAAGGCGATATCAACCCTATCTACTCTGCCATTCCCGGCAAAAGAACAACCGTAACCTTCTTTTCTTCCATGGAAACACTCTTTACACAATCATCAATGTAAGGTACTAAAATTTCTTTCTTACTCTTACCCTGAACCACAAACACATCATTTGCAGCGGTCTGAAGCACTTCTGTCAGTTCACCGACCTCTGTACCGTCTTCGGTAATAACTGTACAACCAATTAAATCACAGATAAAATACTCATCTTTCTTTAACGGCACCGCCTGCTCTCTGGTAATAAGTAAGTCCTTACCCTTATATTTTTCAATATCATTTATATTATCGATTCCTTCAAATTTCAGAATCGCCATATTCTTAAAGAATTTAACACTTGTAATTTTTAAATCTTTTACTTCTTTTCCGGTATCTAATTTTACTGTCTTTAATTTTTTAAAACGGTTTACATCGTCTGTTGTCGGAAATACTTTAACTTCACCGTGTACCCCGTGAGTATTGGCAATCACACCAACACGTAACAAATCTTCCATAGCAATCCTTTCTTCATTGAAAGAAAAAGCGCAAGTTACCTTGCGCTTTTAACAATCGGTATACAGCAGAAAAACGCGCACGTTTTTCTTACTGTCAGCGATGATCTTCGATCACCTTTACTGCATAATCTCAACGACTACTTTTTTATCATCCTTTGTAGATGCAGCCTTAACTACGGTGCGAATGGACTTGGCAATACGGCCCTGTTTGCCGATAACCTTACCCATATCTTCCGGAGCCACGCGAAGCTCTACTACGATTGCCTTTTCTGTTTCTTCTTCTGTAACAACAACCTGATCCGGATGATCTACCAGTGCCATAGCGATAACTTTAACAAGTTCCTTCATATTGTGCACCTCCGAAACTGAACAAGACAAAAAGACTACTGGATACCAGCCTTCTTGAATAACTTTGCTACAGTTTCAGTTGGCTGTGCGCCGTTTGCAATCCACTTCTTAGCTTCTTCTTCGTTGATGTTGAATGCGCTAGGTGTTCTGGTTGGATCATAAGTACCAACTTCTGCGATGAACTTACCGTCTCTTGGGGAGCGGGAATCTGCTACTACGATTCTGTAGAAAGGTGCCTTCTTCTGACCCATTCTCTTTAATCTGATCTTAACTGCCATTGTTTAATCCTCCTTGTTTTCCGAAGGAAAATGCCCGCCCGCTTATGCGGGCAGAGGATTTATCCTCCTAAAATATAATTTGTTATTTTTTATCTATGAATTATCTGTACAACGGTACGATAAAACATTACTGTTTAAAACGGAAATCTTCCGCCTCCCGGCATTCCGCCAGGGAATCCGCCAAAACGACGTTTTCCTTTGCCGCCCATCATTCCGGACAGCTGCTTCATCATCTTTTTCTGACCTTCAATCTGTTTTACCAGACGGTTAACCTCGCTGATATCGACACCGGCACCATTTGCAATTCTACGCTTTCTGGACGGGTTAATCAAAGACGGATTGGAACGTTCTGCAGGAGTCATGGAATAAATAATTGCTTCCACACCCTTGAATGCATCATCATCGATTTCTACGCCCTTTAACTGACCCATGCCCGGCATCATGCTCATAATAGAGCTTAAACCGCCCATTTTTTGCATCTGATGATACTGTTCCAGCAAATCATTGAAATCAAACTCCGCTTTTTTCATCTTGCGGGTCATTTCTTTTGCTTTTTCTTCATCAAAATCGGCCTGAGCCTTGTCGATTAAGGTTAAGATATCTCCCATACCGAGAATTCTGCTTGCCATACGGTCCGGATAGAACGGTTCCAAGTCAGAGAGCTTTTCGCCCATACCGACATAAAGGATTGGAAGTCCTGTAACGGAACGAATGGAAAGAGCCGCACCACCACGGGTATCACTGTCCATCTTGGTAAGTATAACACCGGTAAGCGGTAACTTCTCATGGAAGGTTTGTGCAACGTTTACTGCATCCTGACCGGTCATTGCGTCGACGGTCAAAAGTGTATTTGTAATCGGAAGCTCGTTAGAAATTTGTACTAACTCTTCCATCATTGCCTCATCAATATGGAGACGGCCGGCAGTATCAATGATAACGACATTGTTGCCGTTCTTTGCCGCATGCTCCATACCTGCTTTTGCAATATTTACAGGACTGATGTTGGTTCCCATGGAGAAGAAATCTACACACTGCTTTTCTGCATTGATTTTTAACTGTTCGATAGCTGCCGGACGATAAACGTCACAGGCTACCAGTAAAGGCTTTCTGCCCTTACTCTTTAACTGGCCGGCAATTTTTGCCGCCGTTGTGGTTTTACCTGCACCCTGCAGACCACACATCATAATAACGGTTATCTGGTTGCTGTTTAAGAGCTTAAGTTCTACCTGCTCCTCACCCATCAGCTTTACCAGTTCTTCATTAACAATTTTAATTACCATCTGGCCCGGCGTTAAGCTGTTCATAACGTCCTGGCCTACGGCACGTTCCTGCACGGAAGAAATGAAAGTTTTAACTACTTTAAAGTTAACGTCGGCTTCTAAAAGTGCCATCTTTACTTCTTTTAAAGCAACCTTTACATCTTCCTCCGTTAAACGGCCTTTATTACGAAGATTTTTAAAAACATTTTGCAGTTTTTCGGAAAGGCTGTCAAATGCCATGTAAGATACCTCTTTTTTCTGAACTAAAGTTCATCTAACATTTCTGCCAGGAGCTTTCTTACTCCTGCTATATCGGATGCATCCGCTTCATTCTCTGATGTTCCAAGAAGCTCCGATGCTTTGGTAAGCTTTTCTTTCATGTTCTGGAATTTTTTAACCAGATGAAGGGTCGCCTCGTACTCCTTTAGCTGCTTGGTACAACGCTTTACAATGTCGTGTACACCCTGTCTGGAAATTCCTTCTTCCTCAGCAATTTCTGCCAAAGATAAGTCATTCAGAACATAGTCTTCAAATATTTTCTTTTTGTGATCGCCAAGCATTTCCCCATAAAAGTCAAATAACAGGGAAAGTTCAACGATTTCCTCAAAGGATTCTACCATAAAAAATACCACCTGTAAAGTCTTTTTCTTTACATACAGATGGTATTGTACTACAAGATTTGGTGGGTGTCAAGTATTTTCTTTGACAGAATTTAAATTATTCCATTTCATCTTTAAAATATATAGTACCATAAAATGTTCCTGATGCATCATGACGTTCATATATTTTATTTTCATACCAATCACTTCTTGAGCCAGCATAAATAACCTTCTCTATCCCCGAATAAGTAAATGCTGAACCAGCGATAAATTTAATACTAATCGGAATTTCAATTTCTTTTAGTAATGGGCACTTTTTTAAAACATAATTATAAATTTCTTCAAGATTATCTGATAACTTAACATATATTAATTCATCACATTCACATAATACAGATGATTCCATTCTAATTACTGAATCAGGAAAATAAACTTCTTTAACCTTTGTTTTTCTAAATGCGTTCTCTCCAATTACCTTTATAGGTAAAATTTTATCACCTGTAACTCTACAATACTCAGGAACTTCCACAATAGGATAAGTTCCATTATAATCTACAACAATACAATAACTTTCATCATCAGAAATAGATATTATTAAACCTTCAAGATCAAAGCAGGCATATAGCTTATAATTCTTACACTCGTTAATCTCTATAACAGAGTCTCCAAACATACTTTTATCTGCCCAACAATCAAAAATATAATGTTCTTTTTGTGGCTTTGGTAATATAATCGGTAAATCATTAATTGTAAATTCATATACCAGATTTTCGTCACAGAAACCGTTAGCTAAATCATATTCTATAGTATAGGTTATTATTTCCCACTTTGCATATAAGGTTATGTCTTTATACTCTTCAATTTGAATTTCTTTAACTTCATTACTATATTCTTTATCACTATACCATCCTTTAAAAAGATATCCTTCTGCCTTTGCCGGTTCCAATACTATCGGTTCAAATGTTCTATTATACGTTAAAGGATTAGAATGTGTTGCCTGCACATTACCGCAGTCATATGTAACCGTATATGTCGCCTCATACCATGTTGGATCAAAAGAAATATGAAATACATTATCTTCGTGATTATATTCATATTCTGTACATTGCCAGGTTTTTAGACAAAAACCTGAACTTTCTATATCCAGCAAGCCATCGTAATCAGCTTTTTTATTATATATCTCCGTCTTAATATTTTTTTCATTTGAAGTTGAAATATTATAATGAATCCATACAAAAGTATCACTATTTAAAACAGTTTTGATAGCTTTATCGTATTCCTTATTTTGAATAGAAATAATTGCGTCAATAATTTCTATCTGTTTCTCACTGTCTAAAAAACCATCCAATGACCAAAATTCATTATATGCAGCTTCATATTCTTTTTCTGACATAAGGTTACATGCATGATTGTATTTCTTATACGGAATAGCAACGTAAATAATCACCAACATAATCAAAATCACTAAAACTGCACCTGAAATTATTAAGACATTCCTTTTCTTTTTCATATAATCCCCTCCTTTTGTATATTACTTAATTTTTTTCCTTCTCTGCCTTCTCACCCTGTTGATATGCCGCTCAAAATCACCGCTGTTTATCAGTTCAGCCAAAACGTACTGTTCAAATACTGGAACTGTACATGATAAGAAGCCGAGTTTATTTTCAAAATTCTCTGTTAGCGTTTCAGGCAGAACCATGTATCCAATTCTCATTGAGGGAGCTACTGTTTCTGAAAAAGTATTA
>JAZSFC010000013.1:0-47106 GCA_045531955.1 Lachnospiraceae bacterium | reverse complement strand
ACATATGATTACTTTAGCAGTTAAGGAAAAGGATAACTTCGAAACCGTAACTGTTAAGGCAAAGGTTGCTCGTAAGGACAAAGACGGCAAGAGAGTGAAGGAAGTTGTAGATGGTAAGAAGGTTACCGTTTATGATGAAGTTGAAAAGGAAATCAAGAAGGATTCCGCTTCCAGACTTCACGCTAGAAAGCAGATGGCTAAGTTCTTATACAACGTAACAGAAGTTCCAACTGAAGCAGCTGGAAAGAAGAAGAACACAAAGAAGGTTGACATGACTGATAAGTTATTCAACGAAATCGCTCCTAAGTATGCAGGCCGTAACGGTGGTTACACAAGAATCGTTAAGATTGGTCAGCGTAAGGGCGATGCTGCTATGGAAGTAATCATCGAACTTGTTTAATCCATAGAGGCAAACTTTTACATCAAATGCGTAACGCATAACAAACAGCAAATTAAAATCCGGTAGGTGAAAGCCTGCCGGATTTTTTTGCTATTAGGAAAGAAAATATCACTTGCAGGTGGTTCTTTAGTGTGCTAAGATAAATAATGGATTTTTATTTGCAGAAGTAAAAGAAAAACAAGACAATAGGAGGAGAATATGAAAGTTACATTGGTAGTGCCATGTTATAACGAAGAGAATAATGTCGGTCTGTTTTATGATGTGGCAGAAAATGCTTTTTGTAACACAGACTTTGACTATGAAATTGTTTTTGTGAATGACGGAAGTAAAGATAATACCTATGCAGAGTTAAAGAAACTATTTAAAGCACACTCGGACAAAGTGTCGGTAGTTAACTTATCCAGAAACTTTGGTAAAGAAGCTGCTATTTTAGCAGGCTTAAAGCGCTCTTCCGGCGAGTATATTGCTTTGGTGGATGCGGACCTGCAGCAACGCCCGGAAATTGTGGTGGATATGGTAGACTACTTAGAAAATCACGAAGAGTATGACGTGGTGGCGGCATACCAGGAGCACCGCATCGAAGGTAAGCTCATGTCCGGTGTGAAAAAGATGTTTTACTCTTTGATTAATAAGGTCTGTGATATTGAGTTTTATGCCGGGGCCAGTGATTTCAGAACCTTCCGCCGTACAGTGGCGGAAGCGTTGATTAACATGCCGGAGTATCACCGTTTTTCTAAGGGATTGTTTTCCTGGATTGGATTTAATACCCATTACCTGCCATATGTGGCAGAGGAGCGCAATGCCGGCGAAACTAAATGGTCCGTAAAAAAGCTTATGAAATATGCCCTGGAAGGCTTCATGTCCTTTACCACCATGCCACTCCGGTTTGCTACTTATCTTGGCATGATTGTATCGGTATGTGCAGTGCTCTACATGCTTTTCGTAATTATCAAAACATTGGTATTTGGCGAAGCGGTGCCGGGTTATCCGACCATCGTTACACTGATACTGTTCCTTAGCGGTGTACAGCTGCTGATTCTAGGCATCTTAGGTGAATATCTGGCAAGAATTTATGTGCAGGGAAAAGGACGGCCGGTGTATATTGAGAAGGAGTTTTTGCACGGGGAAGAGAAAGAAACAGAAAAATAAAGAACAGAGTAATAACAAACAGAACCCCATCAAAGGTAAGTGATATTACGTGCTTACGTTTGATGGGGCTATTTTATTTGGTAAATTCTTTTACCAAATCTATAACTATATTCAGCTGATTATCAGTAAGTAAATGTAAATCATATTCTAATTGTTTTGTTTTTTCCGGATTCGGATTCTCGTATGAGAAAAATTCCTGTGGAGATATGTTGAAATACTCACATATATAAAAGAAAACAGTCATGGAAGGGAGTGCTTTGCCGTTTTCGATATTGTTGATATAACTGGAATTTTGTCCCAGCGATAAGCTCATATCTCTGGCAGAGACTCCGTGTTTTATTCTAAGTTGAGTGAGTCTTGCGATAAATTCTTCTGGTTGCATGAGAATACCTCCTTATGTAGTTTAGTGTATGCTACATAATAGTGAAAAATGTAGGAACAAATCCTTAATTGTTGTTGAAATGGCAGAATAAAAGTGGTATAATTTAGAAAATGACGGAAATAAAGCGGCAAAAGATGAAAACATAAGGAGGATTTGTTATGAAGAAGAAAATAATAGCATGGTTTTTATTGTTTGCAATGATGATTGCACTTGTGCCGGCTGGAAGTGTACAGGCGGCAACGTATAAGAAAGGATCGAAAGGGACCAATGTACAGTACTTGCAACAGAATTTGTCGTTTCTTGGTTTTTCTACTAGGGGAGCAGACGGTAAATTCGGAGGAAATACTCAAAAGGCTGTAATTAATGCCCAGAAGGCACTTCATCTACCACAAACGGGAATTGTTGAAGAGGAATTATATACTTTAATCTCTGAAACAGTTGCAGGAATTCAAACACATTTGAAGAATAAAGGGTATTATTCTGGAAAGATTGATGGCATAGCTGGAACTGGGACACAAACAGCATTTGAAAAAATCCAGAGGGATTATGGATATGCCAGAACCGGGATTGCAGAGCGATATGTATTAACAGAGATGGTTAATGATGTAGAAATATCAGAAGAAACAAAAAGTTTACGTGAATGGGTTGCAAGATTAAATGGAGCGTATGATGATATCTTGGTGTCTGAATATTATGAGAAATATGGAGAAGCTTATTTAAGCTTATTTAAAGAGTATCCACTTGCATTAATATCGAATTTAGTAAGAGATGATCAGTTTGCTGTAATTGATTATGGGAAAAGTCATGCTTGGAAATTATGGCAAAAAGAAATTTCGGGGATTGATAAAGATATTGCTTGGGCAGTCGTTGTAGATGGGGTATCTATGATTGTTGATGAAGTTTTTAGCTGGTTTAATTTTTCTAAAGATGCGGTAGAGCAAATCCATTTTGATGCCGTTATGGCATTAATTCAAAAAATGTATTTACAAGATAGTATTACTGTTTCGTTCACACAAGAAGTTGCAAATGCATTTGATGGTTTTAATAATATATATTCTACGGGTGAGACGATATCAAAGGCTATATTAGTACAGGAATTGGCAAAAAAATCAAAAGCTTTGTCATATGAGACAATAAACAAAATAGTTGACTCGGCATTGGGCAAGGAAGCAAAAAGCATTTCCGAATTTTTAGATGAAGGCGTAACTGTTACGGAATTCATAGTTACGACAATTCAAATGTATGAAGTGGATAGCATGGCCCTTGAACAACTTCAAAATGCGGCAGGAAAAGGTACACATTTGTATGAAGATATTGAACTTCTAAAAAAAGAAAGAGAAAAGGATGGATTGGAGCACTTTACAAAGAAGTTCATGTCTGAAGCCGCAAAAAAAGCCATTGGTAAAGCAATATCGAAGGGAACAGGCGGTTTGTATGATATAGTCACAGGAAGCGCTGAGTTTATGTCGGAATTATTTGTTCCCGCTTCTGTACAAGAGCAAGCATATATAGCTACATTATTAGAATATGCGGCTACACTTAGTCATAATCAAACGAATATGTTAATGAACATAGTAGAAAATAAAACAGCGTATATTAATCCTGAATGGATAGAATTTATTGAAGAATATGAGTTCCTCTCTGAAGCAGTAAGGAATGCTACAGAGGTATTTTATGAAAATATGGCTAAAATATCTGCTTACAGTGACAAGCAAATTATCCAGAATGAAATTAGTAATCTAAAAAAGTTTACCTATGATGAGTATATTACGGATTGTATAGAAACAAAAAAATTACTGGAAGAAAAGAATGCTTTGCAGGTTCTTGATGTAACGGCTAAGATGGATAAACTCTACAATATGCTTGGAAAGAAATACTGCACCGTAGATCAAAAGTCTTGTACAACTAAGAGAGAGCCTTCCCATGGATGTCCTAATTGTAACATGCGTGATATTGCAAACACCTCTTGGTTTAAGAATTTGTTTGGAACAGTAAATGTAGATAATTTCCCGGAACATGACGTGAATTCTTCTAGACGTGATCATACAGGACAATCTTGTTTTGGTTTTGCTTGCTTTGCCCAGTGGTATTTATACGCAGATAGTAATACTGATAAAGTTACAGCAGAACGCATTGCTTCTGTAAAGTTCAATAAAGCAAATATGGAAAAGTATGTACAGCCGGGTGATGTTGTTCGTGTAAACGGCCATTCTGTATTAGTCTATTCTATCGAAAAAGATGGCTTAATGGTTATTGACAGTAATTGGAACAGTGGTGGTCAGTTAAATTGTTTGGTGCAAAAGCATCTACTGTCTTACAGTAATGAAAACTATGCAGGGCATACCGCTTATATCAATCGTGTAACAGGAAAAGAAATTGTAAGTGGAGGAGAGATACACACAGATACCAAGAATAAAGCACAGTACGGTTATTACCACTACACCAATGGTAAGGGAGAATATTCGGTATGTGCTTATTATGGTGTAGAAGTAAACGAATGGACGGATGTTTATCGAGAAGAAATCTGGGTAGATGCTCCTTTAACAAAAGTGGCTTCTGATTATCGGCATGTCCGTCAGGATGAATGCAACGAAATGGGATGTTTAGATACTGACTGGATTGGTTGTAAATATAAAGATGAGGATGGCGTAATCTGGTATCGTGAAATAAGAAAAACTGTTGAAAAAGAAGCGCCGGAGACACAAACATTTACAGTAATCAGTGAAAGTTTAGGGGGACCGCAACTGATAGCGACACCAAAACCAACGGTAACACCGAAGCCAACGGCAACACCAAAACCAACGGTAACACCGAAGCCAACGGCAACGCCAAAACCAACGGTAACGCCAAAGCCAACGGCAACACCGAAGCCAACGGCAACGCCAAAACCAACAGCAACTCCGGTGCCAACGGCAACGCCAAAACCAACGGCAACACCAGTGCCAACAGCGACACCAAGCCCAACACCTCAGCCGGACAATAAGTTATATGGTACAGTGGATTTATCTGCGACAACATGGAGCAGTTACAATGTTGGATTGGATAAAGATATGTATGCAGATAAGGCATACAATATTAAGAACAATGCCAAATTGGAAATTTTGGGTGAATATACAAACGCAAAGGGAAATAAAGTATACCATGTATATTCTTATGACTTAAAGATGGAGTGCTATATCGGAGCTAAATATGTCAGAGTAGATTACTCAAATAAGGAGATGTATGGTAGTTTGGATTTATCGGCAGCAGGATGGAATAGTTATAATGCGGGATTGGATAAGAACATGAATGCAGATAAAGCGTATAATATTCCAAATGGTGGCAAGCTGAAGATTTTGGCAAAACATGTAAGTAATAAGGGAAATTATATATATGAAGTATATTCGTATGATTTAGACATGATTTGTTTTGTGTCTGCTAAATATGTAAAAATTGATTGATAATTATTTTAAATTGCCGATACCGATTAGGTGTCGGCAATTTAAGTTATTAGGTAATCTGTTTATAGCATAATATGTTTTGATTCGAAAAAACAGGAGGGTCAGGACTTTTCCCTTGTACATTCCACGATTTTGTGCTATCATAAACCTCATAATGCGTTACTAGGCATTTTTTGCCATGCACTATGTCATCCGGCATAGATGCATGCCAAACCGAAGTAAAGGACAAACTAACCCCATGAAAAAAATGATTGAATCAAAAAACTTAGTATTTGAATATATCCGCCGTGATGAAGAGGGCAACGTAGACGGCATCATCAGGGCAGTAGACGGTGTAACTTTGGATATACAGCCGGGAGATTTTGTTGCCATTTTAGGACACAACGGTTCCGGTAAGTCTACCATTGCCAAGCAGATTAATGCCATTTTAGAGCCGACGGAAGGCTATCTCTATGTGGACGGCAAGGACGTGTCCGACCCTGACAAGCTGTGGGATGTTCGCCAGACGGCCGGCATGGTGTTTCAGAATCCGGACAACCAGATTATCGCGTCTGTGGTGGAAGAGGACGTGGCGTTCGGTCCGGAAAACCTTGGCGTGCCAACCGAGGATATCTGGGTGCGGGTGGAAGAAGCTCTGCGGGCAGTCGGTATGTTGGAATACCGTACCCATTCCCCAAACAAGTTGTCCGGCGGTCAGAAGCAGCGTGTGGCGATTGCAGGCATTATGGCAATGAAACCGAAGTGTATTGTGCTGGATGAGCCAACAGCTATGCTTGATCCAAACGGCCGTAAGGAAGTGATTAAAACGTTGCATGAGTTAAACGAGAAAGAAAATGTAACCGTGCTTTTAATTACCCATTACATGGATGAAGTGATTGGGGCAGACCGTGTTATTGTCATGGATGAAGGAAAAATTGTGATGCAGGGTACCCCGCGGGAAGTATTTTCCCAGGTAGAAAAGTTAAAGTCCTACCGGCTGGACGTGCCACAGGTGACAGAGCTTGCCTGGGAGCTTAAGAAAGCGGGAATGCCGCTTCCGAACGGCATTTTAACAGTAGAAGAATTTACGGAGGCATTGAAACAATGTCAATAGTGTTAGATCATGTCAATTACACATACAGTGCAGGAACGGCTTATGAAAAGCATGCCTTGAAAGACATCAATCTGGTGATTCCGGACGGCCAGTTTATCGGCCTGATTGGGCATACCGGTTCCGGTAAGTCTACGCTGATTCAGCATCTGAACGGGTTGATTAAAGCCACCGGCGGTGCCATTTATTACGATGGACACGACATTTATGATGACGATTTCAGCAAGAAGGAGCTGCGCACCAAGGTTGGATTAGTATTCCAGTATCCGGAGCATCAGTTGTTTGAAACTACCGTGGTAAAGGACGTGGAATTTGGTCCGAAGAATATGAAGCTTCCTCAGCTTGAAGTGCAGATGCGCACCTTTGAAGCAATTAAAATGGTGGGCATTTCCGAGGAACTCTACGATGCATCCCCGTTTGAACTTTCCGGCGGACAAAAGCGTCGTGTGGCCATTGCCGGAGTCCTTGCCATGAAGCCGGAGGTGCTTGTGTTAGATGAGCCGACGGCAGGGCTTGACCCGATGGGCCGGGACGAGATTTTGGACCAGATTGCAGCCATTCAGAAGGAACGTGGCATCACCGTTATTTTGGTTTCCCACAGCATGGAGGATGTGGCAAAGTATGTAGACCGTCTCATTGTGATGGACCATGGCAGTGTGCAGTATGACGGCACACCAAAGGAAGTGTTTGCCCACTATAAAGAGCTGGAAGCTATGGGGCTGGCAGCACCGCAGGTGACCTATGTGATGGAAAATCTCAAGGCACAGGGGATGAATGTGGGAGATGCTACAACTGTAGAAGAAGCAAAAAATGAGATTTTAAGGGCTTGGAAGAAAATATAAAGAGTATTTGAGGCAGTAACAATGATACGAGATATTACCATCGGACAGTATTATCCGGCAGATTCCGTGTTGCACCGTCTTGACCCGAGAGTCAAACTGGTGGGAACCTTAACCTTCCTGATTTCACTGTTTTTGTTTAACAATTTAATCGGTTATGTAATTGCAGGGCTTTTCCTGGCAACCATGATAAAGATATCCAAGGTGCCGTTTTCTTTTATTGTAAGAGGCTTGAAGACCATTGTAATATTAATGCTGTTTACCGTGGTGTTCAATTTGTTCTTAACGGACGGTACGGTGCTTTGGCAGTGGAAGTTTATTAAGATAACCATCGAAGGTATCCAAACAGCAATCTTTATGGCGTTACGGCTTACCTTCTTAATCATCGGTTCTTCTTTGATGACGTTAACCACAACTCCAAACCAGTTGACGGACGGTCTGGAAACCGGCTTGGCGCCGTTAAAGAAGCTTCACTTTCCGGTACATGAAATTTCCATGATGATGTCGATTGCGCTTCGTTTTATTCCGATTTTGCTGGAGGAAACCGACAAAATCATGAAGGCGCAGCAGGCAAGAGGCGCAGATTTTGAAGAAGGAAAGCTGATGGAGCGTGTAAAGGCCTTGGTGCCGATGCTGGTGCCGCTGTTTGTATCGGCGTTTCACCGGGCAAACGACCTTGCCATGGCCATGGAAGCAAGGTGCTACCGCGGTGGTGAGGGCAGAACCCGCATGAAACCGTTAAAATATACAAAGCGTGACGGCATGGCATATTTGTGTCTGGTGGCATATTTAGTTGTTCTGGTGGCAACAACACGGCTTTGGACGATGTTTGTGGCATGATTCATCTAATAGAGAATATGAGGAGTCTATGAAGCGTATTATGATTGTGGTAGCCTATGAGGGCACCAAGTACTGCGGATGGCAGTCCCAGCCGAATCAGATTACGGTGGAAGAGGTTATCAACCGGGAGCTGTCCAGGCTGTTAAATGAAAATATTGAGGTTATCGGTGCCAGCCGCACCGACTCCGGTGTGCATGCCATGGGCAACGTGGCAGTGTTTGATACGGAAACCAGAATCCCTGCGGAAAAGATTTGCTATGCCTTAAATCACAGTCTTCCGGAGGATATTGTGGTGCAGTCCTCCCGTGAGGTTCCCCTTGATTTTCATCCAAGACATTGCGAAAGTATTAAAACTTATGAATATAAAATTTGGAATGCGGATTTTATCCAGCCGTTCAATCGGAAGTATACCCATTTTGTATATAAAAATCTGGATGTGGAGGCAATGCGCCGGGCAGCAAGGGATTTTATCGGTACCCATTGCTTTACCAGCTTTTGTTCTACCCATACCCAGGTGCAGGACCATGTAAGAACCATTTACTCCCTGGACATTCTGCAGGAAGACCATCTGCTTACCATCCGCATCCGCGGTAACGGTTTTCTTTATAACATGGTGCGAATTATTGCCGGAACATTGATTAAAATTGGCATGCATGAAATGAGCGATTCCTGTGTACCCTCAATGATAGAGGCAAAAAACAGGGAAGCGGCAGGTCCGACGGCACCGGCGCAGGGATTAACGCTGGTAGGTATTGAGTATCCACACCTACAATAAGAAGTATCTCACTGCGCCAAAGAAAATGCCTCTGAGTAAATCAGGGGGTACATAAGCTCCCGGAAAGCGAGGTAAGCATGAAAGGGAGTTTGTTGTGGAAGTTTATGTATTTATTTTGTGCCATGGCGGGAATACTGGCAGGGTATAGAGTGTTTACCCTGATAAGCAGTGACGGAGCAAAACCGAATACGATTACAAAAGATAACACGCTGGTCCGGGAAGCCGGAGACAGTGTGTTTTTTGATAAAGATGAGGAGACACAAAAACAGCATTCCATAGTACAGACACCGGTGGAGCCTGTGCTGCCACCGGTTACTGCAGCGCCGGGTGAACCTTCACCAACAGAAAAAGACAAGGTGGTTGAATTTCCGCAGCC
Organism: Lachnospiraceae bacterium; assembly: GCA_045531955.1. Taxonomy (GTDB): domain Bacteria; phylum Bacillota; class Clostridia; order Lachnospirales; family Lachnospiraceae; genus SIG299. The sequence goes on along the minus strand of JAZSFC010000013.1, from coordinate 37,815 downwards.
AACTTTAGTTCCAGCAGAAACTTTGGTGGTACCAATGGTAACAATGTCGCCAATGCCAACAGAAATTCCGTCGGTAACAGTATCTCCGGAAGTGACAGAAGCACCTGCAGATGTTTCGGAGGACAAGCTTCCTTCGTTAGGGCAGCAGTGGGCTTACACGGGCGAAAAAGTACCAAAGCTTCCGATGGCTCCTGTTGCAGAGCCGGCACAGGAAGCTCCGGCAACGCAGGTAATAACATATCCTGCCAAAATTTTCGGTCAAACTCCGGTGATTAACCGTTCTGATACGCATGTCAGCTATTTTGAATTTTGTTATGACTTAGTTTCTATGATGGAGTCTGAGGTGGTTGCCCGTGGCCTGAATATGAATGCCTTGATGACGAAATTTGCATTGAAAGCATTGTTCTGTGGTGTGGATATCGAGAAGTTGGATATTAACGCACCGATTCCAAGACGCCTTGCTGCTCTTTGCCTGTGGCTGGCGGCCCAGGTGTTAAATGAGAGCGGCTGTGATACTTCAGCTAAAAGTGCCGGTACGTATGTAACCGATATTTCCGGCTGTACTGCATCGGAGAAAAAGGCAGTTGCTTATCTGTATGAGTCTGGTATTTTAGAGGGCTTTCAGAAACCGGGGCAGAAGTTTTATCCGGATGCGGGGCTGCAAACCGGGTCGGGAAGCAAATGGTTGGCTGCAGTAAAAAAGTGCTGGAAATAAACCGAAACATAGGATAAACTAAGAAAAAACAGCTGTCGGAAGTGTCTGAAAATAAAGAAAATTCTCAGACGCGGCTGAAAATCACTTTACAAAGGATTAAATACCATATATTCAAAGAAAAAATGAAAAAATCTTTAAAAAAAGGTAAAATTATTGTTGACAATTGTGTGGCCCTTCGATATAATGTAACACGTTGGCGCCAAATGAGGTTTGGTGCATTTAATGTGACTTATGAGCCTGTTTATTACAGTATCATATAACAGAAGATTTTAAGGAGGATTACGCAATGAAGACTTTTATGGCAAGCCCAGCTACCATTGAAAGAAAGTGGTACGTAGTTGACGCTGAAGGTCAGACATTAGGTCGTCTCGCAGCAGAAGTTGCTAAGGTTTTAAGAGGCAAGAACAAGCCAATTTTCACACCACACGTTGATACAGGTGACTATGTTATCGTTGTTAACGCTAGCAAGATTAAGGTAACCGGTAAGAAGATGGATCAGAAGATCTACTACAATCACTCCGATTACGCAGGTGGTATGAGAGAAACCACATTAAAGGAACTTATGGCTAAGGATTCCCCTGAAGTTATCAAGCTTGCAGTTAAGGGAATGCTTCCAAAGGGACCTTTAGGAAGAAGCATGATTAACAAGTTACATGTATACGCTGGCCCAGAGCACGTTCACGCAGCTCAGAAACCAGAAGTATTAGAAATCAAGTTCTAATCACTGAAAGGAGGACAAAACATTGGCTAAGGCAAAATACTACGGAACAGGTAGAAGAAAGAGCAGTGTTGCCAGAGTATATTTAGTACCTGGTACTGGTAAGGTTACAATCAACAAGAGAGATATGGATGAATATTTCGGATTAGATACATTAAAGCTGATCGTTCGTCAGCCACTGGCTCTTACAGAGACAGCTGACAAGTACGATGTTATCACAACCGTTCGCGGCGGTGGTTTCACAGGTCAGGCTGGTGCTATCAGACACGGTATCTCCAGAGCCCTTTTACAGGTAGATGGCGATCTCCGTCCGGCTCTTAAGAAGGCAGGCTTCTTAACAAGAGATCCTCGTATGAAGGAAAGAAAGAAGTACGGCTTAAAGGGCGCAAGAAGAGCACCACAGTTCAGCAAGAGATAAGAATTACTTGCAAATCAAAAGCATACACACAAAGCCCTGGAGTGTTTACACTCCGAGGGCTTTTTTGTATGCTCTTGATTTAGAAGAATACAAGAATGGTGAGCAAGACACGAAGTGTCTGCGAACTTTTCTTGTATGGCAAGTAATTCTTATCAGTGTTGGGGGGCGAGGAAATTCGAAGGATTTTCGAGCCTCCATCTTGCGGAGCGCAGATAACGCTTATCTCTGGATACCCGGAATCTCCACGCTAAAAACGGTCCCCCGGACCTTTTTCTTAACGCATGGACAGTTCTCCAAGAGGTGATCGGATTGTAGACAGCAAATATCTCTTGACATTGACGTTACGTCAATTGATATAATATTGATACAAGGAGGTAATGCAATGGAAGAATTATTTGATATTACGGAAGTTTGTGAACAATTTCATATATCATCCCGTACTTTGCGGTTTTATGAGGAAAAGGGCTTAATTGAAAGCAGCAGAACCTCTTCAAGTAAGCATAGAAGTTATAATAAGGAGCAAATAGATAAAATCCGCGATATTCTGGCGTTGCGTGCGATTGGTCTTTCGGTAAAAACAATACAGGAATTCCTTCATGGTGACATGTCTTTAAAGGAAATGTTACACTTGCGTAAAGCGGAAATATATGCGTCTATTCATACAAAACAGCAGGAAATCTATCTTTTAGAGGATGCTTTGGCAAATATAGATAACGGGGAGGATTTCTTTCGAAAGACAAATTATTCAGTTTCACAAAGCGATGAAAATAAACTACAGCTGGTTCGATGCTGCTCAGAATATATTATACAAGGCAATATGGAATGTCTCTATCAGCATTTTAGCCAGCAGATTAAGGATTATATGCCACCGATAGCATTTCAAAACAGGTGGAGGGATGAAACATTTGCTATGGGAGCATTCATAAAGCTTGGAGATGCATGGAAAGAACCGAAGGTTGATACGATTTTTTTTCAGAATCTTCATTTTGAAAAAATGATTATTCGATTGAAATATGTATTTCGTGGAGAAATAATCCATGGCTTCTGGATACAGCATGTGGAAAAGTAAGAAAGGAGAGACATTACGATGGGAAAACGGTCTCAGATGAGAAAGAACATATGCCGAAAGGTATTTTTAGTACTTGTAGCTATTTTACTGTGTGGCTGTGGAAGAAATATGGAAGATGAAATACCAGCCGTTCAACAGACTGATATAAATATAACAGAGGAACTTCCAACAAGCGCTCCGGAAATTACTTTGCCAACGAACGCTCCGGAAATCAGTCTACCGGCTCAAGAAATAGAGCAGGTGAGTTTCCCGGCTTCAAATGATGAATTATATCACTATTTGATGGAGCAGTGGAAAGCAGGGGAACTTTCGGGGCTATATAGTTATGCCTCTGACGAAATGAAAACATTGGTGGATGCGGAACAATTCCATTCCATGTTCCTAATCTTAAATAACACGTTTGGAAATATCGTAAAAATAGAAAATGAGAAAAGTACTAAAGATGGAGGAAACTCTACTTATACCGCCACCCTTATTTTTGAGCATGCAGAAGCGTATATTCAAGTGTATATCAGTAATTTAAAAATAGCAGGATATAATTATGATGTTCGTTTTGTAACTAATTTTGAGAACAAGTTGGAGAACGGAATAACAGAATCGTTCTTTTTGCTTGAAAGTGGCGAGTATAGTCTTAATGCGGTATATACTTATACAGAAGACGATAATGCACCAACAGTTTTGCTTATTCCGGGTTCCGGTGCGGCAGACTACAATGAAACAGTGGGATTACTGCCAACTTTCGCAGATATAGCAATGGAATTAGCGGAACGGGGAGTTAATTCTTTGCGTTTTGAAAAGAGAACGAATCGTTATGCCTCGGAGTTCACGGTGGAGTCCGGTCTTGATGAAGAATACTTTATAGATTGCAAAGCAGCACTGGAGTGGATTAGAAACAACAACGGATCCGGTGATATTATTTTATTCGGACACAGTTTAGGTGCTCAAATAGCGGTTTCTCTTGCTGAGCAGGAGAATGTGAACGGACTGATTTTGTTTAATGGTTCCGCACGACATCTGGCAGAGATAGCAAAGGACCAATATTGTGAAATCGACCCGGTAAATGCTGTCTATTATCAACAGTACATGGATGCGGCAAAGACTGCTACTCGGGATACGGCAAAAGGATATTACTATTACGGCTGTTCAGATTATTATTGGGCTGATTATAATAAAATTTCGACGCTTGATACTCTGAAAGAATTAGATATACAAACTTTGATAATTAATAGCCGTTTTGATCGTCAGATATTCGAGGCTGATATTACTTTATGGCAGAACGAGCTTGCAAAAGACGATAATGTTACAATAGTAATTTTTGATGATATAAGTCATTTTGGATACGAAATTGACACAAATGATGTGGCTTCTGTTTATAAAAACGTAGAGTTCCCAGATAATCTGGCTGATATAATGACGAGTTTTTGTGGAGAATAGCTACAGAACTCGTGATTTTTAAGAAAAAACCATCATTTTGATGGTTTTTCTCTCTTTACAAACCACCAATTTGATGGTTTAATAGAAACAGGAGGTGTTCTGCATGAAAAATAAAATGTTTGTTACGCCGGAATATGTAACCGCACAGGATGTAAAAAAAGTAAGAAAGCTGCTTGGACTTACCCAAAAGGAATTTGCCATGCTGATAAACTGTTCCAAGACAACTGTGGAACGTTGGGAAACCACTGAAGAACCAATTCAGGGAAATATAGTTTTATTGTTAACCTTATTAGAAAACAATGTGTCGATTGCAGAAGAACTAAGGGTTCCGCCTAAAGTATATCCGCTCCGGCTTTGGTATATGCATGAGCAAACAGTTTGTACTATAATTGATGTCAGTGAAACAGAGAAAAAAATAAGTATTAAAAACTATACAAAAAATCCATTTTTTTGTGCGTTTGGAAATGAAAAAGCTCCGGATTATGACACTTATTTGGAGTTTTTGAAATCAAGATGTTTCCCGGAAAGCAGGGATAAGCTGAAACTGATTTTGAGGGATTTGGGTCTTCCGTTTTATGATCCGTTTATGATTATTGAAAAAACAGAAGGTAAGATGGCAGAGGATAAGTTCTGGATTAGAATAGAACGTTAGGAACAGGAGGGTGCTATGATAGAATTATTTGAGCAGGATATCAGAACTAACGACAGACAATCCTCTAAAGGCAATCAGCTGAAATGGGAAACTAACGGATATTGGTATAAAGCGGATTATACCGGATATGAAGGTTTGGCAGAATATGTGATATCCCAGCTGTTAAGAAAAACCACTCTTGCGGAAGAGGAATATGTGTTGTATGAATTGGAGGAAATAAAATATAAAACAACGGTGTATAATGGGGCAAAAAGTTTGGACTTCTTAAAGGATGACTGGCAGATTATTACCTTGGAGCGTTTGTTTAAAAACTTTTTTGGTGAAAGCCTGTATAAATCTATATATAAAATCGAAAAAACAGAAGACCGCATGGTGTTTTTGGTAAGTCAGGTGGAGAGAATGACGGGGTTGAAAAAATTCGGTATATATATGAATAAGTTATTCGCTTTGGATGCTGTGTTTTTGAATGAAGACAGACATACCCATAATATTGCAGTATTAATGAACGGGAAAGGCAAATTTTGTTATTGTCCGATTTTTGATAATGGTGCAGGCCTGTTGTCGGATACAACGATAGATTATCCTTTAAAAGCTGATATATATCAACTGATGAAAGAGGTAAAAGCAAAGACAATTTGCAGTGATTTTGATGAGCAGCTGGATGTGTCAGAAACTCTTTATGGAAGCCATCTGAGGTTTGAGTTTACGAAAGAGGATGTAAAAAATCTGTTGGATATGGCGGAGATATATTCGGAGGAGGAAAGACTCCGGGTGGAAGAAATTATATATACACAAATGCGAAAATATCAGTATTTATTTACAACAGCAAACGGGGTATGATATAATAAAAATAATGAATTGGAAGAAATAACACAAAATAAAGCAGAATTATGTAATGTATAGGAGGAAAAGGATATGAAAGACACTAATTGCGCATATTGTATGCGAGGCGAACTTTTAGACAAGTTTGGTATTTTTATCTGTGATCTTCAGGTCAGCAGCCTGATTTTATTTAAGGAGCAGAGCAAGCCGGGCCGTGTGATTGTAGCATATAAGGATCATGTCAGCGAAATCGTAAATATTTCCGAGGAAGAGCGTAATTTGTTTATGGCAGATGTTACCCGTGCGGCAAAGGCGCTTCATGCTGCTTTTAAGCCAAACAAGGTGAATTACGGCGCATATGGCGATACCGGTTGTCATCTTCACATGCATCTTGTACCAAAGTACGAGGGCGGCGACGAATGGGGCGGCATTTTCCAGATGAACCCTGGAAAGGTATATTTAACTGATGCGGAATATGCAGAAATGATTGAAAAAATCAAAGCGAATTTATAATTTAAAAAGAAAGAAGAATTCCCCGATAACTTTTTGTTGTCGGGGATGTTTTTTTGGGGTATACTGGTAAAAGAGTAACATTGCGTTTCTGTAACAATATCCTAAATAAAAGAAAAGTAAGCGAGTATAATATGAGAAAAAAAGCAATTCCGGGAGAAGAACTTCAGGAAGTACAACATAAAAAGAAGAAAATGCCGCAAAAGGATATCCGCTGGGAGCGTCTGGATAACACTGCCCATTTATTTCCGGCTATTGCCGGCGAAACGATGAGTAATGTATACCGCATCTGTGTAACCCTTACCGAACCGGTGGATCCTGTGCTTTTACAACAGGCGGTGGATATGGTCCTACCAAAGTTTGACGGGTTTAACCTGCGCATGCGCAAGGGTGTATTCTGGTACTATTTTGAGGAAAATGGCAAGCCTGCGCCAAAGGTAGTGGAGGAAACCAATTTTCCGTGCCGATATATCCATGCCAACCAGAACAACAATTATCTGTTTCAGGTAACCTACTACAAGTACCGCATCAATTTAGAGGTGTTCCATGTACTTACCGATGGCATGGGTGCCATCAACTTTTTACGGGAACTGACCTATCAGTATTTGCGTCTGCGTCATCCGGAGCTGGGAAGCACTATGAGCGATTCTCTGGCAACCCATACTTCTATGAACCGGGAAGACAGTTTTTTAAAGAATTACAAACAGGCGGCAAAAAGCGGCTACAAGAAACAGAAGGCATATTTGATTAAAGGAGAGAAGCTACGTCAGGGTGAGTTTGGCGTGATGCACGGCTATTTAAATATTCCACAACTGAAAGGTGTTTGTAAGCAGTATGGGGTTAGCATTAATGAGTATCTTGTGGCAGTGTTTACCTGGAGTGTGTATCAGGAGTGCCTAAAAGGAATGCCGTCAAAGCTTCCGATACGTGTGGCGGTGCCGGTAAATTTACGTCCGTATTTTGACTCCATAACCACAAAAAACTTCTTTGCCATGGTGTCGGCAGAATTTCATCCGGAAAAGGATGCATATACATTTGAAGAAGTGATGCAGGCAGTGAGAGACAGTTTGCGCAGCCAAATGGATAAAGAGCATCTGGAAAAGTTATTTTCCTATAATGTATCCAATGAGAAAATCTGGATTGCCAGGGCGGTTCCGCTGCCGCTAAAAAATGTTGCCATGAAGCATGTGTACACGGCATCGGCACTTGCCAATACTTCCACGGTAACAAACATCGGAAATATCCCAATCGAAGAACCGTACCGTCCGTATGTAGAAATGATACTGGCATTTCTTGCCATGTCAAAGGGTCAGGACATTAAGGGAACGGTGTGCTCCTACGGAGAAACACTGGCCTTTTCCTTCAGTTATACCTTGAAAGATGTCTCCATCCAAAGATGCTTTTTTCGCAAATTGGCAGCAGACGGTATTGCAGTGGAAATCGATAGTAACGGAGTAAATTATGAGTAAATGTAGAAATTGTAATGTCGATATTCTGGATGAAACAGAGTTTTGTCCGTTGTGTCATTCAGTGCTGGAGCAGACGGAAGAACTGGAAAATATGTATCCTGACGCCAGACTAAAGACACAAAAAATGAAATTTGCTACCCGCTTGTATTTGTTTTGTGCGCTGGTCGTGGAGTTTCTGCTTGTTGTGATTGATTTTAACGGCGAGAACCAGATACATTGGAGTGTGCTTGTTGGATTAGGGCTGCTGTATGTGTATACGGTATTGCGCTATGCGGTGCTTGGAAAGTCCGGCTACCGTGCCAAAACTATTGTGCTGGTTTTGCTGACAGTGTTGATTACGGTGGTAATAGACTTTATTACGGGATACCGGGGATGGTCGGTGGATTATGTGGCATCCGGAGGGATTCTTTTAGTTGATGTCATCATCATTGTTCTGATGATATGGAACCGACGGAATTGGCAAAGTTATCTGATGTGGCAGATTGCCATGATTTTATTCAGCCTGATTCCGGCAGTACTGTATCTGGTGGGACTGGAACATAATTTTTATATGGCGTTTTTACCGTTGATTGTATCCGCGTTTTTGTTTATAGGGACCCTGATGATTGGCGGTAGAAGAGCGGTACAGGAATTATACAGAAGATTTCATATTTAAAATCCAAAGGTTACACGATATTTATTATAGAGGATTGTTTAGTTCAGAATAAACGGAGAATGAAAATGTCACAGGAATATACAAAAGAGCAACTGATACAGCAACTAAGGGATATGGGGATAAAACCAACAGACAATCTGTTGGTGCATTCGTCCATGAAATCTTTGGGAATGGTACAAGGCGGTGCTGACACAGTTTTGGACGCGCTCATGGAAGCTGTACCGGAAGGACTGTTAATTTTACCGACCCATACGTGGAAACAAATGAGTGAAGAGTATAATATTTTTGACCCGGAAACAGAACCGGTCTGTGTGGGTATTTTGCCGGAGCTTTTCAGAAAACGTCCCGGCGTATTACGCTCCCTGCATCCTACCCACAGTGTGGCGGTGTATGGTAAAGGAGCGGCGGAATACATTCGCGGTGAAGAAAACTGTACCACTCCATGCCCGCCAAACGGTTGCTGGGGAAAACTGAAAGATAGTAAGGCTAAGATTTTACTGCTTGGCGTAACCCATACAAGAAACACCTACATCCACAGTATTGAGGAGTCTTTTGAAATTCCGGAGCGTTTTACAGATAAGCCGACACGGTTTCTGGTAAAGATGCCGGATGGCAGCAGTAAGGCTGTGGATATGTACCGTCATTACAATAGAATCAATCCGCATATTTCGGAAGATTTTGATAAAATGAAAAGCGGCTATGAAAAAGCAGGTGCCACAAAAACAGTGCGGCTGGGTGATGCGGAATGCATTTTATGCGAAGCGGAAAAATTATATGAAGTAACAGGAAGAATTCTTATGAGAGAGCCAAACTGCTTTATTGAGAGAAGTAAAATTCCGGAAGAATGGTATTTACAATAATATAAAAAGCAACAGGAGGAATGGTTGCGATGGGGTTAATATTTGACAAAAATGTTTACGAAGAGAAGTCGGTAACAGTAAACGGAGAAATATTAGTATTCCGGGCTTACGAAGGAATTCCTTATGTAGAAAGTCCGCAGTCGGAATTACAGGTTATAAATATCTATATTCCGGAGAAGAGTCCATATAAAGAAGGGAAAATGCCGATTTTCCTACCGAATACCGTGGGCGGTTATATGCCGGGTAAGGCGGATACACCAAAGGTATGGGAGGATGGTACGCCAAATTCCGTTGTGCAGGCGCTAATGCGCGGTTACATGGTGGCAGCACCGGGCCTTCGGGGACGCGGTATGAAAAATGAAAAGGGCGAAAATATCGGTGTAGCTCCGGCTGATATTTGCGATTATAAAGCCGCCGTGCGCTACTTAAGATATAACAAAGAACATATTCCGGGAGATACGGAAAAAATTATTTCCAACGGCACCAGTGCAGGGGGAGCAATGTCTGCGTTGCTCGGAACAACAGGAAATCATCCGGATTATGAGCCGTATCTTGATGCCATAGGAGCAGCCAAAGAACGGGATGACATCTTTTATGCTTCCTGCTACTGTCCGATTATTAATTTAGAGCATGCAGATGCAGCATATGAGTGGGAATTTTACGGATTATGGGATTGTCATCAGGGAAAATATATTCCGCCGGAGCATACCGGAGAAGAGGGCAAATGGGTTCCTGTGGTGCGTCAAATGACCGAGGAGCAAAAGAAAGTGTCAGAAGAATTAAAGAATCGGTTCGCCCTTTACGTGAAGAATTTGGGGCTTACAGACGCTTTGGGCGTACCTTTGGTGTTGGAAGAAGAGGGAGGTACACTGAGAGACCTTCTTTGCTGGTATATTCTTCAGTCGGCAGATGAGGCAGTGAAGCAGGGAGAAAAATTAGAGCCTTACGGATGGCTGCTTGCCCGTGGTGGTGAGATTGTTGCCATGGATTATCAAATGTATATTAAATACCGTACCCGTATGAAGGATACTCCGGCATTTGATAAATTTAACCTGACGACACCGGAAAATGAATTATTTGGAAACGCGGTAAAGGAACGCCGGCATTTCACGGAATATTCCTATAAACAGAGCTACGGTAACGGAGAAATGGCAGAACCGTTACAGGTAAAAATGATGAACCCGATGGAATATGTATCGGATGAGCGGGCAGATAAGGCACAGCATATCCGCATCCGCCACGGAGCGATTGACAGAGATACGTCGGTGTTTATTCCACTGCTGTTTGCGGTGCTGTTACAAAATAACGGTGTTTCGGTGGATTTAGCGTATCCATGGGGAAAATGGCACATGGGCGATTATGATCTGGAAAAGGTCTTTGACGAAGTCGATTCAATGGAGGCTTACAAATGAAAAAGATAGCAATGATTACCGACGGCTGGAAACGTATGGTAACCTATGCCTGGGTAGACGGTATGGTCCGCCGGATTCATGAATTGGATGAGGATATTTGCATTTATCAGTACAATTGTTACGGAAATTGGCGCAAAGAAAAGAAATATAATCAGGGCGAATATAATATTTTCCGGCTTCCGGATTTAAACGAATTTGACGGCGTGGTGTTGGACTGTAATTTTACAATAGACAAAGAGCGCCAGCAGGAATTATCTGCTATGCTTCAGCAGGTACAGGTTCCGGTGATCAGTATCGGCCATGCTATGGGAAGCTATTATTATGTAGGTGTGGATAATACAACGCCGATAAAAGAAATGATGGAACACCTTCATAAAGAGCACGGATGCATGCGGTTCTTATATGCAGGCGGACCAAAAGGGCACTATGAGAATTACTCCCGCATGACAGCGTTTAAGAGTTATATTTTGGAACATGGTCTGATTGAACAGGATACCTGGTTCGGGGATTATGAATATGCTACCGGTGTAAAGTATATGGACCGGCTTGTGAAGGAAGCAATACCGTTTCCGGATGCGATTGTGTGTGCCAATGATAATATTGCGGCCGGAATATGTGCCCGGGCAGAGGAACTGGGATTTAGTGTGCCGGAGGACGTTTTAGTTACCGGTTTTGATAATATGGAAAAGGCCGCCTATTTTTATCCGCAGATTTCAACCATTACCAATGATCGTGGTAAAATTGCAGCTTCTGTAGTGGATATATTACATAAGCTGTGGGCGGGGGAACAGGTGGAAAGCTTCACTTTTGTTCCGACGGAGTGCTCCTTTGGGGAAAGCTGTGGTTGCCAAAATAATGGTAAGATAGACTACCGCAGACATATCAGAGGTCATATCCAGTATAATATCCGTGCGCAGGTAGAGGATGAACAGCGTGTGGAAATGGAAAGCCGGATGTCGGAGAGCACAGACTTTTACGGTATTTTTCATGCAATGTCCCAATATATAATCAATCATGACAGTGATGCCTTTTATGCAGTAATCGACAAACGGTTATGGGATGGGATTGATGAAAGAAAACTGGCATGCAAAGGTTATCCGAAAGATCAAATGGTAGTTGCCTATGCAGCGGAAGGCAGTACAATATTAAATTTTGAAAGTGTAGAGGCAATGAATGAACATTTGGCAAAGGCAGGTCGGGGAGATGCTTATATGTTCACGCCGTTACACTTCCATCAGTATACGGTAGGATATACTATCGTAAAAAATGCCAGATTTTTATATGTAGATCCTTATTTTTATGATATTCAAAACGGTTGTGCCCGGGCGATGGAAGCAATGTTTAAGCAACTTCAGCTGGAAAAAATCAACCGGAGATTGGAAGAGGTATACAATAAAGATCCGATGACAGGTCTGTATAACCGGCTTGCCTATACAGAGATGATAGGACCGGCATTTAAAAAATATCACGAAGAAAAGGTGGCTTGCTGCCTTGCTTTCTTTGACGTGAATTTTTTCAAGGAAATCAATGATTCCATGGGCCATGAGTTTGGCGATACCATACTGAAACGAATTGCAAAGATATTAACAGATTTGCAGCCGGAACAGGGATATTCTTATCGCTTCGGAGGAGATGAATTTGTTGTGTTCTTTCCGCATGCCACAAAAGAAAAGGCAGACGATTATTGCAAAGCGGTATTAGAAGAAGTGGAGCATTCCGGTATTTCCGTCAGTGTCGGTGTCGTGGTAACAGAACCGTCAGAAGACAAAAATCTGGATGACTATCTTGCGCAGGCAGATGTACTTATGTATGAAATGAAAAATGCAATAAAAGCAAAACGGTAGTTGAAGTTCTGTTGAGGTTCATCTGATAAAGTGTTTTTTGTGAGAATAGGGAGAAATTTGCCCGCATAACACAGAAAGAAGAGGGAGAATAATGAGAAAAGTAACTATTATTGCAGATACAACCTGCGATTTATCCATTGAGTTAAAAGAAAGATATCAAATTAAGACGTTTCCGTTACATATCCATTTAGGAGATAAGGAATATTCGGATGGTGTAGACATTTCGCCGGACGATATTTACCGTTGGTCTGATGAAAACAAAGCAACTCCGAAAACATCTGCGATTTCTCCGGCAGAAGCTACGGACATAGTGGAGGCAGCTTTAAAAAATGCAGAGTCGGTTATTTGTTTCTGCATATCCGACCAAATGTCATCCACAGGAAATGTTCTTCGTCTGGCCGTACAGGAGCTGGAAGCGGAAGAGAAGGTGTTTGTAATAGATTCCAAAAGTTTATCCACAGGAATCGGCCTTCAGATTATTGAAGCTGCAATTATGGCAGAGCAGGGAATGGAAGCTAAGGACATTGTGGCTAAAATAACAGAAATGCAGTCAAGAGTCAGAGCAAGCTTTGTGGTAGATACATTAACTTACCTGCATCGTGGCGGTCGTTGCAGCGGTCTTGCAGCGCTGGCAGGAGGAGCTTTGAAATTGCATCCGCTTATTTCGGTTATTGACGGTAAAATGTTGCCTGGAAAGAAATATCGTGGTAAAATGAATCGTGTCATCATCGAATATGTAAAAGACATGGAAGAAGAATTAAAACTTGCAAAAACAGACCGTGTTTTCATTACTCATTCCGGTTGTGAAGAAGAAATTATTGAAGCAGTCCGGGCGGAACTTTCCGCGCTGAACCGCTTTGAGGAAATCCTTGTTACCCGTGCCGGAAGTGTAATTACCAGCCATTGCGGTCCGGGAACCCTGGGCGTTCTGTTTATTGCAGGAGAATAAAGAGGTAAGTTAAGTGAATCAGCATAAGGAACAAATGAAAAAGTATACAGGAGCTTGTGTGGTGCTGTTTTTAGCATTGCTGTGTTTTGTGGGTCTGGCTGTTCAGGTTTGGTCTGACCGGAATCACGAAGTTTTTTTGGAAATTACAGCAGACAAAGAGGCTCCGCAGGAAGTTTCCGTATGGATTGAAGTAACTAAGTCTTGGCAAGACGTAAACAAAATAGGTCTGGGTCCTTGTTATGGTGCCCAGTACGACGGCTTTGTACAGAACCACATGAAGAATACAGCTCTGATGGATTGGGAGCTGGAAATTTTATTACCTGCGGAAGCAAAAATTGACAGTTCCTGGAACGGTGAATATATCAATGAAAACGGAAAAATTTATTTCAAACCGCAGGAAGACCTGGACATTGCCTGGGTAAAACCGGATGCAACAGAAGGATTCGGTTTTATTGTATATTCCTATAAGGTGTTGGAACTGACCGATTTTATAGTACGCGGACATAAGTATGCACCGATTGCTTCTTATCCTTTGTTGTATTTGGCTCTGCTTTTGCTTGTGACAGGATGTATTGTTCTGGCATGGCAAATTACATTTGCTGTGCGCACAAGAAAGTTGGAGCAGCGTCGTATTAATGATGAAAAAATTATTGTAGAGACTATGCTGACACTGGCCAATTTTATTGATGCTAAAGATGAATATACCAGAGGTCATTCCACCAGAGTATCTGCGTATTCGGTTAAGCTGGCAAAGAAAATGCATTTGGAAGAAGATGAAATCCGGCAGCTGAGTTATATTGCCTTAATGCACGACTGTGGAAAAATGGGAATTCCGGATACTATATTAAATAAACCGGATAAGCTGACTGCAGAAGAGCGTGCTATTATTGAACAGCATACGGTGCTTGGCGGTAAAATATTAGAAAATATGACTTCTGTTCCGGGAATTAGAGACGGTGCTCTGTATCATCATGAACGCTATGATGGAAATGGTTATCCGGAAGGATTAAGCGATACGGATATTCCTTTGTATGCCAGAATCATTTGTGTTGCGGATTCCTTTGATGCCATGAACAGTGACCGCTGTTACAGAAAGCGCCTCCCGATGGAAACAATAAAAAAGGAATTACAAGAAAATGCCGGAAAACAGTTTGACCCGGAAATTGTAAAATATATGCTTCGAATCATCGATGAGAAGGACTTCGCATAGAAGTAAATTGATAAAGAAAAAGCTTTACATACGCAACTGCGTGTGTAAAGCTTTTATTGTTTTATTGTTTTTTCATTTGTCTTAAGAATAACAAAACAGCACCGATTGTGGTAATAACGGCATAGCCGAGAACCGGATACAGATGAGGAAGTGCTTCGGAAAAGTTTCCGTCCAGTACTGCCCGTTCCAGTTCCACAGCGTGAACAAAAGGAAGCAGGTCCGCTATTTTCTGAAAGGTTCCGCCGACCAATTCCAAATCAAACCATATGCCGGAAAGCCAGGCAGATAAGTTGGTAAGCAGTGCACCGCAGATACCGCCGACTTGCTTGACGTTAAATACGCTGCCGCATAACAGACCGAGAGCAATGTAAAAAACAGCAACAGGTAATATCATCAGAATAGCGGACAGGATATGGACGGTAACAGGTAAACCGAGTATAACAGCGACCAGATAACAGATAACGCTTTGGATAACCGCAATAGGAATAATCGGCAGCAGATATCCTAAGATAAAATCTGCAGATTTCAGCGGAGTGGTATATAACCGCTGCAGAAAAGAGCTTTCCCTGTCTCTGGCAATTAACGTGGCGGAAAACAGCGTCATAAAGGAAAGGCCGAATACGGTAATGCCCGGAGTCAGACTTTTTAACTCAAATAATGCAACCGGTATATTAGCCTGTATTGCTGAGAGAAGTAATAATAGTACAATTGGAAAACCAAGCCCAAACATTAAATTCAATGGATCACGTAAAATCTCTTTTGCGCATCTTTTGGAAAAGGTTAACATTCTCATTATTCTGCCTCCTTTATGATAGAAATAAATGCAGTTTCAAACCGGTCGGCGGAAGTCTTCTCCATAAGCTCCTTGGCGGTTCCGGTAACTAACAGCTTTCCACTTTTCATAATGCCGATGCGGTCGGACAGTGCCTCTGCTTCTTCCATGTAGTGGGTGGTAAGTATGATGGTGACTTTGTCTTTCAGAGCACGGATGACATCCCAGAGCTCGCTCCGGGCAATGACATCAAGTCCCAGAGTAGGCTCGTCCAGAAATAAAATGGAGGGTTCGCTGATAAGAGCCATGGCAATGCTGACTCTGCGCTGCCAGCCACCGGAGAGTTTTCCGGCTTTTCTGGTAAGGATATTGCTTAGATTGAATTGTTCCGAAAGTTCCGCTATTTTTGTTTTGCTTTTTTCTTTGGAAAATCCGTGAATACCGCACATGAGCTCCAGATTTTCTTTTACGGACAAATTAGGCGCAACTGCTGTTTCCTGTGGAGATACGCCGATAGCAGACTTCACCGCAAGCTCGTCATGGGTAATACTGCTTCCGTCGACAAAAGCATCTCCGCCGGTAGGCTTTGTCAGACAGGACAGCATTTTGATGGTGGTGGTTTTTCCGGCACCGTTCACACCAAGTAAGGAAAATAATTCGCCTTGTTCGATTTGTAAATTCAGGTTATCAACAGCGATTACATCTTTATACTTTTTTGTCAGATTGACAGTCTTTATTGCTTCCATAGGTTTCCTCCCAAAGTTGTTTTATGAGTAGAACTATACCAGTTAATTTTGAAAAAACATCAATATTTGGATGAACGGTAGATTTTGAAAGGTAAACGGTAGTTTTGGTACTTGCATCAAAGGGTATTTTGTTAGATAATGTACTGGAGAGGTACGTTTGTTATGGGTAAGTACCACAGATAGGGAGAAGGGCATGAAAGTCAGGGCACGGATTGATAAAAGTCTTGAGACACCGGAAATCCAGGTGTGTAATTATGAGTTGAATCAGCAGGTAAAGCAACTGGTGGAGGATATTTCCGTCTTTGTAAATGAGGGAATTGCGGTTACAGATTTCAGGGGAGAAAAAATTATGCTTCCTACCCGGGATATTTTGCGGATTTATACAGAAAACCAAAAGGTGATGGTGCAGGATGCAAAGGGCATTTACAGCACTCAGGAAAAACTGTATGAGTTAGAGAAACGGCTGGATGAGGGACAGTTTTTCCGCATTTCAAAATCGGAAATTGTGAATTTAAAGAAAATCAGACGATTGGATATGAGCATTACCGGAACCATTAAAGTGATTTTATCGGATGGTACGGAAACCTATACCTCAAGACGGAATGTAACGAAGTTAAAGCAAATTCTTGGTATTAAAGGCTGATGGTGGGAGGAAGAAGTGTATGTTAAAAAGAATATCTTTTAGTTTTGCCATTTCCAGCTGTTGCGGATTGGTAGTTTATATGTTGCTGGAACTGGTAGGTAGTGTGCTGCTGGGGTTAGATGAGTTTTCGGCGATGACACCGGAATATCTGGCGTTGTTTCCGTCGGAAACGCTGGCGCTTGGTGTGGCAGTACTGTGCCACGGGGTGATTGGCGGAACATTTGCAACAGCAACATTTATTTATGAAAAAATAGAACTGGGATTTATTTTGCAGAATGTGATTTACTTCTTGCTCACCGGTATGGTCTGGATACCGCTTATCTGTTTTGTATGGCAGCTATACCGTTATCCGGCGGCGTTAGTTAGCACTATCGGCGGATTTGTAATGACATATGTGGTTATGTCGATTGTAGGGTATAATATTACGAAAAAAGAAGTGGCTGAAATTAACATAAGACTTGCCAAAGAAATGTAAATTCTTCGAGTTGAGAAAATAGAAAATATGTCGTATAATAGGTGCAGAGTGTCCCGGTGCGGAAGATTCTGCACCTTCACTTTGTAAATCATTCATGGCGAAAGGAGCCTGTGAGCATGAAAATCAGAGAGTTATTTGACCAAAAGACCGTATTTTCCTTTGAGGTATTTCCTCCGAAGAAAACCAGCAGTATCGATACCGTATATAAAACTTTAGTAGAGTTAGAAGGCCTGACTCCTGATTTTATCAGCGTGACCTTTAGTGCCGGCGGCAGCGGCAACAGTGCCCTTGCCTTGGATATCGCATCTAAAATTAAAGAAAGCAATGCAGTGGAACCGATGATTCATCTGCCTTGCATTAATTATTCCAAGGAAGAAATTTCTGACGTATTGACAGAGCTTGACAAAAGGGGAATTGAAAATATTCTTGCCCTGCGCGGTGACATTAATCCGGATATTCCGCCAAAGAAAGAGTTTCGTTATGCCAGTGACTTGGTTTCCTTTATCAGGGAACGCGGCGATTATGACATTGCAGGAGCATGTTATCCGGAAGTCCACATCGAAGCAGAAGATATGGTAGCGGATATTCACAACTTGAAGCGTAAGGTGGAGGCGGGAGCCAGCCATTTGATTTCCCAGCTATTTTTTGATAATGATGCTTTTTACGGTTTTCAGGAAAAAGCACAAATTGCAGGTATTAATGTGCCGATTGAGGCGGGTATTATGCCGGTAACCAACAAAAGCCAGATTGAACGTATGGTAAGTATGTGTGGTGCCAGTCTTCCGGCAAAGTTTGTAAAGGTAATGCAAAAATACGAAAACAATCCGGAAGCTCTTAGGGATGCGGGCATTGCGTATGCCATCAACCAGATTGTGGATTTGATTACCAACGGTGTGGACGGAATTCATTTATATACCATGAACAATGCCTATGTGGCACGGCGGATTACCGAGGCTGTGTCCAGTTTGATAGAGCGGAAATAAGAACTGCGTTTTTGAGCTATGTGATTTTTTGAATTTGTCGAATTGTGTCAATTGTATATGAAATCATTTACAAAGCGATTTTTTTGAGGTTGTTTCATTGGAAGTCTACAAGCGTAGAAAATCAAAAGGAGTCAGTAATGGGAGAATACAGTCATATCTCACATACCTTTTTGCCGGTTTATGACGAAAACTCGGAAGTGCTCATTTTAGGAAGTTTTCCGTCGGTAAAATCAAGGGAACAGGGCTTTTATTACGGTCATCCGCAGAACCGGTTCTGGAAAGTGCTGGCAGCAGTGTGTCAATGTGAGGTTCCTCAGACCATTGAGGAAAAGAAGTCCCTGCTTCTTATCAATCATATCGCCATTTGGGATGTAATTGACAGCTGTGATATTATCGGTTCCAGTGACAGCAGCATCAAAAATGTGGTGCCGGCGGATATCGCAGGTATTTTACCCAAAACAAAGATTACCAGGATTTATGCCAATGGAAAGACGGCAGGAAATTTATATAAAAAGTTTAGTGTAGAAAGCACCGGTATTCAGGCGGTGGTGCTTCCGTCCACCAGTCCTGCCAATGCGGCGTTTTCGTTGGAAAAATTGATTCAGGTATGGAAAGAGGAATTGCAGTGTCAATAGAGCAGATTAAAATAACAGAACAGATTTCCTATATTAAAGCTTCAGATAATCCGTTGTCTGCCGATGTGATTTTGGTAGATGGTCAGAATTACCTTTATGTTTTTGATGTGGGAAATAACGAACAGGTGGCAGAATATTTAAATGCTATTCCAAAAAAGAAGCGGGTCATTTTGTCCCATTTTCATACGGACCACATGGGAAATATTGGCCGGGTACAGTGGGAAAACGTATTTTTCGGAGCCAATACGGAGAAATATTTTCAGCATTATATTCCGGATTACGCGGCACAGAGGTTTGCGGAGCTGCCGGCAGCTTTGACCGGAGCGTTTTCAGAAGAAGCAGCGGAAGGAAGCAGCGGCATTGTGCAAAATGAGAAGAAGTTTCCGCGTTATGTTACGGTATTTGATACGGTAACAATACAGGACGGTGTTTCTATCGAAATTCATCCTGTGCCAAACAGTCATGCCAAAGGTTCTTTACTTTTGCAGGTGAATGAAGAAACTATTTTTATCGGGGATTCGTTGTATTCTAAAGTAGAGGGTGAAACTTACGTATATAATGCCCAGCTGTTAAAAGAAGAAATAGAATTGTTAAAGGGATTACCGGGTAGCCAAATCTTTTCCTGCCATGAAGCAAGACCAATCAAAGCGAAAGCAGGAGTACTGCGCTTTTTAGAACAGATTTATGCAAAGAGAGAAAAAAATGACGCTTACATCAGAGTAAGCAGAAAAGAATAGATGGTAAACAAGGAGAAGGACCATGTCGCAGGAACAGACAAACAATAGAATACAGACGTTAACGATTCCTGCAAAGCGGCAGGTTATTGGTATTCTGGCCCATGTAGATGCCGGAAAAACTACTTTGGCAGAAAGTATTTTATACCTTTCCGGCAACATCCGCAGTCTGGGAAGAGTAGACCATGGCAACACATTTCTTGATACAAATGAAATGGAACGCGCCCGTGGTATTACTATTTTCTCTAAGCAGGCGGAGGTGACATTAAAGGCTGATGGGCAGGAGCTTCCGGTGACTTTTATGGATACGCCGGGGCATGTGGATTTTTCTGCAGAAATGGAACGTACCCTGCAGATTTTAGACTATGCGGTGCTGGTTATTAATGGTATGGACGGCATCCAGGGACATGTGCTGACCCTGTGGAAATTATTGAAGAGATATCATATCCCAACCTTTTTATTTGTGAATAAAATGGACCAAAGCGGTACTGACCGTGGAAAACTTTTAAAGGAATTGCAGGAACGGTTATCGGACCGCTGTATTCCTTTTGATGTAGAGCAGAATGATGAGTGGAAAGAGTCAGTTGCCGTGTGTACGGAAGAACTGATGGAGCAGTATTTGGAAAACGGTGATATTGCCATGGAGGATATGAAGACCGCTATCGCAAAACGCCATATTTTTCCGTGTTTTTTTGGCTCTGCGCTGAAGATTCAGGGTGTGGAGGAATTATTACAGGGATTGGTAGCTTTCACCATAAGAAAACAATATCCGGCACAATTTGGTGCCCGGGTTTACAAAATTACGCGAGATGAAAAGGGCAACCGCCTGACTCATGTGAAGCTCACCGGCGGGGCTTTAAAAGTAAAGGAACTTATCGGCGAAGAAAAAGCGGACCAAATCCGTTTTTATTCCGGCGTGCAGTTCCGCACGGAAAACGAGGCTGTTGCCGGGGAAGTATGCGCTATTACCGGGTTGGAATCCACCTATGCGGGACAGGGCCTTGGCATGGAGGAGTCCTTGGAACGGCCGGTGCTGACACCGGTACTTACTTATCAACTGATACTTCCGGCAGGGGCGGAGCCTCATGTGGTATACCGGAAGCTGATGCAGCTGGAGGAAGAAGAGCCTTTGCTTCATCTGGTTTGGGAGGAGCAGACAAAAGAAATCCGGGCCCAGGTCATGGGTGAGGTCCAAATTGAAGTATTGAAAAATATGATAAAAGAACGTCTGGGCTTGGAAGTGGCCTTCGGCACCGGATGTATTGTGTATAAAGAAACCATTGCTGAGGCAGTGGAGGGTGTGGGACATTATGAACCCCTCCGCCATTATGCGGAAGCCCACATTTTACTGGAGCCGGGAGAACGGGGCAGTGGTCTTACCTTTGCCACGGATGTCAGTACGGATGTGTTGGATTTAAACTGGCAACGCCTGATGCTCACTCATTTGGAGGAAAAACAGCATAAAGGAGTGCTGGTGGGAGCTCCTATTACAGATATGAAATTAACGGTTATCGGCGGCCGTTCCCATAAAAAACACACCGAAGGCGGCGACTTCAGGGAAGCCACTTACCGGGCAGTGCGCCAGGGATTAAAGAAGGCAAAGAGTATTCTTTTAGAGCCGGTATATGAATTCAGATTAGAAATTCCGCAGGAATGTGTCGGGCGCGCCATGACCGATATCGGCAAGATGCAGGGCAAGTTTTCCGACCCGGAAATGACCGGAAGCATTGCCGTACTTACCGGCACGGCACCGGTGGCTGCCATGCAGGAATATCCGATGGAAGTGGCTGCTTATACCAAGGGCGAGGGAAAAATTTTCCTGTCGCCGGGCGGGTATGAACCGTGTCATAATGAGGAAGAAGTGATTGCATCCATGGGGTACGATTCCGAGGCAGACCTGGCAAATCCGACGGGTTCTGTATTCTGTGCCCACGGAGCAGGCTTTGTGGTGCCTTGGGACGAAGTAGAAAACTACATGCATGTGGAAACCGAGTGGGAGGAGGACTATGCCGGCGATGTAACGTGGGATATGCGGGCTGAGAATGCCGCGCCAAGTGCAGGGGCAGATCAAGGCAGCGGTATGCCGTCGGCTACGGGCCAAACTACCCGCAAATCCGGAGGTTCCGCCGTTGGAGCTTTTTCCGCGGAAGACAAAGAACTGGAAGAAATTTTTAATCGTACCTACGGGAAATCGGAATCCAAAGGAAAAGGTGGTAGCGCCTACGACCCGATGAGTGTAGTACATTGTCCGTCCACGCCAAGAAAAGTGGAAATTAAGCCGCAGGAGCGCCAGGAGGAATACCTTCTGGTGGACGGTTATAACATCATCTTTTCTTGGGACGAATTAAATGAGATGTCTAAAACCAACATTGCAGCAGCAAGGCAAAAGCTAATGGATGTGCTTTGCAATTATCAGGGCTTTAAGAAATGTACGCTGATTCTGGTGTTTGACGCTTATAAGGTGGAGGGTTTTCAGGGCGAAGTCCAGAAATATCACAACATTCATGTGGTGTACACGAAGGAAGCGGAAACCGCAGACCAGTACATCGAAAAGACGGTGCACCAAATAGCAAAAAAGTATAAGGTGACGGTAGCAACTTCCGATGCCACAGAGCAGGTGATTATCTGGGGTGCGGGAGCTATGCGTATGTCCGCCCAGGGATTGCTTCAGGAAGTACAGGAAACCAACAAAGAAATTCGCAGACTGTTAGAAGAAGTAAAGAAGCCGGGCAAAGAAAGTATGCTGAATGGCTTGGAGCCTTCCGTGGCAGAGCTTTTGGAAGAAGTACGACTGGGAAAGAGAACATTATAAAGAGCATCGGGCATCCGGTGGAAAGAGAGGATATTATGAAACTTGATTATACGATGGAGGGAAATCATATTTGCCTCACAAACGGTACAAAGGAAAAACATTTAGAATGGATTCACGCGGGTTTGCTTCGTGTGTATGAAAAGAAAAACAGCGAAGCGTTGGTGCATTTAAATTACCGCAACGAGCTGGTGGCAAGCAAAATTGTGGCATTGGGTGATAATTTAATTATTAAGTCCGGAAATGTTGAAATTCTGGTGGACAATGCCCTGACATTACGCATTACAAGAAACGGACAGCCGTATTTTGAGGAGTACGCCGGTGAAGATGCAAAAATCTACGAAGAGGACAAGGATTTTGATTTAGCTAAATTAGAAGGTCACAAGGAAGAAGCATCTCTGGCAGATTTCAAGGCCCAGATGACCTTCCGCCTCTTTGATGATTCGGATAAAATTTACGGTCTTGGGGATAAGGCGGCCCATTTAAACCGTCGTGACTATGAATATATTTCCTGGAATACCGATGACCCGTCCCAGCATAATGAAAATTATAAATCGTTGTACAAGTCTATTACTTATTTATTGGTAAACCACCACAGCACAAGCTACTATGGTGTGTTCTATCCATCCAGCTATAAGTGTGTGATTAACCTAGGCAAGTACAATAAAAAGTTTATGTATATCGGTACCCAAAAGGGTGAGTACGATTATTTCCTGCTGCTTGGAGATACTCCGGCAGAGATTACAAAGAATTATACCGAACTGGTGGGCAGAAGTTTATTTACACCGATGAAGTTCCTCGGCTACCATGCCTCCCGCTGGTCCTATTCCCAGGAAGAAATGCAGGCAATCCGCGAGTTCCATAAGGAAAACCAGATGCCGATTGATTATATCCACGCAGATATCAACTACATGGAGCGTTACAAAGTATATACTGTGGCAGACGGTTATTTTGATGATGCCAAGCAGTTTATTGCTGATTTAAAGGAAGATGGCATCGGTATGATTCCGATTATTGATCCGGGCGTTAAAGTGGAAGAGGGCTATGAACTTTACGATACCTTAACAAAGAATCACGGCTGGGCAACCAAGGACGGCGAAGACTACATCAATGCGGTTTGGCCGGGAGATTCCAAGTATCCGAACTATTTTGATGAAACGACGGCAGATTATTTAACCGACGTTACCGATAAATTCGTAAAAGAATACGGCATGTCCGGTATCTGGTGCGATATGAATGAGCCGGCCTCCTTTAACGGTCCGTTACCGGATGATGTGGAATTTAAAACAGGAGATACGACTTACTATCATGACGAGGTTCACAATCTTTACGGTGAGTACATGGCAAAGTGTATTGCAAAAGCGTTTACCAAAAACAATCTGCGTCCGGCGGTAATTACCAGAGCGGCATTTGCTACCAGCAGCCCATACACCACTTCCTGGAACGGTGACAACCAGTCTCTGTGGGATCACCTGCGTACTTCACTGCCACAGGTAATGACCATGAATATGTCCGGTTTTGTGGTAAACGGTGTGGATATCGGCGGTTTTGGTAATGAAAGTACGAAGGAGCTTGTTATCCGCTGGATGGAAGCAAATATGTTTAATCCATTCCTCAGAAACCACTCTTCCTTAAATACCAGACATCAGGAACCACAGGCTTTTGATGAGGAAACCGTGGAAATTTACAAGAAGTTCCTGAACTTACGTTATGAATTTTTACCATACATTTATGACCAGCTTCGTAAGGCCCATATGGAGGGCACACCGCTGTACCGTCCATTATTTTACGATTTCCCGACGGATGAAGCTGTGAAAGAAATCAACGATCAGGTAATGATTGGTGATTCCGTAATGCTGGCTCCTGTCGTAAATCAGGGTCAGAAGTCCCGTGTGGTTTATCTGCCGGAGGGTAAGTGGGTGAACTATTTTACAAATGAGGTGCTGGATGGAGGCAAGGAATATATTGTGCCGATGAAGCTTAACGAAACCGGTCTGTTTATTAAAGCCGGTACAATGATTCCGATGTTTGCCGGATTACAGCATATTGACAAGAGCAAGATTACCAACCTGCACTTGTATCTGGCACCGGGCGTCGATGAGTCCGAGTATGTACATTACGAAGATGACGGCGAAACCCTGGACTATCAGAAGGGTGTTTATAACGAGTATCACTTTGTAAGAAAGGGAAACACCCTTACCATGAAAATGGACCATGAAGGATATCAATCCACCTACAGAAAATTAGTAGTACGATATGGCGAAAGAGCCAGAGGACTTGTATTTAACAAGGAGATGGAAATTACGTTGTAAAGGAATAAGTAAGGACAGGCTCCATGGACAACTTGAGTTGTCTGCGGAGGCCTGTCCTTAATTTTTTATAGTACAGTATAACGGTTTTCCGGAAGCAGGGAGGTAATAAGTGTCCATAAAGCGTCAGCACCTTCCGGGACACAGTCATGAGGCAGGATAAAGCCTCTGGCTGCAGTGAGAAAGAGATAGGTGGCATCTTTGTCGCGGTAGACGTGGAAAACCTGTTCCCATTTGTAGGTTGCTTTTTCTGTTTTGTTCCGGATGAAAATACCATCTGCCTTATCAGTTAATTCCAATGTATAAACTTGCCGCGGTGTTTTTAAGTTTTGATTTTTGATTTCTTTCCGGAGAGAAGAAAAAAAAGTAGAAAAGTATACAGCCGGCATACCGAGACCAACGGCGAGTAAAACACTGCCTAACAATATGGCACCGTCAACGTGATGCATGATATAACATACACAAGCACAGCCGCTGAGAATGCTGGCAAAAATTACAGGGGAACGCCACATTTTTCTGCGCTTTAAAATGTCAAACATAGTAAAACGGCGGAATAAAGATTCGGAAAGAATAACGTCTATTTTCATCGATAATCTCCTTACTGGAATAAATATGCTTTGTCTAGTATACCACAGATAATTCCGCCTGACAATTTCTAAAACTTGCAAAGAAGAAAAAATAATGATACTATCAAAATTAGTGAATTCGTGAGGGAGGAAACTTGTATGCAGAAAAAGAAGAAACAACTGACATTTATGAACCGGCTGATTCTTTTTTTTGTATCGTTTTGTGTGTTACTGCTGTTTCAGTCCGGAATGGAAAGCTATCAAAAGCGAAGCGTTCTGTCTCCAATGGAAGAACGAACCGAGAGTATACAAGTAATCAGCCAATTTTTGAATGAATTGGAAAACACCTTGCAGGTTTTAAAAAATCATCGTTGGGATTATGGTGATGAAGCTGCCTTAATGAAAGCTTTACAAAACAGCAGAAAATCATCGGCGGAATATCTGGCACAGGTAAAACCGGTGCTTGGCGAAGTAAGCGAAGAACAGTATTTACTGGCGAATGCCGTAAAAATTACATATACAACCTTTGCCGGTTCCTTAGAAGAAATAATGTTGTTTATAGAAATTGGGGATACAGACAGGGCAGCAAGCACCTATTATTCGAAAACTGAACCATGCGGAACCTATCTCAGACAGTATACACAGCAGTTGCTGGAACAGGCAATTTTAGATAATCAGAGTGCCTATATTAAATTCACCCGGATGAATAATAAACTGAATTCTGCAAGAAGGCTGATGAACGGGGTATGTCTGGTGCTGGGATGTGTAGTTGTCATGTCTTTGTATGTATTGATACATTCTGTACGTGAACTTGCACAGGCAGCAAAGGAAATCAGTGCGGGGAACCTGGATGTGCGGGACTTGGATGTAAGTATGGACGATGAAATTGGTGATACGGCAAGGGCATTTAATGAGATGAAATATTCCATGAAGCGTCAGGTTCAGTTGTTGAGTGAAAAAACAGAGATGGAACGGGAAAAAATGCAGCTGTTAAGAAGCCAGATTAATCCTCATTTCCTGTTTAACACATTGAATGTGGTAATGTACACGGCAAGACAGGAGGAAGCATATAAAACAAGGGAGCTGTTGGAATCTATGAGCCAGTTATTCCGTTATTCCCTGGGAAGTAATGAGATGGAAGTTACACTGGCCAGAGAAGTGCATATTGTGAAGGAATTTTTCAAATTGCAGAAAATACGGTTTGGAGACAGGGTAAATCTGGCGTGGGATGTTTCACCCGAGGTACTTTTACCGGAAACGGTAGTGCCGTCCTTTGTATTACAGCCGGTGGTGGAAAATGCATTTAAACACGGAATTGTACCAAAAGAAAACGGAGGTGTTGTCAGAATCTCTATTTTCAGCAGGGAAGAGAAGCTGTTTATCCGTGTGGAAGATAACGGTGTCGGCATGGCAAAAGAGAATCTGGAGGATTTGGTGAAAAAACTGGAAAATCCTATGATAACGGGAGAACACATCGGGTTGTGTAATGTGGCTGCGAGATTGCGCCTGAGAGAAGGATCCGGATTAACACTAATGTCCGGAGAAAACGTGGGAACTACGGTGGAGCTGTTTATGCCTCTTGTTATGGTGGATATGGAGGATACGGAAAATGATGAAATTACTCATTGTTGATGATGAACATATTGAACGGGAGTTTTTGCAGGAAATAGTGCAAAAGCGGTTTGGACATGAAGCAGATGTACGGGTGGCATCCAATGGCCGGCAGGCAGTGGAACTGGCTGCGCTTTGGGAAGCGGAGCTGATTTTGATGGATATTGAAATGCCGGGAATGAACGGTTTGGAAGCGGCCAGAATGATACTTGTACAGCAGCCGAATCGGAAAATTATTTTTATTACAGCATACAGCTTGTTCAGTTATGCTCATGAAGCAGTAAAACTCGGAGCATCGGATTACATCTTAAAACCGGTAAACCCGGAGGAAGTGGAAAAGGCAATTCGTTTGGCTTTTGCACAGATAGAAAGTCAAAAGCAGTTGAAAAACCTGACCTTTGAGGAACGGGAAACAACAGGAAGCGGTGATGCTTTAATGGACAAGGTAAAGGACTACCTGCAGTACAATTACATGCAGTATGATATTTCTTTGGATACCATCAGCGAAATTGCCAATATGGCACCGGCCTATTTTTCTTCCCGGTTTAAAAAATGTTTTGGAGTAAATTTTGTGGAGTATGTAGCAGAATTGCGGATGAATGCTGCTCAGGAACTGCTACAGGATCCGCTCCGTTCAGCAGCAGAGATTGCTGCCATGGTGGGCTATGACAGTTCCAGCTATTTTGCAAGAGCATTTAAAAAGCATACCGGAATGACGCCGACAGAGTATCGCCGTGCACAGGTCTGGAAGAAGGTGGAGCAGAAGTGAGAAAAATTCAGATAATACTTATGGTATGTACTGTCCTTTTCGTAGCGGGATGTGCAAAAAAGCAGCAGGAATATCCGGAACTTCTCCTGCGCTATGCCGATAACCAGCCGGACGATTATCCGACAACAGAGGCGGCAAAATATTTTGCACGCCTGGTAGAAGAACGTACCAATGGTAAAATAGTAATTAAAGTTTATGGGAATGGAAAATTAGGAGATGAGAACAGTGTAATGGAGCAGGTTCAGTTTGGAGGAATTGACTTTACACGAGTTTCTTTGGGAACGTTATCGGAGGTTATGCCGCAGTTTGAAGTGCTTCAATTACCGTATTTGTATGATGATGCGGAACATATGTGGCGTGTGTTGGATGGTGATATCGGTGAAAACTTTTTGGCAATGACACAGGAGGTTGGCTTTATGGGCTTAAGCTGGTTTGATGCAGGTGCAAGAAGTTTTTACACAAGAATGCCGGTAAATTCTCTTGGAGATTTGCAGGGGATTAGCATACGTGTACAGGAATCCGGATTTATGAGCCGCGTGGTAGAACTTCTGGGGGCAACACCGGTGCAGATTGCGTATGGTGATGTTTATTCGGCACTGCAGACAGAAAGAATTGACGGGGCAGAAAACAATTTTCCGAGTTATGCAGCAACAGGACATTATGAAACGGCACCGTATCTGGTTCTGGATGAGCATTCCAGATTGCCGGAAATGCAGATAGCCAGTGAATTGACGATAGAACGGATTGCAGCGGTGGATGAATCCTTTGTAGATATTGTCCGGGAATGCGCCAAAGAATCTGCAGAATATGAAAGGGAACTTTGGCTGGAAAGAGAACAGCAGTCAAAGGAACAGGTAATAAAGCTTGGCTGTATTATTACAGAGTTAAGTAAAGAACAACTGGAGGAATTCCGGGCGGCGGTGCAACCGTTGTATGAAAGTTACACAGAGGAAGAAACTAAATTATTGAAAGAAATTCAGGAGAAGTAATTTCACTTTTTTTAGATATTTAGCACAAATTTTATATGCTATTGCATCTTGTTTTGTCATTTGTTACAATGCAGTCAACGGATTGACGGTAGAAAGTGTACAATTTACATAAATACCAGAACCGGAAATTGCGGCGGAGGGCCGCGTAACAAAGAGGAGGAAAACAAAATGAGAAAAATCAAGAGATTTCTGGCATTAGCTATGGCAGCAGCAATGGTTCTTTCCATGGCAGCTTGCGGTCAGAAGAAGAGTGAAAACGTAACATTAGTGTACGCAGAGGTTAACCCACTGGATACCATCGTAGGTCAGACTGGTACATTCTTTGCTGAAAAGGTAAAGGAATTAACCAATGGTACAGTAACTATTGACATTCAGGCATCCGGCGTACTTGGTTCCGAAAACGACGTTCTGGATAACATTTTAGGTGGCGGTGATACCATCGATATGGCACGTATTTCCGCATTTGCATTAACAAGTTATGGTGCAAAGAAGTCTATGCTTCTTTCCCTTCCATTCACATTTGAATCCCGTGAACATTTCTGGAACTTTGCTAATTCTGATTTAGCACCGGAGTTTTTAAATGAGCCTCAGACTTTAAAGCTTCCTATCCGTGGTATTTTCTACGGCGAAGAAGGTTTCCGTCATTTCTTCACAAAGAATGCGATTGCCAGTGTTGCTGACTTAGCAGGCATGAAGCTTCGTGTATCCAACGACCCTATCATGAACGGTCTTGTTGAAGGTCTTGGTGCATCCCCAACAGTAGTATCCTTTGGTGAATTATATTCCGCTCTTCAGTCCGGTGTATGTGACGGTGCAGAACAGCCAATCGCTAACTACAAGTCCAACGCTTTCCCTGAAGTAGCTCCTTACTTAATCCTCGACGGTCATACTTTAGGTGCTGTTCAGGTTATTATTACTGATCAGGCTTGGGCTAAGTTATCCGAAGACCAGCAGGAAGCTATCATGGAAGCAGGCAGACTTGCTCAGGAATTCAACGCTCAGTTATCCGCAGGCGAAGAAGCTAAGGTTCTTGATGCATTAAAGGCTGAAGGTGTTACTGTTATCGACGGTGTTGATAAGGGCGCATTAGCAGAAGCTTGTGATGCTATCATTTCTGAGAACATTAAGGGTCAGGAAGATCTTTACAACCAGATTCAGGGATTAAAGTAATTCTGACGATAGAAGTTGTTATGTGATAGACCAATAGGGTGCGTAGTGATTCTGCGCACCCTATAAATTTCATTTTTGTATATGGAGGTTCATTATGCCGAAGATTTTTCAAGTATTTGAGAAGGTCCGTCCGGTGTATGAGGTTACAGACAAGGTTGTAATGTTTTTATGTAAAATTCTGTTGGTAGCAGACATTTGCATTGCTTCCTATTCTGTACTCGGACGCTTGGTGGGCGGTATCGAATTACCAAGCGGCGCATTTATACGAGACATAATTCCTTTTTTAAAGGACCCGGCTTGGACAGAAGAAGTAGTGCTTAGCCTGATGTGCTATATGGCAGTTTTATCTGCAGCCATTGCCATTCGTCATGAAAAGCATATCCGCATGGATGCATTTGACCATTATTTGCCAAAGAAATTACTTCTTGCATTGGACATTTTGGCAGATGTAGCAGTGTTAGTGTTAGGAGTTATTATGTTAACTACCGGTTGGAAGTATGCTTACAATCTTGGTAAGTTTGCTACCTATATTTCCATGACATGGTTAAGTAAATTCTGGATGTATTTTCCGATTCCGTTAGCAGGATTTGCTATGGTGATTTTTGAAATAGAACGTCTTCATGAGCGTTTGAAAAAAATATTTGTAAAGGAGGAGGCTAAATAATGAGTGCAGAAAATATTGCTATTATTATCCTGATAGGTTCCTTCCTTTTGATGATTGTGCTCCGTTTTCCGATTGCGTATGCAGTAGCACTTTCTTCTATTTTCTGCTTATCCTATCTTGGCAAAGATTTAAATATTGTTTGTCAGACGATGATTAAGGGTATTTCTTCTTATAGCCTGATGGCAGTGCCGTTCTTTATTACCATGGGTGTACTCATGGGCGCCGGAGGAATATCGGATAAACTGGTAGCCTTGGCCAATGCCTGTGTAGGCTGGATGCGAGGCGGTCTTGGTGCGGTTAATGTACTGGACTCTTTCTTCTTCGGCGGTATTTCCGGTTCTGCAGCCGCAGACACCGCATCCCTTGGTTCTATCTTAATTCCTATGATGGTAGAGCAGGGATATGATGATGACTTCTCCACAGCGCTTACTATTACTTCCTCTGTAGAAGGTCTGTTAGTGCCACCGAGTCATAACATGGTTATTTATGCAACTACAGCAGGCGGTATTTCCGTAGGTAGTTTATTCCTGGCAGGATATTTACCGGGCGCTTTGTTAGCAGCTTCCCTTATGGTTGGTACCTATATTATCTCCGTAAGACGTAACTATCCAAAGGGTGATAAGTTTAGTATTGTCAATTTATTTAAGCAGCTGTTAACTTCTTTCTGGGCACTGGGTGCTATTATTATTGTAGTAGTTGGTGTAGTTGCCGGATGGTTTACAGCTACAGAATCTGCGGCAATTGCAGTATTTTATTCCCTGTTTGTTTCTGTATTCATTTACAAGGGTATCAATTGGAAGGGCGTATGGAAAGAATTAACCGGTGCGGTTGAAACACTTTCCATCGTATTGATTCTGATTGCAACTTCCAGTGTATTTGGCTATTGCTTAACTTTGTTAAACGTGCCTGAACTGGCTGCGAATGCTCTGATGAGTATTTCTGAGAATCCGATTGTTTTAAGACTGTTAATTAACTTTATTTTACTGTTCTTAGGTATGATTATGGATATGTCTCCGATTATCTTGATTACCACACCGATTCTGCTTCCTATTGCAGTTTCTACAGGTATGGACCCAATCCAGTACGGTATTATGTTAATGTTAAACTGTGGTATTGGTTTGCTTACGCCTCCGGTTGGTTCGGTATTATTCATCGGTTCTGCCGTTGCAAAACGTCCGATTGGCAAGATTGTAAAGGCAACTGTACCATTCTATATCTGTATGGTAGTAGCCCTTCTGTTAATTACCTTTGTTCCGGATATCAGCTTATGGCTGCCTAAGGTACTGGGTGGTTATGTACCGGGTGCATAAAATTACATAAAACTAAAAAGAGGGAATTCCAAAGTCAAATACGACAGAGGAATTCCCTTTTCTGTTTCATGGGATAAATTAAAATATAACCTTTACTTTTCCTGTTAATTTTGCATCAAAGCCTTTACAACCCTCCAGACTGTCACCGTCAAAATGAAGAACTCTTTCTGCAGAGGAAGTAACAGAAACGGTCTTTCCGGTAAGTAAGGTTACTCCCGGTTTTCCGGCATGTTTCTTTACATACAGAAGCGGAATGGTACACAGTGCTTTGAATTTGGACACACCACTGAAAATCAGGAAGTCCAGGGTTTCATCACAGTCGGAAGCACTTGGTGTCATGGCAACACCGCCGCCTTCAAACGGCTGGTTCATGGTGGCAATGAAGAACACCTTTTTATATTGCTTGGTGACTCCGTCAATGGTAATATCCATGTCGGTAAGCTTGGCACCAAAAATTTCTTTTATACCGATTGCTAAATATACCAGCTTGCCCAGCTTGATTTTGTTTAAGGTCTTTTTTAACTTGGACCGTTCTGCTAAATGACAGATGGCAGCGTCATAACCAAAGCCTGTGCTGACCACAAATTTACGGCTATGGGTTTCATTGGTGGTTAGCTTGTATGTAATCTCACCACAGTCTACCATCCGGATATTTTTTTTGTTGATAATGTTGTCAATTTGTTCCTCCAAGGTTTTAGGAATGTCCTTATTGCGGCAAAAATCGTTGCCGGAGCCGGTTGGAAGAACACTGAGTTCTGCACGGGCAAGGTCAGGAATGGTGTTCACACACTGGTTGATGGTACCATCACCGCCAATAATGATAATGGAGACAGTTCCTTCTTCTTTAGCAAAAATATCTTCCATAATAGAACGCGGAAATGGTTCATCGGATAAAAAATGTACCTGATAAGGAATTTGCTTTTCGGTTAAAATCGGTTGTACCTGATACCATTTCTCGGCACCTTTACCGGAACGGGAAGCAGGATTGACAAAAAAATAAAGCATAGAAACTCTCCTGTATTCTAATGTTTTTCAACAAAATGTTTTATGTATTGACAAAAACTTTCCTTACGTATTACGATAACATTTGGAAGAAAAGTTGTCAATGAAAAAGGACGTGAAACTATGAAACGAGACGGCGATTTAAGCGCATTAACCGATGGAAAATTATATAGAAGCAGTGATATGGCCCGGCTTGCCTGCAATGACTGTGAGGGATGCTCCGCCTGCTGTAAGGGAATGGGTAACTCTGTAGTGCTGGACCCTTATGATGTATGGCGGTTAACAAGGGGGCTGGGTGTAACATTTTCCGAGATGATTGGAAAGCATATTATGTTATCGGTGGTGGACGGTTTGGTTCTGCCAAGCTTAAACATGGAAAACCAAACGGGAGCCTGCCCGTTTTTAAATGGGGAAGGCCGCTGCAGTATCCACGCATTCCGTCCGGGGATTTGCAGGTTGTTTCCGTTGGGGCGGTATTATCACGACGGTGGATTCTCGTATGTGCTTATGACAGGGGAGTGTAAAAAAGAAAGCCGTAGTAAAATAAAAATTGATAAGTGGATGGGAGAGCCGAATTTAAAGGCTTATGAACGGTTTGTGATGCAGTGGAAGGGAATTTTAGAGGAGACAAGGGAACTTCTTGGGAAAACCGGTGATCTGGAGGAACAGAAGAAAATCAGTGTTTCCTTGCTGGAAAAGTATTATATAGCACCTTGCGGAAGTGATTTTTTTGTCGAATTTGGTGTCAGAGAATAAAATTTGAAAAAAAATTGCAAAAAATTTAAATTTCCTCTTGCAAAAACTTTATCGGACTAATATAATAAAGCATCATAGTGTTAAATATGATTCAGAAAAAGGAGGACAAAAAGTATGTCATACGTAGATGAAGTCATCGCAAAAGTGTCGGAAAAGAACGCTAATGAACCGGAGTTCTTACAGACAGTAGAAGAAGTATTATCTTCTTTAAAGCCGGTAGTAGACAAGAATGAAGAAGTATATAGAAAGGCCGCTCTCTTAGAGAGAATGTGTGAGCCTGAAAGAGTAATTGAGTTCCGCGTAGCTTGGGTAGACGACAATGGTCAGACTCAGGTAAACCGTGGTTACAGAGTACAGTTCAACGGCGCAATCGGACCTTACAAGGGTGGTCTTCGTTTCCATCCATCCGTAAACCTTTCCATCATGAAGTTCCTCGGATTCGAGCAGACCTTCAAGAACAGCTTAACCACACTTCCTATGGGTGGTGCAAAGGGTGGTTCTGATTTCGACCCACGTGGTAAGAGCGACGGCGAAATCATGAGATTCTGCCAGGCATTCATGACAGAGTTATATCGTCACATCGGTCCTGACGTAGACGTTCCTGCAGGTGATATCGGTGTTGGCGGAAGAGAAATTGGTTACCTCTATGGTCAGTATCGTCGCATCAGAGGTGCGTTCGAAAACGGCACATTAACAGGTAAGGGCCGTTCCTACGGTGGTTCCTTAATCCGTCCGGAAGCAACAGGCTACGGCGCTGTTTACTATACATGCGAAGTATTAAAGCATGAAGGTGATACAATCGAAGGCAAGACCTTTGCAATTTCCGGTTTCGGTAACGTTGCATGGGGTGCAGCTAAGAAGATTGCTGAACTTGGTGGTAAGGCAGTTACATTATCCGGTCCTGACGGTTACATCTACGATCCGGAAGGTATCATTACAGACGAGAAGATTGATTTCTTACTTGAGATGCGTTCCTCCGGCCGTGATAAGGTTCAGGATTACGCTGATAAGTTCGGCTGCCAGTTCTTCCCTGGTGAAAAGCCATGGGGCGTTAAGGTTGACGTTGTTATGCCATGTGCTACACAGAACGACGTTAACATGGAACAGGCTAAGAGAATTGCTGCAAACGGCGTTAAGTACTACATCGAAGTTGCTAACATGCCAACCACAAACGATGCTCTTAAGTTCTTAATGGAACAGCCGGGCATGATCGTTGCTCCTTCCAAGGCAGTTAACGCAGGTGGTGTTCTTGTTTCCGGTCTCGAAATGAGCCAGAACTCCGAGAGATACAGCTGGACAGCAGAAGAAGTTGATGAAAAGCTTCACCGCATCATGATCAGCATCCATGACGAGTCCGCAAAGGCTGCTGAAGAAGTTGGTCTTGGTTACAACCTGGTTGCAGGTGCAAACATCGCAGGCTTCAAGAAGGTTGCAGATGCTATGCTTGCTCAGGGTACATTCTAATTGTACATACGTTTATAGCGAAGTTTACGGCCTCCGCGTCAGGTTTTCTGATGCGGAGGTTTTTTTTATACTCTTTCGCACCTGTTGTACATGGTTAGAGAGTGTGCTATAATTAGCTATATAAATTTGAATTGACCGAGCTCTTTGAGCGAGGAATGACAATTGAACGTAAGTTCAATTGTATGGGCGAGAGAAAAAACTTGAATTTGAGGAGATAACTATAATGTCTAATTATATTATGGATTTGAGAGCGGTTGTGGGACATCGTCCTTTGCTGCAAGTTGGTGCCAGTGTAATTGTTGTGGATTCTGAAAATCGAATTTTATTGCAGTTAAGAAACGATAATCACTGTTGGGGTTACGCAGGTGGCTCAGTTGAACTGGATGAGGTAGTGGAAGAAGCTGCCAAGAGAGAGCTATTTGAAGAAACTGGTTTGATCGCAGAGAGTCTGGAATTGTTTGGAGTGTTCTCAGGTCAAGATACACACTACATTTATCCCAACGGAGATGAAGTATCAAACGTTGATATTGTTTATGTATGTAAGCGGTACGCAGGAAAATTGAGATGCCAAGAGGGAGAAGTTGATGCTTTGAAATTCTTTCCGATTGATGAGATTCCAGAGAATATCTCCAAGCCTATTCGCAAACCTTTGAACAAATGGATAGAACAAAATCGTTAGACAAATTTCAATTTGTGAAGCAGACAGGAGAAGAAAAATGCTTACTTATGAAAAAGTGAATTTGAAGAATTTAAAGTTGTTTTTCTCATTAGATATTACTTGTGAGCAAAAAGAAATAATGTCAACATCTCATCTGCGAACTCTATGGGATAGCCTTCGGATTAGATATAGTGAACTATATCTAATAAAATGTGAGAATAATACAGTGGGTTATGTCTTGCTTTATCCATGTCCAAGAATCAATAAATATAATATAGGGCGTTTATATATTGATAAAAATTTTCAGAGGAAAGGTTATGGAAAGAAGGCGTTGCTGTGGAGCATGGAAAAATTGAAGGAAAAAGGTGCATCAAGGATATTATTATCCGTACACCCTGATAATGCAGTGGCGCGAAAACTATACGAAAATGTGGGATTTAACTATACAGAACTATCTTGGGGAAATGAATTAGTAATGAAATATGTGTGCGCTGAAAGAAAATAATTAAGGTGGCAGTACGATGAAAAAACTATTTTTTATTTTATTCCAATGTACCTGGGGCTTACCGCAAACCCTTCTCGGTGCAGTTATATTTTTAAAACATATCCGATGCCCGCACCGGTGGTATCGTGGTTGTATCGATACCAAATGGAACAGCCGGGGCGGTATGAGCCTTGGTATGTTTATTTTTACACCGCAGGAGGAAGACAGCCGGACGGAGGAAGTCAGGGTGCATGAGTACGGGCACTGCATACAGTCATTGCTGCTCGGACCGTTGTATTTGGTTATTATCGGCATCATTTCTTATTCCTGGGCGAACATTCCTTACTTTAGAAGAATACGCCGGGAGAAGCATATCGCATATACTGCGTGCTTTGTTGAGTCTTGGGCAAGTAAATGGGGCGAATGGATAACAAAGCAGAAGGCTATATGGAACTGATAAAAAACAATACTGTTAGAATGGAGATAACAAGATGAACACAGCGCTTTTAACCATTGATGATTTTTCGTCCAAGAATACACCTGCCATTGTGGATTATTTAAAGGAAAAGGGAATCAAAGTAATTTTCTTTGCAGAGGGGCAGAGAGTGGAGCAAAATTATGAGGAAGCAAAGTATGCCATAAAAAACGGCATGATTGTGGGCAACCACAGCTACTCCCATCCGGCGTTTTCCTCCATTAGTTTGGAAGAAGGCATTGCGGAAATTGAGAAATGCGAAGAAATCCTGAATAAATTATATGCGGACTGTGGCATAGAACGTGTGTGGCGTCCGTTCCGGTTCCCGTACGGTGATAAGGGTGGAGTTAATAAGGAAGCTCTGCAGAAGTATTTGAAAGAAAAGGGATTTCACAAGGTAGATGATACCAAGCTTGACTACCATTGGTGGAAAGAATTTGGATTAAGCAAAGATATTGATACCTTCTGGTCCTTTGATTTTGGGGAATATATGATTCGTCCGGGCTCCGATTTTACCAAAGAGTCTGTTTGGGAAAAAATGCATGATAAAAATCCTAAATCAGGGGCTGTATTGTTTGGAGAGAATAATCACCACATTATTTTATTACATGCCCACGATGAGACGGAAGCGTTGGTGCCGGAATATTATAAGCAGTTTATTGAGCATTTGTTGGAAAACGGACTGGTGTTTGATGAACCGAGATTTTTGTAAAGGAAAAGGGAAGGAGTGTTGCTCCTTCCCTTTATTGTATTAAGAAAACCACGCGATAGTCGCGTGGTTCCTTCAAAGCTTTAGCGATGTATTCAGTTAAAAAACTCCTAATGAGTATAATAAGAACGTGACCTGCCAGTTACGTAAATAAATACACATTAGGAGGACAGTAAAATGACTGAACAAAATACTGACGTTAAAAGTTTAGCACATACAAAATGGAACTGCAAATATCATGTGGTATTTGCCCCGAAGTATCGCAGAAAAGTGTTTTTTAATGAGAAACGGGAAGATATTAGGGAGATAATAAGAACACTATGTCAGTGGAAAGGTGTAGATATT